>JBGAVL010000163.1:0-13563 GCA_044228145.1 Obscuribacteraceae bacterium (SeqCode)
GCGACGCATGGCGTCGCCCCTACAAATCACCGTTTAGATCGGCTTCGCAACAGTTAAATTAGGCACGACATAAGCTTACGGGGCGATACAATAATCTACTTACGCTGGACGCCGGATCAATTGCCGTTGTGCGTCAAGAGTTGTCACTTGTCGGCATGAGTCCGGCCAAAAGCTAAGAGCTAAAAGGAGGTTCTGATGCCACTTCGTATGGACGCCGCCCTGCCTTCTATTGAAGGAGGCACCGAGTGGTTCAACAGCGCGCCGATGAAAAACGATGACCTGAAAGGAACTCCAGTCCTCATTCATTTTTGGGCGATCAGCTGCGGAATTTGCAAAGAGTCGTTGCCTGAGATCTCAGGCTGGTTGGACAAATATGGCAGCAAAGGTCTGAAGATAGTATCCGTTCATATGCCGAGGCAGGAATCGGATACCAACATCGATGCCGTAAAAGAAGCAATAACTGAGTATGAAGTGAAACAACCTTGTGTCGTCGACAACTGGCACGAGATCACTGACGGTTTTGAAAATAAGTATGTCCCTGCCTTCTACCTTTTCGATGAAGAAGGAAAGATGCGCCAATTCAACGCCGGTGAGAAAGCGGCAAAACTTGTCGAATCGGCAATCGAAAGGGTAATGAGCGCATACACAGAAAAGAAAGAGGGAGCCAAAGCCTAGGGCTGGTATTCACACTCAACGCATTGAGGCACGATCATGTCCACAACATTACTGGCAAGCCGTTCGAAGCAACTGGCTGAAAGAGCCGAGTCCGTTATTCCTGGCGGAGTCAATTCACCGGTCCGTGCTTTGAAAGCGGTGGGCGCCTCCCCGATTTATTTCGATCGGGCTGACGGTCCTTATCTAACCGATGTGGATGGAAATCGGTATATCGATTATGTCGGTTCGTGGGGCCCGATGGTGCTTGGTCACTGCCATCCCAGGGTTTTGGAAGCAATCGAAAGCACGCTTTCTCACGGCACGAGCTTTGGTGCTCCCTGCCGGCAAGAAGTTGAAATGGCTGAATTGATCTGCCATCTCGTACCTTCAATTGAAATGGTGCGCATGGTCAATTCCGGAACCGAAGCGACCATGTCGGCAATACGGCTGGCAAGAGCCTTTACGAAGCGCGACATCATCTTGAAGTTTGAAGGCTGCTATCACGGACATGCCGATTCATTTCTGGCAAAAGCCGGATCTGGATTGGCTACTCTCGGCATCAGCAGCTGCCCGGGGGTGCCGGAAGAAGCTACGAAACTGACGGTGACGATACCCTTCAACGATCTCGATGCAGTAAAAAAAGCGTTCAAAGAACACAGCAAAGAAATTGCCGCTGTCATTCTCGAGCCGGTTGTAGGCAATGCCGGATTGATTCTTCCCAAAGACGGATTCCTCCAGGCACTGAGAGAAATCACGGAAAAAGACGGAGCACTGCTCATCTTCGATGAGGTGATGACTGGTTTTAGAGTCGCCTTAGGTGGCGCTCAGGCTCGTTTTGACATCAAGCCCGATCTCACCACTCTGGGAAAAATCATCGGTGGCGGCCTTCCTGTAGGTGCATATGGCGGCCGCAAAGAGATCATGGAAATGATCGCCCCCAAGGGTTCTGTCTATCAGGCCGGCACGCTTTCAGGCAATCCTCTGGCGATGGCTGCAGGAATTGCGCAGCTCAAAATGCTGCAGCAAGCTGAGACTTATGTGAAGCTCAACAACAAAACCGAATTGCTCGCCACCGGTTTGAAGGAGTTGGCAGACAAGAAAGGCGGCATGAAGGTTGCTCACATAACAGGCATGATTACTGTGTTCTTCACAGACAAAGAAGTTGTGGATTTCGAAACCGCCAAGAAGTGCGACACCGACAAGTTTGCAAAAGTCTGGCGCAAACTGGCCGAGAAGGGCATCTATTGGCCGCCTTCACAGTTTGAAGCAGCTTTCGTTTCCACTGTGCATTCGAGTAAAGACATCGAAGAAACAGTAAAAGCGTTTGCTGATTCAATATAGTTCTTGTTGCGTCCAATAGCTCAAGTTGTTCAATCTGCAAGTCACTTGAATGAAAACAAATCACCGCGCAACCAGGCACCTCAGCCTGGCATGGTCTCAAGCTTGAAAAATTGACAATATGCCAGTTTTGGCATACAGTGGTTGGAAATGACCAAAAATAAGCCGAAAACGCTTGAAATCGACCCAGCCGAAGAAAAGCAGGTCATTTTTTGGCCAGACCGGCTTCGAGATGAGATCAAAAAGGATTGGCCCGAGACGATGCGCAAAGAGGGCGGCTTTCAACTAAGTCGCGTGCAGCAGGGGCTCGACCCGGACAACTATCGACCGATGACGACGATTGCTGCGGGTGTGCGCGAAATTAAGCTTCAGGACGAAGATAAAAGTCAGTATCGACTGATCTACACAGCGAACTTTGACGACGTAATTTACGTCTTTCAAGTTATCACCAAGAAAACGACTGAAAAAACGACTACTCAAGATATTCAACTGGCAAAGAAGAGACACAGCGAAATAGTTGCCCACAGACAAAAGAGTAAAAAGAAATGAGCAAGAATGTATTTGAAGATTTTGGGTTCAACGAGGAAGAAGCCGCCGGGCTTAAATTGAAGGCCTATCTTTTCATGTCTTTGCAGGAAGTGATCCGAAACAGTGGCATGACGCAAAAGGAAGTGGCTGAAACCGTTGGCACCGATCAACCTAAGGTTTCGAAAATATTGAATGGTAAGTTTGACGAATTTTCAATTGAGAGAATCACCGAATATTTACAAAAGCTGGGCTACGATATACACATCAGCACGGCACCAGCGCCGAAAAGTCGATGTGGAATGGTCGTGATGGATAAGCGCAAATTGGTGAAGGCTCCTTAGTTTTGATCAGTTTTGCCTTCTTGTCTTTGTTGAGCTTTGCCTGCCTGCGCGTAGGCCAGTGTTATTGCGCTGACGCTCAAGGCGCCATTGTCCGTCAGCGTGCTGGCGCACGACGACAGTGTCGCGCCAGATGTGAGCAGATCATCGACCAGAATCACATGAGCACCTTCTGTGTATTTTCGCTTTGCCTGAAAAGCGCCCTCAACGTTTAGTTTTCTTTCCTCCTTGCCTAATTGATGCTGCGTGGCTGTGGGACGAGTTCTGGCAAGAAGGCGGGTGTCAATTCTAATGTCGTGTCTGTAAGCAACGCGATTTGCCAGAAGCTCAGCTTGATTGAAGCCGCGCTTCATCATTCTTTTCCAGTGCAGTGGCACAGGCACCAGTATGCAGTCTTTTACTCTGACCATTTTGCCGAGATCTTCAAGCGCCTGGCTGAGTAACATCGAGAGATCTTCGACCACAAGCCGGTCATCATCATATTTCAAGTGATAGAGAATCTTTTTCAATGGGCCTGCATAAGGTAAACGAGCTGCCACTATGAGTGGTGCCATGCCTTCATTGTTGACGATTCTCAAAATGGATGGTTCGAGTTCTAGTTTGAAGAAACAGCTGTCGCAAAGAGTCGAGCGGTTGATCTCTTTCCAACGTTTGGGACCGTTGAGAAAGCCAACCAGATCGACCTTCAAGTTTTCCTTGCAGACCCGACATTTCTCCTGGCAGAGAGCTAGCGACATGACGTCGAGAACAGATTGCACGAAATCACCTCCCTGTTTGGATGGTTGAATGAGAAAAAAGTTTGAGGTGTAATTTAGGGGACAAATTAGTAGACGTAGGCATGAGAAAAAAAGTTCAACGATTCACACTTGTTTATTCAAATTCAAGAAAATCGGGCGAAAACCCAAACTGCGGCTAAGATAACGAGGCATGCAAACCAGCACAGTCGACAAGGTCACAAAAGATTTGATTCGCCAGGCGGAAAAAACGCTTGCCGACCAATTCGAATTTGTAGACGAGACGGCACTTACCAATCAAAGAAAAGTTCTCGATGCTTTTCGAGACCACAAGCTGACTGAAGAACATTTTGCCGAGCACACGGGCTACGGCATAGATGACGCCGGAAGAGAGGTTCTCGACGCCATTTTTGCTCAAGTGCTCGCGGCACCGGCTGCGGCTGTGCGCATACAGGTCGTTTCGGGAACCCATGCCCTGGCTCTTTGCTTATATGGATGTCTGAAGCCAGGCGATCGCCTTGTCAGCATCACAGGTACACCTTATGACACTCTCCAGCAAGTGATAGGCATGACCGGAGACGGCAGGGGTTCACTTAAAGAGCTGGGTGTTATCTACGAACAAATAGATATCGAGCCGGTTTGGCTCAATGTTTCTGAATATCATGCCGCCGGCATCGATGCGCAGGTTGCAGCAGCTAAAATTCTCCAACTTCAAAAACTGCTCGAGCCTCCCACCAGGCTTGTCACCATCCAGAAATCCTGCGGCTATTCATTTGACCGCAGCACCCTTTCCAATGACGAAATCGGCAAAATGATTGCACTGGTCAAGTCTGCCAATCCCGAAGTTTTGGTCATGGTCGACAATTGCTACGGGGAATTCGTCGAGGCTACAGAGCCTACAAGCCACGGAGCCGATATCATCGCCGGCTCCTTGATCAAGAATCCAGGCGGTGGTCTGGCAATTTCCGGTGGCTACATCGCCGGGCGCCAGGACTTGATAGAGCGAGCCTTGTTTCGCCTTACTGCGCCGGGCATTGGCGGGCATCAGGGCGTCAGCTTCAACCAAAACCGGCTGCTTTTCCAGGGTTTGTTTCTGGCACCGTCCGTTGTCGCGTCCGCCGTGAAAGGGGCCATGCTTGCCGCTGTCGTTTTCAGCGACCTGGGGCTGGAAGTGAAGCCGGCGCCCAAGAATCGTCGATTCGACATCATTCAGGCCATCAAATTCGGCGACCGCCAAAAGCTCGTCAACTTCTGCCGGGCCATTCAATACTTTTCACCCGTCAATGCGCACGTGGCTCCGGAACCTGCGGGCATGCCGGGCTATGAGGACCAGGTTGTGATGGCCGGGGGCACCTTTGTCGAAGGCTCGACCATCGAACTGTCTGCTGACGGGCCGTTGCGCGAGCCATATGCCGCCTTTTTGCAGGGCGGCCTTACATATCTCCATATTAAGTGCATGCTAGAAGGGGCTATAACCCGCAGCCGGAGCGGCGAATTGCCATTTGTGTGATGGGTAAACATTTGCTTATCGCCTTTCCTAATCCCCTTTTCTTCTTTAAAATTAGAATGCAGTTCTGCCATATGAAGCATGCGGATTGGAGGGGACACTCTTGGTTGCTCAGATACGAAACAGAGCCAGTCTTTCGGTGGGCGTGAGTAGAGCCCAGGAGACTAGTGGACACTTCGACCTGAAGATTCTTTCAGGCACAGCCAATCCTGATCTGGCAAAAGAAGTCGCTGATTATCTTGAACTTTCAGTTTCACCGGTCAAGATACAGCCGTTTTCCGATGGTGAGATTTACGTGCAGCTCCAGGAGAGCGTGCGGGGCGTTGACTGCTTCGTTGTGCAATCGACTTGCTCACCGGTCAATGAAAATCTGATGGAACTTTTGATCATGCTGGATGCGCTGAAAAGGGCATCGGCAGGCAGAATCACCGTCGTAATGCCTTATTTCGGTTATGCCAGACAAGACAGAAAGGCTGCCGGACGCGAAGCGATTACCGCCAAACTGGTAGCCGACCTCTTAACCACTGCCGGTGCCGACCGTGTAGTTGCCCTCGATCTGCACGCGCCGCAAATCATGGGTTTCTTCAATATACTCGTCGATCACCTTTACGGCAGCCCCGTCCTTATCGATTACATGAATTCGCTCAATCTCAAGGATGTCGTTCTGGTCAGCCCTGACGTAGGCGGCGTGGCCAGAGCCCGGGCTTTCGCCAAAAAATTGAACGATTCTCCACTGGCTATCATCGACAAACGCCGCACCAAACACAATGAAGCTGAATCTCTCAGCCTGGTGGGCGACGTCAAAGGCAAAGTGGCAATTATGGTCGACGATATGGTCGACACTGCAGGCACTTTGGTCAAAGGTGCAGAGCTTTTGAGAAGAGAAGGCGCCAAGTCGATTATTGCTTGCTCCACTCACGCGGTTTTATCCGGACCTGCCAACAAGCGCCTGGAAGACTCTTGCATTGAAAAGCTGATCGTCACCAATTCCATCCCGCACGATCCGGCAAAAATCTCCAAGAAAATCATTCAGGTCAGCGTAGCGAAACTGCTTGGTGAAGCGATCGCTCGTATCCACGATGATTCATCCGTCAGCGAACTTTTCGAATGATCATTGAAACGTTTCCAGCCGGCCCCCTGCAGTGCAACTGCTCGATAATCGCGTGTCCGGAGACGAAAGAAGCGATCGTTGTCGATCCGGGCGGCGACGTGGATAAGATCATTGCCCGTTTGAACAAACAGGGATTGACTGTCAAATACCTGCTTCACACTCATGCTCACTTCGATCATATTCTCGGCTCTAGAGAAATGAAAGAAAAAACCGGAGCCAAGATTTGCTTGCACGAAGGTGACCAGTGGCTCTACGACAACCTGCAAAAACAGTGTGGCTTGTTCGGATTCAAAGCCACAGATACATTGCCCATCGATCACTATTTGCAGGATGAGGAAGAAGTGAAAGTCGGTAATCTCACCGCTTCGGTTATCCACACACCGGGTCACACTCCCGGCAGCTTGTGTTTTTCGGTCAAGGAAAAAGAGAGCACTTTGCTATCCGGAGACACGCTTTTTCAGCGCTCCATCGGCAGAACCGACCTCTGGGGCGGCTCTTTCGATGAGATCATCAAATCGATTTCTGAGCGTCTTTTCACGCTCGACGATTCGACCAAAGTAATTCCGGGACATGGGCCGAACACCGACATCTGGTCGGAAAAGCGCGAAAACCCGTTCGTTCAATAGAATTTAGTGGCGTGCTGCGCCTAATATCTGGTCGGCGCGCGCCTGCAGATCTTCTGCTTCCGACATGCGCCCCTGGGTTTTGCAGATATTGGCCAGATTGCGCAGGCTCATGCCGACATTGACGTGGTCGCTGCCGAAATTCTTCTCGTAGATGCTCAGGGCTTGCCGAGATAGCGATTCCGCCTTTTCCATACGACCCTTCGATTCGTAGAATAAAGACATGGAAACAAGAGTGGTAGCCACTTCTGGGTGCTCGGTGCCGAGCACGGATGAGAACAGCTGCAGAGCGCGAATGAAAAGCGGCTCGGCCTGGCTGAACTTGTTGGTGCGATGGTAGAGGACGGCCAGATTGTGCAAACCGGTTGCCACTTCCGGGTGATCGGAGCCGAGATTCTTCTCGAATATCTCAAGCGAGCGTTTGTGCAATGGCTCCGCCCGGTCATAGTCGCCCATATAAGAATAATTGTTGGCCAGGCTGCGCAGCCCTTCGGCTACATCCAGGTGATCGGCGCCCAGCACTTTCTCTTTGATGTCCAGAGCTCTTTCGTAGTATTGAGTGGCTTCATCATATTCTCCAAGCTTTCTCAATACCCGGGCGAAAGTCTTCAAGCTGTCCGCCACTTCAAGGTTGTCAGGCGCCAGTGGGCTTTCCTTGAGGGTGAGTGATTCGCGCAAAATCGGTTCGGCTTCTGGAAAACGTCCGATCAAAGAATAGTAATTGCCCAGTGCACGGCGGCTTTCGCCTGCTTTTGGGTGGTCATGCCCGAGAGCCTTTTCGCGGATATTGAGCGTGCGCTTGAGAAGATCCTCGGCATGCTCGACTTTTCCCTGGGCCAGATGGGTGCGAGCCAACAGGGAGAGACATTCGGCAACGTGCAGGTGTTCCGCCCCTTGCTGCGCCTCACGGATTTTGAGAGCTCTGCTCAAAAGCGACTCTGCTTCTTCGTGCCTGTTGGTGTGGATGTAAAGCTGGCCGAGGTCCACGCAACTGGTCGCGATTCTCAGATTATCGGGCCCGGACTTCATCGCCTCTTCAAGGGCGGAAGTCCAGCATTGCAAGCACTCTTCATAATCCTGTGCTTTGAAAGCCTTCTGGCCTTGCCGTTTTAAATTCTCCCAAGTCTCGTTGACCATATCCGACTAAATTTCCAAGAGTTAAAAAATACCCGCCCCAGATCTTACCAGCAATGGTGCGTAAAGCCTCGCCGTTTACCGCGGGGAAATCAGCGCGTTGCAGCATTTTTAGTATCAAATGCAGTGGCGCTATCGCGTCCATTGAGCATCTGATTTTATGGAACGGCCGCGCTTTCTGATTTGAATAGCTTTCTGTCCTTGAGTTCGGAGCGCATTGCCTGTGAAAGTTCGATTTTCGCGCTCTTTCGTCTGGCATTGACCCATCGATCGAGAGCCGCTTTAGCATTGGGCTCTCTCAGTTTTTGCATAATGAAATCCTTGACTTCCGCGTACGTAAATGGACCGGCTGGCTGACGCTCTGTCACTTTCGTGATCACGTATCCGATTTCGATAGGAATTACTTTTCCTGCCACTTCGCCTGGCTTCAAATTCTCAACCACCTGCTTTACGGCGGGCGTCAGCATGCTTGCTTCCACATAACCTGCATCTCCACCGGTCTTAGCTGCGCGAGCTTGAAGATCGTCGGTGTTTTCATTTGCCAACAACTTAAAGTCTTCGCCCTTTTGGGCGCGTTTTAGGATGCTCTCGGCTTTATTCGCCAGCTCGGTTTTCTTTGCCTTCATTGCTTCGTCAAGCTCTGTCGGGCTGATATCTGGTTTGAGGCGCACAATTTGACTCTTTATGCCTTCCAGGTTGCCGACGTTTTCTTCAGGGGCGGCAATGATTATCTGGCTCAGACGAATGCGTTCGCCGTGTTTGAATTTGTCTTTGTTTTCATCGAAAAACTTCCGGGCCGTTGCGTCTGTGACTGGGGCATCTGTGATGATTTTGTCCTGCGCCATCACCACCATGAAATTGTTTACGATGTCGTCGCGATAAAGTTCGGGCGACAAACCCGATTGTTTTAGGGCTCTGGGATAAACTTCGGAGTCTTTCAACTCCATGTAATTGTTGAAAGCCTTTTGGGAATAGCCTCGGGCGCGCGCTTCAGCCAGAAACAATTCGTGATCGACAAGCGAATCCAGGAGCCCTTCTTCTTGGAGGGTACGGAACATTTTGTTGGCCAGAGCCTCATCGAGGATCAATTTATCGAAATCGGCCTCGGTCATATTGCCGCTTTTGAGAAATTCTCTGAATTTTTCGGGCGTAGTTCCGCGGGCAACTTTTGCTGCCTCGACAAGTTTTGCTTTTTCGCTCTGGTTGAGAGTCATGCCTCGACGGTGAGCTTCAGCCAGGTAGGGTCTGATCACACCCGGATCCAGTGCCATCGTGTCTTGAAACTTTTGCAGATTGGTTTTCAATTGGCGTCTGTAGGTGCCCATAGTAATGGGCTGACCTTCGACGTAGCAGATGACGACTTCATCACCGAGCTGCTTGGCCCTGATCACTTTCATCGCGTCGGCTACCTGAGGTAAGTCCATGACTGGCTTTTGTTCGGCTGCGGCACTGGCCTTGGCTGGTTCTTTGCCAGCCTCTTTGCCCTTGTCTTCGGTCTTGACAGTGGTGTCGCCTGTAGTGGCGGTGTCCGGGTCGGTTTTAGTGCAAGCTTGCAAGGAAACGACGGACAGCAGCGCCAGTGATAATGCTAATTGTCTCTTCATACTGCGATTAAGTGCCCCTTTTTCCTGTTAGTACAAAAATCATTTTGCATTGGCGACTGAGGTTAGAACCATAGCACCAAGCAACTCTTCAAGCAAATCCAATTGCTCCACAGGAGAGAGCCCCTGAGAGCGGACCAAAATACAGGGGGCCGGACCGATTCCGCCCGCTTGTCCTGGCTTGTATGTAGTCCGGCTGGCCAGATGTTTTGGCAAGCGGCTCTGAATCGGCATCCATTCATTTAAGCGGAAGGAAACGGAGAGTTTGAGACTCAAACCGTCCGGTTTGATTGCCGAAACTTGAGCCTTAGCAGCCAGCAGGCGCAATCTGACCACTTTAGCCAGGTTGTCGACTTCTTCAGGGGCCTTGCCGAAGCGGTCTTTCCATTCTTCTTTTAGAATACCTAAGTCTCTGTCGGTTTTGATGTCTGCGAGTCTCTTGTACTCGATCAGGCGCTGATCGGAATCAGGTACGTAGGTCTCAGGAATAAAGGCAGAAACGTTGATATCTATTGTAGCGTCGGCATCAGACGAGACGCTTTGACCTTTAAGTTCGGCCACTGATTCTTCCAGAAGTTTGCAATACAGCTCAAAGCCTACAGAAATCATATGACCATGCTGTTCGGCGCCGAGAATGTTGCCGACTCCTCTTATTTCCATATCGCGCAATGCGATTTGATAACCGGAGCCCAGTGATGTGAATTCGCGAATTGCTTTTAACCTGCTTTGTGCGGTTTCGGTGAGCACTTTCTGCGGGCGGCACAGGCAATATGCGTATGCTTGCACGTCGGAGCGCCCGACCCGACCGCGCAACTGATAGAGCTGAGCAAGACCGAATTTGTCCGCTTCGTTGACGATAATCGTGTTGACGTTGGGGATATCCAATCCGGATTCGATAATTGTCGTGCATACAAGTACGTCGAATTGGTGCGCGGCAAAATCGAGCATTACATTTTCCAGGTCACGCTCCGACATTTGCCCGTGCCCGATGACGATGCGCGCTTCCGGCACTAGCTGCTTCACTTCAAAGGCAATCTGCTCGATCGACTCGATGCGATTGTGGACAAAGAAAATTTGGCCGCCGCGTTCCATCTCGTGCAATATAGCGGTGCGCACCAGGGGCAGCTTATACTCGCCGACAAAGGTCTTGATGGGAAGGCGATTGACAGGCGGCGTGTGAATCAATGACATGTCGCGGGCGCCTGAGAGAGCCATGTGCAATGTTCTGGGAATCGGAGTAGCCGACATGGTCAGCACATCGACCATCACTCTCAACTGTTTCAATTTTTCTTTGTGACCGACGCCAAACCTCTGTTCTTCGTCGATGATCAGCAATCCGAGATCCTTGAAGGCGATGTCTTTTTGTAGCATTCGGTGTGTGCCGACTACCACATCGCATTCTCCCAGGGACAGTTTTTGCACTACCTCGCGCTGTTCCTTTGCCGTGCGAAAACGGCTCAGCAAGCCGACTCTAATCGGGTAAGAGCTGAATCGATCGCAGAGATTGTTGTAGTGCTGCTGGGCCAGGATCGTTGTCGGCACAAGAACCGCAACTTGCTTTCCGGACATGACGGTTTTAAAAATTCCGCGAATCGCCACTTCCGTTTTGCCAAAGCCAACGTCGCCGCAAATCAGCCTGTCCATCGGCTTATTGGCTTCCAGATCGTTTTTCACATCGAGAATTGCCTGCCATTGATCGGGCGTTTCCTCATATGGAAATGCCTCTTCCATTTCATATTGCCAGGGCGTGTCGGGAATGCACATGAAGCCTTCTTGTTTGGCTCGAATGGCATAGAGGTTGACCAGATCTTCGGCTACCTGTTTGACCGAACGCTTGACGCGTTTTTTTGTAGACTCCCATTCGGCGCCGCCCAGACGAGACAGGCGAGGAGCGCTGTCTCCGGCGCCCCGGTAGCGGCTGAGCAAATTGATTTGATCGACAGGCACATACAGCCTGTCTTCGCCTGTGTACTGAACGGTCAGGTATTCTCTCTGCTGACTGTCGACGGCAATGCGCTGCACGCCAACGAATTGCCCGATGCCGTGTTTCATATGCACGACGTAGTCGCCGACTTTCAGGTCGGCAACTGAAGTGAAACGCTCGTAAGTCTTCTCGGCCACCTGGCGGCGATAGACGGTGGGGCGGCGCTTGAGCCCAAACATTTCTGCATCGGTAATCGAGACGAGCATGGTATCGTCCATGCGAAACCCTTGCACAAAGCCATGCCTGGTCACCCAGACTTCGCTGCCCGCGCCTGGTGCTTTTCCTCGTGCCACCATTTCCGCAAAAGAGATTCCGGCGCTTTCGGGTGTATTCAAATTACCTGTTGCCGCTGCCGCTTCTGGCGAGCCCGGCTCGTGATGCCTGATATCGCTCTCCGCTCCCAGGTATCTGGCCGGGGTGTCCCACTCGCGCAAAAGTCCAAGTATGCGCTGCGGCTGTTCGGTCGAAATGACGATTTGATATTCGCTGCGTCTGAACGAGCGCACTTTGTCGACGACGGCCTGCATCTGATTGCCAAAACGCTCAATCGGATGGCAATCGAATTGAACGACGGCATGCTCGGCCTCGTCAGGAAATGCCGGCAAACTGGACAAATATACCTTTTGAAAATTGCCGATGCGCGATTTCAATTCTTCAAAAGATGAATGCAACGGTCTGGGCAATGGCAGGAGGCGCCCGGTAGAAACCCCCTCTCTTACCGCTTCATTCAGTTTTTCTTCATAGCTTAAAAGAGAAGAACTGAGTAGATCCCACTCGTCGAAAAAGACAAGCGATTGCTCCGGAAGATAGTCGGCAAGCGTGGCGAAGCGGTTGCTGACAAAGGGGAAATAGTATTCGCAAGATTCAGGATATTGCCCTGATGCAAAACCGGTCAGGTCGTTTTCGATAATCGAAAGCAGTGTTTCGCGCGCGCCTTCGTCGAGTTTTTGCGCCGATTCTTCAGCCGACTGCCTGAGCCTGTTTATCAATTCGTCTTTGAATTCTTTCGTATCGTCAAGGACAATCCAGAAGCGCGGCGGGATCAGTGCCTGCGTAAGTTCGTCGACCGAGCGCTGGTTGTCTATATTGAATTGACGAATCGATTCGATTTCGTCATCGAACAACTCAATGCGCATCGGAAATCCACTGGACGGATAAATGTCGATAATATCGCCCCTGATACTAAACTCCCCACGCAAAGTGACCAGGCTCTCTCTTGCATAACCAAGCCCTGCCAGGCGGCGAGCCAGTTCATCGCGGTCGACTCGCTCTGCGCGTTTTAGATAGAAGCTTTTTTCTTGCAGAGTCTCTGCGTCTAAAACTCGCTGGACAAGCGCTCTAATCGGCACGATCACCAGATATGGTTCTTCTCCGCCCTGGATGATTCTGTTCAAAACCTCCAGTTGGGGCGCGATGTTATCGGGGCTGCTCAACACCTGCTCGTATGGGGAGACCTCCGAGGACGGATAGAAATAAACTGGAAAGCGGCTCAGATTGGAGAGTTCGTGCTTCAATCGGGAGGCGACTTGATTGTCTTGAACGATAACGAAGAACGGTCTTTTCACTTCGTGGTTCAAGACGGAAAGAACAAGCGATTTAGCCGAATCGGAAAGTCCGGCCAGATTCAACTCGGACTGTGAATGCCGGGCTGTCCGGGCCAGCAGCTTGGCGTATTGCGGTGAATTGAGAAAACTCTGATGAAGGGCGCTGGCGAGCGCGTTTTCACGCTGTTGACGATTTGGATAAATAGAATCGCCTGTATTTTGTGACTGAGTTGCCATATTTCATGATGTTGCCGCCTGCTTCAAACTCCGAACTCCGTATCAAACTTTCAATAAGAACACTCAAAGCCTGGTCTTTCTGCGGTTTTCCCTGCTGGTTTTTCTGCTGACCTTTATGCGGGTATTTCCGCGTGCTTCTGCGTTCTTTCTCGGGCCCATGCGCTTTTTTTTGAGCGCTCAGCGAGCGTTCAGCACTCTAAAAGTGCAAGAAAGCCAAATTTGGCCAATTT
>JBGAVL010000164.1:0-13391 GCA_044228145.1 Obscuribacteraceae bacterium (SeqCode)
TGGGAATATATAGCGCCAGGCAAACTACAGTAAACACACCAATGGCGCCATTGGGATCGGCATTTTTCGGCCATATGTTTCTCAAAACGAACCAGAGTGGAGGCACAGGCAGCAACCAGAAAAGAAGCCAGACAGCCAAAGGAAGCTTGGCAAATCGCTCGGGTAATTGGAGATTTGATTTTGTGGCAATCAATTCAACCAGCAATTTACATGCCACCACGCACAGTGTGGCCAGCGCGCAAAGACTGCTGTCCATACCTCTGAGACTTCCGACAAAGGCAGCAAAGGCCGCGCCCACAAGAATAAAAAGACCGAAGCGACCAAGATACGAAGGCGGATCCTTGAGTTTGCGTCCTTTGTATCGATCTTGATATGACATCAGTTGTATTCGTTTTTCTTATTTTGCAACGGGAACTTTCAACGCTGCTTCGATTTTTACAGCCTCAGGACCTCGATTGGCCAGGCGCAAAAAAAGTGCGTAATTGCGCAATACCATCATTTCCACAGGAGTCTTGCTGCCACCGTCCAGAAGAGCCACCGACTTTTTGAATATCGCATCAGCATCTTGAATTTTTCCAGCTTGTGCGCTGCGCATGGCGCGGATGCTGTAGGCCTGGGCCAGGTTTTGCTTTACAACTTTCATATTCGGATCGATCTTGTAAGCTTTCTCCAGACGTTCTATGCCTAACTCCAGATTGCCTGCTTGCAATGCCGCTGCGCCTTCATTGTTGAGTGTCATAGGGTTGGTGGAATCCGTGGCGATAGCCGGAGTTTCAGCCTTGTGCACGACCACTGCATCTGAGTATAGATGTTTGAGAGTGTTCTTGTCCCTTTCCGACAGACCACGATCACTGGTAGCCAGGGGCATCGAACTATACATGACGTCTGTGTGTTGATTGCTGTGTCCCATCAAACCGAGCGCGTGCCCAATTTCATGCAGGCAAATCCAGCGCATTAAGCTTTCGGACATCGGTTGGGCGGGAGACGGATCAAGAGTAAGAACAACAATTTGCGCTTTGACGATGCCTTTGGGTCCGGGATAAACCTTCGCCTCTCCGCCTTCAGCCGGGTTGGAGACGGCCTTTATATCGTTGGAAAAGGCGAAATCAATGTCGTTTTTTTCCTTGTCCTGAACATACACGAAGCTGACTTTTCCTGCCGACGAATCAGCCCATTCTTGGAACGCTGACTTTACTCCTACCATGTAGCCGGACTTATAGCCGATCACGCCTTGAGTGGGAGCCAGATAAACTTTTATAGGCATGCGGTCGGCAGTCCATTTCGTCACCGCCCCGCTCAAACTGATGGAGCCGAAATAATCCTCAGGACCGGTTTGTGGTCCGTCAGGATGAACGGCTTGCAGTTTGGATTCGCTCTCCAGCATGGTGATCAAACCTTTGATCTTGGTGAGGTGCTCGCTTTTGGGGTGGCGTATTTGAAAGTCCTTAAATACGCGGATTGCGTCTTGAGTTCTGCCCACCGATTGATAAAGACTACCCAGTGTCATTTCGGCGGCAGGCAGATCGGGATTGAGTTGTATCGCCTTTTCCACATGAACAATCGCTTCGTCAGTGCGCCCCATTTTTGCCAGTGCCATACCCAGGTTGCTCTGCACTTCCGGTAACTCCGGTGCCAACTGCTCAGCTTCTGTCAACATTTCCAGTGCCTTCTCGGGTTTGTCTGAACTGACCAGAATGCCGCGCGCATTGTTGGAGAGAATCATTGCTTTGCCGACATTCTCAGAAACCGGCTTTCCATTGACAACATACTGCTGTTGCGGCTGGCAGAGACCTGCTTGGGGGATGGTTTGCAGTGCAGCCAGAACTACAAAGGCAAACAGGATTTGGCGTTTTGACTGAAATGACATTGAAACCCTTTGGCTATCTCTACATATATAAGAATTGATTTTAAGACCTAATTCTCTCATTACCACGCAAAAGGCCAGCCAATGCACACTTCTACGAATTAATCGAAGACAGAGATTAATTCCGGTCTTTGAATATTTTGTTAAGGACAAGAGAAGTTATACTTCACTCATCCTCTTTCAAAAAAATTTCGGTCGTGAGCGGCAGGAGTACTCGCTGATGACGGTTGCCTTTGCGCCTGTACAATTAAGCCAAGAGACTAAGACCAGCGTCAAGCCTGGCTTTCCATCGGTAGGCATTGCCGGCTCCGGTGAGCATATGTTGGCGATGGCCTGTTATTTGAGCGGCAGGGGCTACCCGGTTCAAGTTCTCGACCAGCAAAATAAGAGTGGAGTTTCATCTGTTACAGCCGAAGGCGCAATTTCCGGGCAATATGACAGTCAGTCTTTGAGCCTGAGTACCGATCAGCTACTTTCCAACTGTGCTTATTTGATTATTGTGTCGCCGCCTGACACCTACAAAGAATTGGCGTGGTCTCTCAGTCCGTGGATGCGAGCCAAGCACACGGTTCTCATCTATGGTGGCGGCATTGGTGCCTGCCTCGAATTCGAGAAATACTTGCGTGCCAATGGCGTGGCTGGCGTCCGGGTAGCAGAATTCGATCCAATTTTTCACTGCCAGAGACAAAATCACGCCACGATAAAAGTACACGCGATCAGGCAATGGGGACAATTTGCATCGACCAATCCCGGCTCTACTTTCGACTGCGATTCGGCGGTGAAGAGGCTGCTTCCTAAGATGGAAGCAGCAACCAATTTGTTGAGCCGCGGGCTTTGCGAATATTCTGCCATCGTTTATCCGGTTTTAGAAGCATTCGGAGTCGATGCCGAAATGGGTGCAGCCTTGAGCGAGCTGGTCAACACCATGTCTGGCCGAAGTGAAGATGTCTACAGTCATATCGAATCGGAATTAAACCTGATTGCCGATGCTTACTCTACTGAGAGGATTTCTACCACAGACAATATTCGAAGAATGTACGGAGCGATTGCCGCCAGTCCGGCCGAGGCCGTGGCCATGGTGCCTAAGTACGGTCAAGCTGCACCATGGCAGGACATGGTCAAGACCCTGGCCGAAACCATATCCACAGTTTATGTTCCTCTTTATGAACTGTCGCGTTTAGCGAATCTCAGAACGCCTGCCATTGATTCTGTTATAAATATGTCCGCCGTCATGTGCGGAGTTGATTTCCTTACTCACGGACGGACTCTAAGCAAAATGGGGCTTCAGGGTTTGAGCCACAGAGAGATTGTAAGAAAGCTGAATGGTTAGTACCGGGCGTCCGGAATCGCGTCTCTCAGGCACGGTCTGGATAATGGCAGCGCTGCTGGCAGCGTCCATAGAGCCAATTATTGTCAAGTTCGGTTTCCGCGGGCATTTGAGCCCGTGGCATTTGTTTACCCTCAAGAGCATTTTTGCCGCAGTGCTCTGCACATCCGTATGCCTGCTTTTTAGGTTTAAAATCGCCGATCGCAGTCAATTAAAGAAATTGACCGGCGCCAGTTTCCTTTTGATCGGCACAAACTTGTTTACTATGTTCGCTCTTTATTATATTTCAGCAGTCACAGTGATCACGGTCGTGACGACGACACCGGCTTTAGTAGCAGTGCTCAATCAGCGTCTCGGGCGTGATCGACTGGATAAGCTATTCTGGCCGGGCTTCTGGCTGTCATTTCTGGGCGTTGTTTTGTCGATCGAAATGTCGCAATTCATAGTGCAACCGTTGGGACTCGCGCTCATGTTCGGCGCGGTCATAACTTCGTCGGTTTACAGAGTGCAGATGGAGCGGCTCACCGACGAAATTTCTCCTGCCCTGGCGTCTGCATGCACAATGGTTGTGGGAGCAGCTTTTTCGCTCGTATTTATTTTGCCCTTCAATTTGAGCATGCCGCCCAGCGCCCTGTATTTCGGCATCTGGATCGGCATTGCCGCCGGACTGGCCAATATCGCATTTCTCTATGCGATAAACACCGTGGGTGCCACCAGAATTTCTATGATTACGATGCTGCAAAGGCCACTCTTAATCGTTGCGGCTGCACTTTTGTTGAAAGAACCGGTAACCATACCGCAGATAGCAGGCATAGTGCTTGTCATTGCCGGAACTCAAATGGCCCGGGTTACGCGATTGCAGAAAGCCGAACCACAAGTTTAGAAACCGCTACCAGTTGATGCGATGAGGATCATGAGGATCATCGGGCTTTTCCGGATCGATGGGCTTTGATGTCCTCTTCAGTTCGCGCTCGATGTCCGCTCTGAGCGCCATTTCGGTCTGCATCGAGTAGAGCCTTGTTTCAAGCTTCAATACAGAATCGATGATTTCGTGAAGTTCGCAGACAATCTTGTCACTGTACTCTTTCTGGCTTTTGTCTTTGACGGCGTTTTCCAAAAACTCATCCAGTTGTTTGTATAGCCTCTGCAGGCGCGCCGTAGCTGAATTCAGGGTTGCAGGTTTTTCAAAAAACGGGCGAGGCGGAGCCAGCGTGTCTGATGTATCTTGAGGATCTTTAGCTTTTTTGGCGTCCTTGTTTTTCTGACTTTTTTCTTCCTTTGTTTTCTTGAAAACTTTCGGCTCCATCATGATCTTGCGGCGGCGTTTAACCTCAGCTTCAATGTCTTCGGCATTGATATTGTTTACCACCATCACTCCGGCGCAAATTTCGCGCCAGGGAGCGCCAGCCATTGCTTGCCTGACAATCACTTCAAAGACTTGAGCGCGGACACCGCTTCCATAGGAGGATGGTCCGCTTTTCACCGTCCCCATCATATTGCCGAAGATTGCCTCTATGGCTTCTTCCGTGACCGTCTCTTTAAGGACTGATTTGAGCTTTCCACAGTGTGGACAGTGCGCCCAATTGGCCTCAAGATGACTTCCACAATTGATGCATTGCATGTGGCAGTACCCCCGGGATTTTCTCCACTATGCTACTGTATCCACCTGAAAATGAAGATGGGGTTTCCCCGGAAAATCCATCGCTAACTGTCTTGCCTGGCAAACTGCGCTTCGATCAGTCGTTTGTAAACGCCTTCTTGGTCTATCAAACTCTGGTGTGCGCCTGATTCAACAATGTTTCCTTCCTGCAAGACTAAAATGCGATCGGCATGGCGAACAGTGGAAAGTCTGTGGGCGATTACAATTACCGTTCTTCCTTTCATCAAGTTATTGAGCGCTTCCTGCACCATTTTTTCCGATTCGTTGTCGAGCGAACTGGTCGCTTCGTCAAGAATCAGTATAGGCGCATCCTTCAAGAAGGCACGGGCGATGGCCAGGCGCTGTTGTTGTCCGCCAGACAGGCGCACACCACGCTCTCCTATCTCAGTGGCATAGCCATCTCTCAGCTCTGAAATGAAATCGTGAGCGTATGCGGCGCGGGCAGCTTCTTCTATTTCTTCTTTGGTGGCATGCAAGCGACCGAGGCGAATGTTTTCCTCAATGGTCGTATTGAAGAGGAAATTGTCTTGAGTAACAACCGCGATTCGAGAACGCAGAGATTCCAGTTGATACTTGCCTAGGTCAATGCCATCGATGGTAATGGCACCAGATGTAATATCATAGAATCTGGGCACCAAATTGACCAGGGTCGATTTGCCCGAGCCCGAAAGACCGACCAGAGCGATCAATTGCCCGGCAGGAATTTCAAAACTGATATCGCGCAATACTGGTTGATTCGTGCCCGGATACTGGAAGCAGACATTTTCAAATTTGATGGTATGCGGCACGCCCTGCAACTCGATGGCATCGGGCACCTCCGTCAAGTCCGGCTCGCGGTCCAAAACTTCGAATATACGCGTAGCTGCAGCTAAGGCTGGCTGGATTACACCGTTGATGCGCCCGATATTCTTAATCGGCGAATAGAGAAGCAGCAAAGCAATTATGAATGACGTAAGAGACCCTACAGTCATATGTTTGTGAACAACCTGATATCCGGCTATCCACATAACCGCTGCTATCCCGGCTGCACCGATGAAGGCCAAAATTGGCGAGAGAAGCGCTTCCTGGCGGGCTGCCTTGACTGTGTTGTGAAAGAAACTTTGATTGGTGCCATGAAATTTTTCAGTCTGGAACTTTTCCAGATTGAACGATTGAACGATTTTGGCGCCTTGAATAGACTCGGACAAAACCGAAACCAGATCGCCAATCGCTTCCTGGCTTCTTCTTGATGATTTGCGAATCTTGCGCCCGAGAATTCCCACAGGCAGGACTATGCAAGAGAGGATACTGAGAGCGACTATAGCCAGCCACCAGCTCTGCAAAATCACCACGACAGCCAGTGACACCAGAGTGATCATGCGGCTGATCATTGATTGAAAAGTTTGCGAAATGGCGTTTTCCACGACTGCCACGTCATTAATCATGCGACCGATCAAAACGCCGGATGATTGCCCTTGAAAGTAAAGCAAAGGCTGTTTTTCCAGATGGCTGAACAGCTGATTGCGCAGATCTCTGATGGCGGCAGCACCGACAAAACGGATGCAATAAGATTCGAGAAAGCGAAAAACACCTTGCGATGTGGCGATAACAAGGACAGCAAGAGGAACCCAATAAATCAGATTTTCATGTCCTTCGACAAGGATCTTTTGCAAGCCCTGCCCGGCCAGCCAGGCAATCGCTCCGTCCATAGCGCCCGAGGGCACGGCTGCTATCAATCCCAAAACGAACATAAACCAATACGGTTTGATGTATTTGATCATGCGCATATAAATTTGCGCCTGAGTCGGGTCTTTAAGTGCAGCCACAGTGGCTTTCAGCGACCTTTTCTGGATAGCGATTTGAGACTGGGAGGTTGTGACTTGATTAGTGAGCTGAGAACATTCGGCTGCGCTCTTATTGCTCTCAACTGCTTGAGAGTCAACTTCGTTCGGCTCAAGTTGACCTTTTACGCTGTCCGGCACCCGATAATCTCCAAAATTTCCAGCGCAGCGTTTTTGGCAAAATCGCCCTGACCGAGCTGGTCGCGCAATGTTCTCAACTCTCTGGCCATCTCTTGCCTGAGTGAAGGCACATCAATCAAGTCGAGCGTATATTCTACGAGTTTTTCCGCTCGACAATCCAGTTGAATTAGTTCAGGCACAAGCTCGCGTCCTGCCAAAAGATTAGGCCAGCCCACTCTTTTGACTGTTTTGAAACAGAGGACAAGAAAAAAACTTAGCCAGTCGCCGCGATAAAAAATAATCATCGGAGCGCCGCACAGTGTCGTCTCCAGGGTTGTGGTGCCGGACTTGGCCCAGACCAGATCGGCAATACTGAGCAATTTGTAATTCTCATCCGACGAGACCAGGAGCAAACCCTTATCCGGACCGGCTTCGAGTTTTTGCTTTTGCATCTGTTGGCCAATCAGAAGGGCAATATGCTCGCTCGATTGCGACAAAACGAACTGTATATCCGGTCTGACCCTCTGCATCCATTTGACTGCGTGTGCAACTACCGGCATATGGTCTTTGATTTCCTGCTTGCGGCTGCCGGGAAATATCGCCACCAGAGGCTTTTCAGGATTCAGCCCCAGCTCGCGCATGACCTCGTCTCGAGAATATTTCTGGTCCCAGACATCCGGCTTTGCCATCAAAGGATGCCCGACAAAGCGAGCAGGAATGCCCTTACGCTCGTAAATCGCCTGCTCGAAAGGAAAAATTACCAACATTTTAGATACGTTTCGAGCCAATTCGATCAGTCGCCACACGCCAGGGGCGTGACCCCCAAACCTGAGGCGAAATGAAATAGACAATCGGCAGAGACTGAAAGCGCTTACGCACATACGACGAAAAACCGATATTGAAACCGCCGAAATCCACCAAAAGAACGCATCTCGGTTTTCTCTCTTCGATGGCATTCAGGAGATGTTCCTTAATTTTGAGCCACCTCGGCACTTTGCTAATCAGCCTGACGATGCCGACTTCCGCGAAATCCTGGCAGTTGTACAGCAGTTCTACACCAGCCTTCTTCATCTCCGGCCCGCCGATGCCGAATACCTCCAAGTCCGGCTGCAATTCCTTCAAATGCCGCACCAGTTTGGCGACGTGCTTATCTGCAGATATATCGCCGACGGAGACGAAAATGCAATTCTTTGCGCTTTCTTCCTTTGAAGTTGACAGTACATCGGCTGAGGCAGTCACTGAACTGTTCCGCAGGTGAGGGCAACGGAGCCTGATGCAAGTTTGATATGCCTTACATCGGTCAATCCTGCTTTCCTGAAAAGCTCGCTTATGCCCTCAGGGTCAGGGTAATTACGCTTGGACTCCGGTAAATAAGTATAGGCTTTGCGGTCGTTTTGCAGCACCTGACCGATTATAGGTACAATATGACCAAAATAAAATCCGAAAAGAGCTGGAAACAGGAGACCTTCAGGTTTTCCAAGGTCGAGATTGAGGACTTTCCCGCCCGGACGAACCACTCGGGCCATTTCATCAATACCTTTCTGGTAATCGCTCAAGTTGCGCAGCCCAAAACTGACAATGGCGCCATCAAAAGAGTGATCCGGAAAGGGCAGAGCGAGCGCGTCGCCTTTAAGCCATTCTAATTGAACAGCAGACTTTCCGGCACTGCGGTGTCTGGCTTCACGACTCCTGGCCACATCGAGCATATTGCCTGAAAAGTCAAGCCCGGTTACTTTACCGGCTTCGAGCCTCCGGGCAATCGAAATAGCCAGGTCGCCTGTGCCCGTGCAAACGTCGAGATAATTACCGCTTTCGCCCGTCAGAAGCAGGTTGAGCGCCTTCATCTTCCAGAGGCGATGCATGCCCATGGAAATACAATCATTAGCCAGGTCATAACCTCTGGCGATGCGGTCGAATTGGCTCAATACATACTGAGCCTTTTCTTCTTGCGCAGGAAGCCGAAAAGGCATGCTTACTTGACTATACCGAAACCGGAGAGAACGCAAAGAATCAAGAAAATGAAGAATACACCCCAGGTAATCTTATCGAGACCGGCTTCAGCGCCGCGACGACCGGTAAACATCGTGGCCGTACCGCCGATACCGCCCATGCCTTCGCCTTTGGGAGCGTGCAAAAGGACCATTAGAATCATGATCAGCCCAAGCACTGCTTGTGCAACTAGAAGCACTGTGTAAGCGACACTCATTGAAATTCTCCACGCCGTAAATAAGTTTGCCATCCGGGTTTACTGACACAAGGCTGAAAAGCCAGGCGGGCCCGGGTAGACGCGAAATTGATTATAACATCTGCCAGCCGGCGTTCGCCTTTAGGCAAACTTACCTTTACTTTTAACTGCTCCACTGCCTGTGCAAGTCCCTGCTTGTATTTCCGCTCAAACTCGACAATTGGTATTACAGGTGATACCGAAATGGCAAGCACACTTGTTTTTCTTACTGGAAAATTTCTCTTTGACCAGATCTGATTTCAAAACTGTTTTTCAATTCGGGACAACAATCCCCCCAAAAGGGTAAAACCGGCCGCACAATTTTTGGTATTACTATAAGAAGGCGCGTGTATAAAAAACTTCGGGGCGAAATGTCGGGTAACGGATCGCATTTTCGAGCATTTGTTGTCGGCGGAAGCGAGAACGACCGGATTTCTCTGCAAAAGGCCTTTGACAGTGAAAAGGCGGATTCATACATGGCTCCTGTCGAACAGGTTTGGACGGATTCATTAAGCGATTTTCGCGTTGCTAATTGCCAGGTACTCTTTGTCGGGCGTGAAATAACGGGCAACGACCCCGAGCCAGTCCTAAAAGACATGTTGAATGTCATTCCGGGTGCGCCCTTGATAGTTTTTGGCGGACCCGAGGATGAGGAATACAGGCGCCGGTTGATCGGCTTCGGAGCCGTCGATTGCCTGGCTTCCGGAAGGCTGCGTCCTGAATTTGTCGTGCGCGCGTCCTTGAGAGCATGCGAGAAGTCCAAGACAGTGGCAAAACCGAATTTAGACTTCGCTTCCCTTATCAACGACACCTTGTTGAATCTGAGTATGGATGGTGTTTTTGCATATGACATGAACTTTCGCATCGCCCTCTGGAATCCGCGCATGGAAAGTCTGTTTGCTATCTCGAGCAAAGACGCCGTAGGTAAAAGTGCTGTGGAGGTTTTGCCCTTTCTTGAGGATATAGACGAAGACGAATTGTTTGTGGCTGTGAGGCAGGGACGTTCAGTCAAGCCACAGGAAAGGCCGTTTGTTTATCCCCAGAGCGGCAAGAAAGGGCTCTTTGAGTCGAGCTATGCGCCTATAAGGAATGAAGACGGGCAGATTGTCGGTGTTTTATGTCTGTTCAGTGAAACCACTCGCGAAGGCGAACGAGCGCGCACTGTGCCTGCTATGCAGGCGGAATCCGGCTTTCAAAAGCTGACTGAAGGCCCATATGCCGGTATCACCGGACCCATGTCCGTAGCCACGTCCAAAGCCGAGATTGTTGCATTCAACCAATCGCGGACAATTGAAAACGCGCCAATAGGCATCTGGAAAATGGATACCAAATTCCTGGTCACCAAAGTCAATCCGACTGTTTGCAAACAGCTGGGCAAACCGGAGTCCGAACTGGTCGGCAAGTCGTTTTTTGCGCTAGTGACGAGTTTTAAAGAAGGGGTCTTCAAGCCGGTATTGCAAGAAGGCGAGCGCATACACCTGGAAAATCACTTCGCCGAAGCAGGCGGAGCGAATCATAGCAACCCGGTCGTCTGGGATGTTGCCGCCTGGCCGCTCAAAGGAGATCAGGATGAAATCGTCGGTGTGTGCCTGAGCACAATGGAAGTGACCGAGAGACGCAAACTGATACAGCAAAGAGAAGATTTTGTCGCCACTTTAGTGCACGACTTGAAGACACCGCTTCTGGGAGCCGAAAAAACGCTCGAATCGATGATCAGCGGGCTGGTAGGCGACCTCGATCCCGGTCAGAGCGATGTTCTGGGCATGCTCAAGCGCAGCAATCAGCAGCTTTTGTCGATGGTTCAAAACCTGATCGAGTTTTATCACTATGACAATAATATGGCCGAAACAGTGCTTGAAGAAGTCGATGTTGCCGAACTTCTGATGATATGTGTTGATGAGTTGTTTGCCCTGGCGCAACAAAAAGAGATCAAATTATCAGCCAAATTTCCGGACGGATTGCCGAACGTGAAAGCCAACCAGTTAGGTTTGAAGCGGGTTTTTATCAATCTTATCGACAATGCCATCAAATTCTCTCCCAAGGGCGCCAATGTAGAAGTGAACGCCAAGAAAAAACGCGATCATATAGAGGTTCGTGTAAGAGATACCGGATTAGGAATTGAGGAAAAGGAGAAAGAAAAGCTTTTCCAGCGATTTTTCCGGGGTGAAAAAGGCAAGAAATTTGCAGTCGGCACCGGTCTGGGTTTGTACCTCTGCAAGAAAATCATTTCCGAACATCACGGCACAATCGAAGTGGTAAGCAAAGAGGGACAGGGGTCGACTTTCATCGTCAAATTGCCCTCAATCTGAGACTATTTAGCAGCAGATATTCAGAAGATGATTACCAGCCTCAAGGATGATCACCGAAAGTGTGAGCGGTGATTACTGCCCGGATATCACACTTACAGGTAATACCCGTGTCAGCCTGCCAATGCTATCCTATAGGTAACGGACGCGGCCGTCCGTGAAGATCACTTCTCAATCCGTGTGAAATCCTATGACTAGTGCGATGGACTATATCCAGGCGCTGGTAATTGGCGGCTTCCCTTTCGTGATTCGCCGCTCCGGTTGCGCATTCGATCTGGGATTGCCGATAATTACCACCTGTGCAAGAGAAATGAATGAAGCATTTACTTCATTGTCTGCACGATTTCATGACGTTGTTTTAGTAAATGCCGAGCTACTTGGCTCCAGTGCAGAAAGCGTAATCAATCAGATCAACCTGGCTTCTCCATCCAGCCAGATCATTGTTTTCGACGCAGACGAGAGTGATGACAGAGCTGTCCATTTTATTAAATTGGGTGCAGCCGAATGTCTGACTGTGCAGGAGAGCAATGTGAAGAGCTTGCGCAGAAACATTTTCAAAGTCCTGGAGCGTACCCAGGGCGGCGCCTGGCTCTCAGGCCAAATCAGTGAAACCCTTCTGACCAGCACATTTGAAGGAACCGTGGTCTTCGACGATCAATTAAGGGTGCTTTTGTGGAACCCGGCCATGGAGAGAATCTTTGAAGTCGAACGAAATTTTGTTACTGGCAAAAACCTCGAAGAAGCCTTGCCGTTTCTTTGCGAACTGGATGAGAAGGTGGCAATAGAAGAGGCGCTAGAAGGCAAACGCGTGGTCACTCGAGATCAGTATTTCTACAATCCCAAAACCGGCAAGAGTGGTTTTTTCACGGCCTTCTATAGTCCCATGTGCAACAGGCGTGGTGAAATCGTAGGCGTGGTCGGCATAATCAAGGATGTGACCAAGTGCAAATTGAACGAACGCACCTCTTTCGAGATGGCACGGCGCATGGTCGCCCTCACTAATTCAAGTTCCAACATGCAATGGATAAGCGATGCCGGCGACAACAGGATTTTCTTCAATAGGCGCTGGCTGGAGTTTGTCGGCAACGACCTGGATGACGAACGTGGTTGCGGATGGCGGCGGCATGTACATGCAGAAGACTTAAAGGGTTATCGCGAGCTGACTGAAACTGCCTTTGAGAGCCGCATACCGTGGCATATAGAATTCAAATTGAGAGGCATTGACGGACGCTACACACGATTTTTCGAATCGGCATTTCCACTTTTTCTTGCCGATCAATCCTTTATCGGATATGTCGGTTATTGCACTGACGTCAACGGCAGCCGCGCCACCAATACAAAAATTCCGGCCATAAACGCGACGATGCAAACTTTCAATTCTCTGGAAATGTCTCCAATCGGAATCGTCAATCTGGACACTTCTATGATCGTACGCAATGCAAACAGAAGCGCTTGCGATCTCTTCGGTACTCCTGTCCACGAACTGGCAGGCAGAAAAATCTCCGAGATATTGGGTGCATTTGATATGACGACGCTTCAGGTGGTGCTTTCACGAGGAGAAAGAATTCAGCTGAGTAATCATCGCGTCATCATTGAAAATGAAAGTGGCGAATCAGTCCGCTATTGGGATATTTCCTGCTGGCCTCAAAGAGATGCAGGCAACAACACTACAGGAATCTGCATGAGCTTCATTGAAGCGACAGAGAGATACACAAGCGTGCAGCAAAAGGAAGAATTCGTCGCCGCTCTGGTGCACGATTTAAAAACTCCCTTGATTGGCGCCGAACGCACTCTGGACATGATGCTGAAAGGCGCTCTGGGACCTATAGAATCCGGGCATGAGCATATGCTGTCAGTACTGCAAAACAGCAATCGATCACTTTTGACAATGGTGCAAAGCATGATCGATATGCACAAATGCGAAAACGAAGTGTTGAATCTTTCTTTGCAGTCGATGAAAATCTCTCATCTGGTTAGAGAATGTGCGGAAGAATTGAGAGTCCTATTCAACAGTCAGGGTATCAAACTCAAACTTCTGCATGACCACAAAATGGAAGGCGTCCATGTGAT
>JBGAVL010000165.1:0-13370 GCA_044228145.1 Obscuribacteraceae bacterium (SeqCode)
GTGGTGGTCTACTCGCTGCTGCAGTACCGCGCCCTGGGCCTGGTCACGGTGTTCAGCCTCGTGGTCGCCGGGGTGATCACCTACGGCATCGTGGTGTTGCTGGGGTGGCGGGCCGGCCTGCGGCTGAGCCTTAGGAAGTATCACAGGAGGCGCATCGGTGTAGCTGGGCGGGTCCTTCTTTGCAGCCGCCAGGTGCAGACGCTGGCGCAGGCTGAGTGGAGGCTTGTAATTAGGGCTGAAAGTCTTTGCGCCGTTGCCGCTTGCGGCTATTACCGCTTCCATGGAAGAAGCGGCAGCACACACTAAAAGTAGGATTCCGACAGTACGATGTCTGGTAAAGCGTCTCATTATCAAGGTCAAGTATAGCCCAGCCGTACTGAAAGACAGGGGAAAGCGGCATCCCTAAGCCCGCGGTGTTGCGGCATTCGTTAGCAAAACGGCTGGGGATCCGTGAGAAAGGTAAAACCTTGGCTGTTACAGAACGTTCCTATTGCAAAAATCGCCAGTAGCAGGCTGATTTCCGCCTGCCAGCGGCATATCCTGCCGCGTCAGTGCACTTATAATTTGCTAACATTGGGCCGGTCGGCGCATGGCTGAATTCGTTTGGTTTTTTGATACTAGAGGATGTCTGAGACCGATTGATATCCGTATATACCTAAGGTGTAAAGGGGGCGGTGCCGGTTTCGGTATCAGCCTCGACCAGCCGAAAGGCGGTCGCGCGGCAGACGGGAGATATGAAGGACAGCGAAAGCAGGGCATTTCTTAGAGGGGAGATGGATTTCACCCCAACGCGCATGATGCGGTACATCCGCTCTCGCGCGCGCCTTGCTACGGATGAAGATATCGAAGACATCCTGCAAAACGCCCTTCTATTAGTAACTCAGCATTTCGACTGCAGCCATCCGGACGGCAACCTATCCTTATATTGTTTGGGCGCCTGCAACAAGGCGATTGCTCAAAATCTCGAGCGCTATCACAAGGTAGTCCTTAAGAAGAGGGATCCGGACGCTAAAAATAAGCCCCGAGTCCTGCCGGTGGGCGTTTCCACGTCCGAAACCGAGATGGACGGCCAGGCTATGAAGGTAACCGGCCTTGCCCCGGGCCAGTCCTTTGACGATTCGCCCACCAATGCCTCCCAGTGGCGCACTACTTCATTAGATTCTATGTTTGACGAGGACGACGGTCGAAATCCCGAAGACGTTCTGGGCTGGGAGCTTTCGGTTTTGTCCGGCGATTCTGAGACAAGCGACCCGGCAGTTAAGGCCCTAATTAATGATCTTATAGAACAGATTTTGGCCGAGCTGCCGACCCAATTGCACCGTACCTGCTTCCTTTTGAAGTATGTGGAAGGTCATAAAAGAGAAGATTTGATTTCGTGTCTAAAAATGGACCCCAAGAGTATAGATACGGTCGACAAGAAGATCGTCCGAACGCTGAAAGCATTCAAAGAAAAACTCGACAGGGACGAAGCACGAATCTAGGAGATGAAAATGAATACGCTTCAAGAAAAACTGGCAAAGATTCTATCTATAAAGGATGAGCGTGCTTGCGCTGAAACTTTCGAATCGTTCTGCCAGGAGCATGCGGACATTTTGCCGATGCCCGGCGAGAACAGCATGTTCGACAAAGCGATGTGGGCTGCGTCGTCGCACACATCCTTGTCCAAAAAGGACGAAGCGATTCTCAAGCGTGTCACCGGTCGTCTCATTAAAGAGAGCCAAGAGTCTGTTGTTAAGCCTGTTGTGGCTGCGGCAGAATCGGCAGTGCTCAAGCTTAAAGATCTTGTCGGCAGTACGAAAGAAACGGCTGTAGGCGCGTGGCAAGACATGCTCGCCGCTATGTCCTGGCAGCAAATGGTCCCGGCTGGCGCGCTTCGGGGTGTGGGAACTCAGCTTGTGTCTCTAGGCACTTTCCAAAAGCAAATTGATGATGCAACAGTGCAAGTCAATCTGGGATGGTTAGTGGATAAAGACCAATTGCGTGTGCTTTTGCAAGCAAAAGACAAGGAAGAAAATGCCCTTGCCGATGTGGAAGTTAGAGTCACTGAGATGGAACGTGGCGTCGTTTTCTCTCGTAAGACAAATGAAGACGGTTCGGTTGTTGCACCGAGTGTGCAATGCGGACCGGGTCAATACCAGATCCAGGTGATCTGGCTTGATAAGGTCGTAGAAACACCGTTTTTTAGAATCTAAAAAACAGATTCTCGATCTAGTTTCTTAGTCACATCTACCTCGGCAGCAGATGAGACTAGATAGCGAGTCCCCGGATAAAACCGGGGACTTTGCCTTGTGTACTCTTCAAAATATTTCTTGTAAATTAGTGACGGGCAGTGACTATTCGGGAATGAGATCAGTGTCAGTGGAGCCTGGTTTTGAACGGAGACACTGGAGGCAGATTGGACCGCACAGTTGTTGAGCGTCCCATTGGAGACTGGCTGGTCGAATGGGCAATGATATCGGAAAAGCAAGCGCAAGTTGCTTTAAGTGACGCGCGGGCCCATTTTCTACCAGTGGGAATGTGTCTGGTCTTGCGCGAACAAGTCGACGCAGAAACCATCCAGTCGGCAGTGATCGGGCAGTCTTATCTGCGCGACGGGGCAATCAAGATTGAGGATGCCTTCAATGCCATGACTCTGGTCAAGCGCAAACACGTGTCTTTGGGTATAGCCTTTAATTTGTTGGCCGTGCAACCGGAGCCGGTGCCGCGCAACCGGTTGGGTGACCTGCTTTTGGCCTCGGGTGCCATTACGAGTGCTGAATTGAAGGTGGTGTTGACCCTGGCGAAGGCGACCGGACTACCGCTGGGGCGCATTCTTCTCAATCATGGCAGCATCACCGAAGATTTGATTCAAACGGCTCTGGCGCTGCAAGCCAGTATCAGGGCTGGAGAAATAGACAGAAACTCCGCCATCGAGAAGCTGAGCCGCTATGTTGAAGATGGGGCGAGAAACTCGATTCTGGCAGGCATCGGTTTGCACGCGGAAACCTTGACGGGCTGCCTTCTGGTCAAATCCGGCGTGGTTACAGAAGTGAACATGAAAGACGCGCTCAATGTCAGCACTAGTGCGGGAGCCAGGCTGGGAGAGGTTCTCATCAATAAAGGCATGCTCAGGCGAGAGATGGTCGAGTCGACACTGGAAGTTCAGAAGTTGATTCGTTCGCACAAATTTACTATTCCTCAGGGCTTGAGCGTGCTTCGCAATGTTCATGCCGCGCAACGTCGCGACGAGATTAAGTCGGAGACCGGGCACCATGGACAGCGTATCAAGCCCCTGGTCATGTCTTTTTACCGATATTTGAAGCTGACCCGCGCCCTGCCCGATGTAATCCTGCGCGGCGGTGTCAATCATGACGTCTTGACACGCGAAGCTGTGCAGAGCGAAATGGAGATGACCTGGCAGGAGTTGAGGGCAGTTTCTCCCCTGGCCGAGCCTGTGGTGCCCTGCCTGCCTGAGGACGTACGCGCGCTTTTGCAGAGATGCGGTTTTATTTCTGATGAACAATTAGTGATTGCTCAGCGTGCTGCATACACGTACAAGCTCGTCCTCGACCAGGTTTTGTCGATCGAGCAGGCTTTGATCGAGTTTCATCGCCTCAAAATGGAAGAGGCTCAACCGAAGGATTGGACGGGCACATTCCCCAATCTGTCGGCGATATAGCTGTTTAATCGTATCTTATAAACTTAGCCCCTGCACTTGCTAAACTACGAGATTTGTTGCGGGGCAGCCACGTCACGCTGTGACGAACAGCTGAGTTTTCTTGAATTCATCCACATCAAAAGCTGAATCGCTGTTGGAAGAGACAAAAGTGCACACTGCGCGCCGCCCTTTTTTTTGTCATGCTTTGCCGTATCTCTGCGTCTTTCTTCTCGCCCTCGGTGCCTCTCTGGCGCATAACTTCCTGGAATCTAACACCAGAACAGTCTTTTTTGCTGATTCACGCAATTATCAAAGAAGTTCCAAATATATTTGCACTGTTATTTTGGATGCAATCAAAGGCAAGGATGTTCGACCTTATTTGCAGCAGGAGCATGTTGCGGCTCGTATTAAGGACGACGGGCCGATTCTCTCAACTGTCATGGCCAGTATCTTCGCGGTAATAGGGCACCCGCCGGAATCCAGAGATTGGAAAACTTTTGTCGCCATTCAATGTGTCATTCACGCACTGACAGCGGCTCTGGTTGTTGCTTTGACGCGGTCTTTTGTTGCCAGCTCGAGAGTGGCGACTGCCGCCGGCATTGTTTTTGCACTATACCCGGGTGGAATCATCGCTTCCGGAAGGGTGATGACTGAAAGCTTTTCTTGCTTGCTTTGCACACTCTACGTTCTGCTTCTTCTGGCTTCGACCAGAAGCTTGAGATGGGCACCGTTTTGCGGTTTGGTTGGCGGTCTGGCCTGGACTATGAAGGCGACTTTGATACCACCTGTAATTGCAGCCGTTTTGTTTCTAGTATCCAAACGCAAGTTAAAGGCGGTCTCCACTGCTGTGATTGTTGCCGGAATTCTGGCGATCGTTTCACCCTGGGCTTATTTCTCGAAGAATTTCTTTCAGCGCACTATGATCACAACCGAGCGCGCATCGGTTCACAATGCCTTTATCGGCTGGGATACAGAGACTGACGGCTTCCAGGCCAGTTTTCCCACACCCAAAGAGAATATACTTTCGGATTTCAATCCTATTTCGGTAATCTGGGGGCAGATCTTAAGTGATCCGCATGGTTGCACTCTACTGGCTGTCAAAAAATTCGCACGCTTTTACGGCTTGCCATTCAATGATTTCCGGCATTCTTGTTTCGGCATCTCAAGTTTGGCTCTGATTCCGATTCACCTCTTCTGTTTGTTTGCCGGAGGGTTGGGAGTCGTAATGTACGCTATAGGCGGATTCAGGCGTCTGTCTCCCGAGGAAAGATTAGCTTGCAACCTCACTCTTGTCGTTTTCTTCTTTATGCAGTGTTACTTTCTCTTTGAAGCAAGCACTCGCTATGGCTATACCGTATTTCCCTTCCTGACTGCCTTTGGGGGGCTGGGCTTCTGGCTCAGCTGGTCACTTTTCAAAGAGAAAAATTGGCTGCGGCTTTCTTTGGGTCTGGCAACTACAAGTGTGCTGGTATTTTTTGTCGCGGAAAGCGAAGCAATTGTCAATCTGAAGGCGCCCAGGGAGACTGCTCATGCCCTTTTGTCTGGCGAGAAGGCGGTGGCTGAGATCGACCTCAACTTCAAAGGCAGATACATTGGTCCTGATTACGCGCTTGTTTTAGTGGACGGCGACGAGGGTTTGAGCACTGCAGATGTGAAAGTAAACGGCAATTCCGTAAAAGAAAAGCTTGCACCACTGCCGTATTTCGACTCGCTTCGATTTAGTCAGTTCAATCTGATGAAAGAGTACGGCTACGGTTTGAATGCACCAGTCGAAAAGCTGAGGAAGTGGCGCGCAGCGACCATCCCTGTTGCATGGCTGAATACTAAAGGCAAGAACACAATCGAGATTATCGCCAGAGGCAAGTTGACTGTCCATGGAGACAAACAGGCAGATTTCAGACGATTTCGCAGCACGGATGCAGTCTGTGTAAACAGGCTCCTGTACACTCCGACCGACTTAGAAGCTCGTCCGTTTGAGCCGATCCAGGCGGCCGGTGTAAAAAAGACATTTTTTTTGGACAGCCAATTATCCGGTAAGCAAATGGTGCAGGCAGAGCGGCTGCGTATCTATTTTGCGCTCCTTCCACCCGTGAACAGAAGCACGTTTAAGACGTCTGTCGGCAATGAAAAGTCGGTGCAAAAAGCTCTTACACCAAAGGACTTTCCTTTTCTGATGTGTGATCCAGTAGAAGGTGACATTACAACCAGCAAATTTATAGTTGCCCATTCAAGAACCACTGTGTCCACGCGCATTCCGCCCTTCAAAGAAGCGACACACGTGCGCATCACCCTGACTGGGGAAATAAAGGGCGCCATGGAAAATAGCTGCGCCGGAATCGCCATCACCGCAGGCGGTGATACGGATTCCTTCTTTTTGCTGGGCAGCCTGCCCTATAGTACTGCCGCCGCAATCGAATGGAAACCTTTTACCATCAGCGATCTCTTGCCTCTGAATGCATTCAGAGGGCGGGCAACGCAAATCGACATAGGTATTTATCCCGGACCCTGGCCAGAAATCATGGGTTTGGGACCGGCACTAGCCGGCGGTCAGACGTTTTTCAAGAATCTGAACTTGAAAATAGAGCCAGTTGCTTCGCTCGATTTGCGCGGATCGAGGCTGATGGTTTACTGATATTCAGCTCCTGGATTGATCCTAGGCGTGGCGTCTGTGTTGCCAGCCGTTCAAGTGGGCGTGACGCATGCAGCTTGCGTCTTTAGAATGCATTCTCAAAAGTTCGAGCCCGATGATTTCCACATCGAATGTCCCCATTCTTGCGCATTCGGATTGGAATGCAAGAATGTTGGAGGCGCTCGTGTGATCGACCAATCCGACAGACGGCGCAAAATAGAGTTTTACCTGACTGCAGTTGGACGGAATCTTGGCCAGTTCATTTTGCACATGCAAGGCGTTGAAGCAAACTACCGGTCCGTTGAAGCGAATCTTGTGCACTCCATCCTGGGTGTCATGCATGGAGACTGGATTGCGGAATAGCTTCACGAATTCCAGCCAGAGTGTCTTGAGCGTCACCGGTCCGTGACCGTGGTGCCTCTCCAGGGTGCTTTGCAGAGAGTACAGCCAGGCCAATGTCAATTTGGCTGCCATGCCGTAGAGCAAGCCCCAGAGGAGGTCTGTGTAAAGAGTGACGGCAATTGTCGAAGCGAAAAGGAAGAGTTGTTCTTTGCCAATCGAAGCTGCGTATTTCCACTTCTTTGGTTCACAAAGTTTGTATCCGATGTGAATCAAGACGGCTGCCAGTGCTGCAAGCGGAATCATATTAATGAGTTCGCGAGCAATAAGCAGGTAACAAATCAGGAAGCAGGCATTGTAGAAATTCGCCCACAATGTCTTTCCGCCCGACAAAATATTGGTCGTGCTCTTGATGCCGCCAGGGATAATAGTCAGTCCGCCAGCCAGGCTGGAGCAGATATTTGACACGCCCATTGCAAAAAGGGTGCGGTCGGGATTTGACTTTCTGTGGTGCGGATCGATTCTGTCGACAGCCATAATAGTGGCCAACGATTCAAAACCGTCTATAAGTGTGAGTGTGAGCACACAGCCGGCCACTGTCCACCAGAGTGTTGGATCCGAAAAGAGCCCGATGAAGTTGGGCATGATGATGCCGTGTTTGAGTGGGTCGGCAGGAATATTGATGAGAAACTTGGGATCCAGGTTGAAAACTTGACCGAGGATGGCTCCCACCGTAACTGCCACCAGTTGTGGTGGCACCATGCGCAGCTTGGTTTTGTTGAGTAGTTTTCCAAATGTGAAAAGAATCAATAAACAGACAATACCGATGAACAAAACTTGAGCATTCGATTGCATTATGTTGGACGGAGTCTCAGCCAGAAGTCCGAAGAATTCATGGGCATGACCTTTGTGACCAACAAGGGCCGGTATCTGTTTGGCAATGATCATCAAGCCAATGGAGGCAAGCATCGCTTCCACTGCAATAACTGGAAACATGGCGCTGAATCGAGCCGCTTTCAAATGACTGAGGATAATTTGTACGCAACCGGCCATAGTGATCACACCGAGCACCAGCGCATAGCCGTTTTCCATATTGCCCTTGCCCAGAGCCATGATGCAAACCATGATGGCAGGAGCCAGACCGGCTGCCGGTCCGCTTATCGTGCAATAGGCACCGCCCAGGAAGGGAAAAACCAGACCGGCGATGATCGAAGAAATAATCCCGCAAATAGGGGGAGCGCCGGAGGCGATTGCTATACCTAAGGAAAGGGGGACGGACACCAGCGATACAATAAGACCTGCAACAAGGTCGTGCCGCCAGTGTCGCAGACCTTTTATCCCGTTTTCCGGTTTGTCTGCTGAAGGAGCGGCTTTGGGCGTTACGCGGGTGACTGTTAATTCCATGATCTTGATTCCAATGCAAATTGAGGGAAGCCATCAATTTGAGATGGCTTTGCACTTTGTTATTTCTTTCAGGAGGAGCAAGCCGTACCTGGCTTGGTTCATGAACAATCTAACAGCGAGATGTAATTAACTTGTGATCGCAATGTGATGGTTTTGTGATCGTCAAAGTTTTTAGTGGTGAAAGTCCCACTAAAGTCTCTCAAGCTAGACTCAAGCTAAAGGAATGGTCACCTTGAAGGTGCTGCCGCGCCCGACTTCGCTACTAACCGTAATACTTCCTTTGTGCGTTTCCACAACGGCCTTTACGATTGAAAGCCCGAGACCTGCACCACCGGCGGCTCTTGCTCTGGCTTTGTCGACGCGGTAAAAACGATCAAATACGTGGTCGATACTTTCCGGCGGAATTCCTATGCCTGTGTCGCTTACTTTTATCGCCAGGTTGCGGCCTTCGACTTCCGCCCAAATTACTATAGTGCCGCCCTCGTCTGTGTAACGAAGTGCGTTACTTGCCAGGTTGGTGACCATTCTTCTCAGGAATTCCAGGTTGCCCATTACTTCTAATTCTGAGACGGCTCCAAGCTTGAAGTGGATATTGCGGGTTTTGGCCAGATTGCTGAAGTCTTCGCAGACGTCCTCCAGGAGTTTCTTAACGCGGACTGGCGCTATCACGTAATGGGAGATGGGATTTTCCACGCGGGCAAGAAAGATCAAATCAGATGCCAGTTCGCTCATGCGCGAGCTGGCCTTGGCGATGATCTCAGTCAGATCTTCTTTGACGTTGTTTTCGCGCAGAATCTCGGTAAGCGCCTCTAGACTCGCTTCTATAATCGCTATCGGCGTGTTCAATTCGTGCCCTGCATCGGCTACAAAGCGGCGGGTTAATTGCATGGCCTGCTCGGCCGGCCTCAAGGCCAGCCCGGAGAAAAGATAACCGGCAATTGCCACCAGCGCACCTAAAAACGGCATCGCCACAATGGTTGCGTAGATTGCCAGTTCGCTGGCTTGATCGTTTTGCTTGGTGGAAACTTGTACTTGCAGGTATCCGCAGTCTTTTCCCTCAGCGCGGATCTTCTCATTGAGGGAGCGAACCTTCTTGCTTCCTGTGGGGTCGCGTTCTTCCATGCGCCCTACGGCCAGCCTTTCAATGCCATCATCTCCATATTTTTCGAGCAGTCTTTTCTCTTTGTCGAAAACCTGGACGCTGGCAGTCACCCTGGAATTGGCTTCATTAGCTCGTTTTGCCCAATCCTTTAAAGTCGGGATGCCATTTTCAATCTTTATGGACGGTTTGATTTCCGAAACCAGGTCGGAGAGAAGCGCTTCATTAGAGCGGACCAGGCTGACCGAGAAAAGCACATAGAAGGCGGTGGCGCCGATCAGGTGCAAGACCAGAACCAGACACATGAAGTAGAGCGCGAGCTTTACTCGCATCTGATTAAGCATGCTCTGTACCTAAGAGTCTTCGGTACCCAACTTGTAGCCTACGCCGTGTACGGTGACGATGATTGAGGGCTCGCCTTCGCTGTCCAGTTTTTTCCTCAGCCTGGTGACGTGACCGCGCACAGTGTCATGATGCGCATTGGTATCCATCTCCCAGACGCTGTCCAGTATTTCATCGGCGCTGAAAACTCTTTGCGGATGCCTGAGAAGAAATTCCAATAAGCGAAACTCTTTCGGCAAAAGATGCACTTCTTTGCCATTTTTCAAAACACGGTGATTGTCCGTATCGAGCTCGATTCCGCGCAGGGAAAGTCTCGTATGATGCTCAACAGAAGAGCGCCTGAGCAGAGCCTTTACACGCATGGCCAGCTCTTTCAATTGAAATGGTTTGGTCAGATAGTCATCTGCGCCTGATTCAAAACCCTGGGCTTTGTCGTCCAGCGATTGCCGGGCGGTCAGCATAATGATCGCTGCATTGCCGCCTTTCTGCCTGTAACGCCTGCAGACTTCGATGCCCTGCATCTCCGGCAACATCCAATCGAGGACAACCACATCAAAGCTGGTGTCGGTCATCTGCTGAAGGGCGGATTTGCCGTCGAAAACCTGTTCAACAAGATGATGATCGCGCTTGAGCCAGTCAGCGATCAGTTTTGAAAGATCCTTTTCGTCCTCGACTACCAGTATGCGAGCCATGCTGCAGGTGTTTACCAAAAGGGCCGGGTTCGATTTTTATTACTCATGCGAGATTTTGAGCGCATCTGCTCCGCGTTTTCCTGATGCAATGTCTACTACTTGATCGATATTGGAGACGAAAAGCAGTCCATCACCGTCCTGGTGCGTGCCTACCGCCTGCAAAATTATATTAATCAGTTGCTCGACATGCTCGTCTTTGATGACGATTTCCACTTTTGAGCGAGGCACCAGATACTGGGGATTTGATATGTCCGGTTTGGCCGAGCCTTGCGACTCTGTGACCGTATAGCCGCTAATTGGGGCTTTGAAGAGCGCTCTGGCCAGTCTGTCGATCATGAATGGCTGAATGATAGCCGTGACGAGCTTCATCGCGTGCTCTTTCTCCTTGTCGCCGTATTTTTTATTCTGCGATGCCGGCTCCAGCCCCGTGTAGGAGCGTGATGCCACTGATGCTGTAAATCCTGAACTCATTCGGATAATTGCTTCAACATTTGTCCCTGCAGTTGCAAGCTGCCGCGTGCAACCACTGTTTCGCCGGGGCGCAGTCCTTTTAAAATTTCCACGCTGTTACCCAGGCGCCTGCCTACCTCTATCTTTCTTTCTTCAAAACGATTTTTCCCTTGCACCACATACGCCACCGTTGCTTCTCCGGTTTTGCGCACTGATTCAAATGGAATCGAGAGCGCTTCTGTTTCGCCAATTTCGACGCGCATATTGGCAAACATCTCCGGCTTGAGAATAATCTGCGGATTTTGCACCGTGGCGCGCACGGGCATTGTGCGCGTGTCCGTATCGAGCATGACGCCAGTATAATCCACTTTCCCCTGAAATACCTTGTCAGGATAGCTGTTGACAGTTACCGTAACCTTTTGCCCTTTCTTGATGCAACGGATGTCTTTCTCAAACGCCTGCGCCGTCAGCCACACCTGCGATAGGTCGGTGACCACGAAGATATTGTGCGAGTTGTCAATGAGTTGTCCGATATCGGCATTTCTTTCCGTAATAATTCCGTCTCTGGGCGATTCTATGTAAAAATCATCGTCGATTCTCTTGGTAGCCAGCACCCTGTCCAGCTCGTCTTTTTCGACACCGTACAATCTCAACCTTTCGCGCGCTATGGTTATCAGAGCGCTGCGCTTTTCCTTAAGCGTCTCAAGTGCTACCTGCGCTTTTTGATAATCGCTCTCGGCTGAGTCGAGGTCTGCTCTGGCACTTATTCCTTCGCTGAAGAGTTGCTTGTGGCGGCCGAATATTTTTTCGCATAGAGCCAGTTGAAAGCGCGCTTGTTGTATATCGGCTTCGAAGTCCAGCACTTGTTTCAGCAAGTCGGCTTCAATCTGCGCAATATCATCGCTTCTAACGAATGCCAGTCTCTGTCCTTGTTTTACAATATCTCCCAGTTGCACGAAGCTCTTTTCGACTCGTCCGGGAACCAGCGAAATGACCGGCGTCGTCATATTAGAATCCGGCTCGACCTGCCCTGTCAGGGAAACTTCCTTGGCAATTCTGCGTTGCTGGACGATAGAAGTAGTCGGTTTTATTTCCTCCAACTGCTCCGGGCTCAAAGTCAACTTGCCGGTTGCAGCAGTGTTTTCGTCGAGATCTTGTTCGCCTCTATAGGGTAATTTGAGCTTTTCCACCTGCACTATGGCGCTATGCGCGTCGCCTGTACATGCTGACAAAACCGGTATGGAAATGAGCAGCGAGAAAACAAGGCATGAGCGCCCAATTGCGATTGCTTTCTTGTTTTGCTCAAAACTCATCATTCTTCCGTCTTTTCAATTCTTACCGGCTTTTCTTCCGGTATTCTATTGCCCACCTGTCCTGGTCTGGTCGCCCTTGGCTGGAACTTTATGTACAATACCGGCAAAACATATAAGGTTAAAAGAGTACAGGATACTAGCCCGCCAATTATCACTATAGCGAATGGTTTTTGGGTCTGGGATCCGATTTCGTTCGAGAGCGCTGCCGGCAAGAGTCCTGCGGCAGCAATTACAGCAGTCATTAAAACCGGTCTCAGGCGGATCATAGCGCCCTTATAAACCGCTTCTTCGATGGAAAGACCCTCTTGCCTCAATTCGTTGACGAATGACACGAGTAAAATTCCGTTTTTGACCGCCAGTCCGAACAGGGCTATGAAGCCGACTCCTGCCGATATAGACATATAAGTATTGGTCATGTACATGGCCAGAACGGCGCCGATGGACGCCAGAGGAACCACGGAAAACATCACTATGGCGCCGCGGAAAGTGCCGCACGATAAGTACAGGATGGTAATGATCACAACCAATGTCACCGGCACAACGATAGCCAGCTGGTGGGAAGCCTCTTTCTGCCGTTGAAACTCACCGCTCCAGGAGACCCGATAGCCGGGCGGGAGCGAAATCTCCTTATTTACTCGGGCCTGGGCGTCTTCAACTGCGGTGGCTAAGTCACGACCTCTTACGTTTGCTCGGATTGTGGCAAGACGAGAGCCTTGCTCACGCCAAATTTGCACGGCGCCTGACACCTCTTTCAGGGTGGCGAACTGAGAGAGCGGCACTTTTTTCCCCTGCGGAGTGTCCACAAAAATATCGCTCAAAGACTCTTCTGTGGCGCGATATTCCGGTGCCAATCTTACGATTAGATCAAACTTTTTCTCGCCCTCGATAATTTTTGTGGCCGACGCTCCGGCGATGGCAATCTCGACAAGTCGTTTCAAATCGTCGACATTGAGCTGATATCTGGCTGCCGCATCGCGGTCGATTTTGATTGCGAATTGCGGCTGCCCGACCAGAGGATCGACAATAACGTCGACGATGCCTGGCGTTTTATCCATGATGCTGCCGACTTTGTGTCCCAGTTTTTCAAGATCATAGAGATCCGGCCCTGATATTTTTGCGACAAGCGAGCCTTGTACTCCTGAAAGTGCCTCGTCGACAGTTGTTTGAATGTATTGAGTGAAGTAATATCCCACTCCCGGAAGTTCTTCCAGCTCCTTTTTCATGCTGGCGATTAATTGATCTTTGGTCTCATGAAACTGTGGGCGCCATTCTTTCATCGGTTTCAGACCTACGTAAAATTCCTGGTCGCCGAATTTTGCCGGATCTGTTCCATCGTCAGGTCCGCCGACTTGAGAAAGCACTGTGGTCACTTCAGGATATTGGAGCAGACGTTCGCGAATTTTTCGCGCCACTTTGACTGATTCTTCCAGCGTGACGGAGCCAGGTTTGACGGTGGCTCTCAGCC
>JBGAVL010000166.1:0-13269 GCA_044228145.1 Obscuribacteraceae bacterium (SeqCode)
ACCAATCTTCAAGATATATTCGCTTGCCCAATTGAGCGGCTCGGAATTGAGCCAGATCAACTTCGACTGAATCTCGTTGTTGACTTCGACCGGTTCTTCAGGCAATGTAATGACTTCGCCACGCTCGACAAAGATTTGATCTTTGAGGCGCAAAGCCACAGAGTCTCCCTTCACCGCCTTTTCAGCTTGTCCTGGCGGAAAAGTTTCAATTGAGGCGATAGTGGAAACCTTACCGGAAGGCGAAAAGAAGACACGCGCGCCCGGTTTTACTTGCCCGGAAACTACTCGGCCCGCATAAAAGCGCTCATCGGTGAAGCGGTACACATCCTGCAAGATCATACGGAAAGGTTCGCCAGCGCCGTCTTCGTCAATGCGCTTGGCGGCGGCTTCTGTATGCGCCACCAGTTGCGGCAAAAGCGGCAAGCCTGTGTACCAGGAGAGTTCATCTGATACTTGCGTGAGATTTTCGCCTTTGAGAGCTGAAATCGGAATGATCGAAAGGCAAATTTGTCCTTCCTTTTCGATGTGCGCGCGTATTTCGCCGGCAACCTCTTCAAAACGTGATTGCGAGTAACCGGCTTTGTCCATTTTGTTAACTACGACGATCACCTGGCCGACACCGAGTATGCCCAGGATCTTCAGATGGCGCAAGGTCTGAGAACCGATGCCGTCAAACCCATCCACCACAAGAATACCGGTTTCGGCACCGGATGCGCCCGTGGTCATATTCTTCAGAAACTCGAGGTGGCCGGGAGCATCGATCAAAAGAAAGCGCTTTCCGTCAAATTCGAAATTGACGCGGGTAGTGTCAATACTGATACCTTGCTCTTGTTCTTCTTGAAACGCATCAAGAAAAAAGGCTGGCTCGAGCTGCACGCCGCGAGACTGGCAAGTTTTTCTCACCTTCTCGATAGTTTGCTCCGGCACTTTGCCGAAGTCCATGAGCAGCCGCCCCAGTAAGGTGGATTTACCGTGATCCACATGACCGACTATGACAATTTTGCGCTGGTTGTATTCAGTCATCTTGTTTCCGCTCACATGTAACCCTGGCTGCGCAATTTTTGCATTGCGTAAGTGTCGGCATTATCTTGAGCGCGACCGGCACGCTCTGATGTTTTGGTCATACGAATTTCGTGGACGATCTCATCGACAGTGCTTGCGCATGAATCTATCGACCCCGTGCAAGGCCAGCAGCCAAGGCTTCTGTAACGCTTGCCTTCGGCGTTGCTGAAATAAAGCGGCATGATTTCCAGTTTTTCACGCTGGATATATTCCCAGACATCAAGCTCGGTCCAATGGAGAAGAGGATGGACACGCATATGCACAGATTCAGGCAAATGCAGATTGTAATGATTCCAAATTTCCGCCACCTGGTCTTTATATGTCCAGGTGCCATCATCGGGGCGAGGTGAAACTACTCTTTCTTTGGCCCTTGAACCTTCTTCATCGCGCCTGATGCCCAGCAATAGCCCGCCTATATTGTGCTCTTTGATGGTATCCAGGAGACCTTGAGTTTTCAGCGCTCCACAACATACCAGGCGCCCCTTTTCCGGACCCATGCCGGCTTCGAGCGCAGCTTTGTTTTGACCGACAATCAAGCGCAAGCCATTCTCTTTGACGTACTGATCGCGCCAGGTAATCATTTCCGGAATTTTGTAGCTGGTGTCTATGTGCACAAGCGGAATCGGCACATGTCCCAGGAACGACTTACGCACCAGATGCAAAAGCACGGTTGAGTCTTTTCCCATCGACCACAAAAGGGCCAGGTTTCTTATCTTTTTGTAAGCCTCTCGTATTATGAATACACTTTCATGCTCGAGGCGTGTCAAATGGTCAGTCATTGTCGGTAATTGCGCCCAGTGACGCTTGTTTTTCGGGGAATTCCACCGGTGAGAGCTGAGCATATCAGGCCTCGCCTGGCAGTCAAGGAGAACGATTTTAGGAAAAACAACGTTATTGTAGAATCGTGCCCCCAGGTGCAATTTCCGCATATAGGCTGCAAATACTCAATTGGAAACTCCGCGTCAGAAGACCATGGATATGGCGGCAATCATAATCCTGGCGTCTTTTATCCTTTTCGCTTGTTTCGGCCGTACGGTGATAACCGGCAAAGAAATATCGAAATTGCCCATCCTGGCGGCTGAAGACTACTTCTTCAACAATAGCCTCAGATTTACAATTCAAAGGCCTCGCTTCGATCCTTCGCTATACCAAACTCATATTCCCTTTCAGTTGTACGCAGCAAAGGAAATGAAACGTTTGCAGATTCCTTTGTGGAATCCCTGCTTTGGGTGCGGTTTTCCAACGATGGCGGAATTGCAGTACTGCACGTTTTCGCCATTCAGGGGAATTTTTCAAGCGGCCAATCCCTATCTCTACAATCTCGGCATCGCTGTCAAATGTCTGATTGCCACCCTTTCCACGTTCGTCCTATCAAGGATGTTCACGTTTTCCATAGGCGCATCCGCATTTGCGGCAATTGCCTACGGGCTTTGCCCATTTGTGATGCGCGAGCTGGAATTGCCCAATGAAGTGCAAATGTTTCCTTTGCTCGCTCTGGCATTCATATACTTAGGAAACGCAAAAAGTTTTGTCAAAACTGCTGTCTTGGGCGCTTGCACCGCCATAGCACTGGCTTCGATGCACCCGGAATTCTTTTTTCTTGCCATTTTGAACTCATTGGCGATCATGGTTGCCGCTCGCCCATTTGCCCCCGGAGCCCTTCCTTTTCAAGTCGGCAAGAACATACTCCTGGCCGGTGTGATCGGTGTCTGCCTGGGCGCTCCTCTGCTTTTGCCTTTTCTTGAGCTGGCTGCCAATGCTGATTCCTATAAGTTTTACGAATATGAGATTCAAAAGGATTCGATACAAACTCTTTTATCGGAACTGGTTACGCCGATATACAAAGGAGGCAGCGCGTTTATAGGCGTGGTATCACTTTTGATGGCCTTATTTGCTCTCGCTTTCGGCAACGGCAAGAACAGGCGGCTGGCAATCTGGGCTTTAGTTTTAGCGCTCTGGTGCTGCTTGCCTGGACCACTGGAGCATTTGTCGAAGATACAGGCATTCAGCTTGATTCCTCCTCGCTATTTGCTTGCACCTTTTCTCTTGGCACTGAGCCTGCTGGCCGCTCACGGTGTTGACTTGAGCATCGCGCGCATGCAAAATCGCCAACCTCCGGAGCTGATTTTTTTGATATTAACTGCCGCAGTGCTGGCAGTAAGTCCCTTTCTATTGATTAGCGCTGGCATCGTTTTGCCCGGTCATGACGGCACTTTACCGGCACCGGCAATTCTGCCGGGCGAAGCCGTGAAAGGGGTGCTGGCTCTCTCTCTAACCCTGGCGATTATGGCTGCCACATTTTTTTTCAAACTCCCTTCCAAAGCCATTGTTGTGTTGCCCGTATGTTTGCTTGCCTTCAATTTATTTAGTCTCGGTGATGCCAGTCGGCAGGCACTAAGCCCGACATTTCCATTTACATACAGATCTTCTCCGGCTTTGGATGAGATCAAAAAGACGGGCGAACGCATGACCGCTTCCGGGCGCTTCTTCTTTTATCCGAATATCTCCATGGTCTATGAATTACGCGACTTTCGCCACACCGGACCAATTGTGCCCAGGTGGATGACTGCACTGAGTCGACTGAGTTGGGCGAGTGAAGCAGCTGACTCCAAACGGGCCAAAAGTGGATACGCCCTCTCGACGCTCCTGGATACGGCCAGCGTCAACTACGTGATTAGCCGCTGGCCGCGCAGCTCCGCAGCGGACAAAGCAATGCCGCTCAAAGCCCTTCCCGGTCTTGCCCAGGCCCCTCAGCGCATAATGAGCCCTTTGGTTCTAAAACAAGGAAGCTATTGCCTGTCCACAAACGGAGAAGTTTTTACAAAACTCGAGTGGGAGATGGACCCGGTTATGTCGAGAGGCTTAGCCGCAGAGCTCGACATTGTTGATGCTTCCGGAGAGGTCATTGCCGCCGGACCGCGCTCGGAGGTTCGCTCTGCTGACGCCACGTCATCAGTGCAATTCAATTCTGTACAGATTCCGGATTTCGCCAAGCAAACAAAAGATCTCTATCTCGTGCTTCGCATTTACAGCGCCTTATGCGAGGGCATACTGCCTCTCAACAAGACGCCCTTGCCTACTCGCGCTCTCGGCATAGAACTTTTGCATGTGCCGCCAGGCGAAAAAAATCTCACCGATTTGAGCCAGGCGCGACTCAAGTTCGTAAGACAAGACAGCGATCAGATTTTGCTCTACCGAAACACAACGGCACTGCCCCAAGCCTACCTGGCCAGCAACATATTGCCGGCCAGATCATTGACTGAGGCAACCGAAGCTATGCGTTATCCAGGGTTTGACGCGCACAAACTGACCATAATTGAAGCGGCTCCGGAATCTCTCCGGCTGCCGTCTTCATCCGCCGAATTTAAATCAGCAGAAGTACAAAGACCTGATGCCAACACGGTTGTGGTTGCCACCAATGCGGAAAAAGAAGCATTTTTGATCTTGACCGATACCTATTACAACGGCTGGCACGCCTACCTGGACGGCAAAGAAGTGCCCATATATCGAGCCAATATCAGCTTCCGCGCCGTTCGGGTGCCTCAAGGAAAACACCAGATCCGTTTTGAATTTTTCCCGCACACCTTTTACGGTGGCATCTGTATAACTGCAATTTCACTACTTGTTTGTGCCTTCTTTAGCTTTAGAAGCCTGCGAAAACCCAGATAAAGCTGGTTCTAAGAACGAGACATACTGTTTTCTCTTGTCTCACTGGCAGGATTTCCCGGCGCACTTAAAATCAGTTTTGAACGCTCATTTATCCTGACGAGCGATTCCAGACGATTGACAAAATCAAGCGAACCCAAACCCAAGCTTTTCAAAATAGAAAGGCTCAATTTAGCTGCAGCCAGGCGCGGTCTCGTCATAGCTAATTTGGCCAGGCTGGACCAGTACTTGCGCAGAGAATTTTTCAAAATCAAATCGCGAATCATGATGTCGAACTGATAGAGGGTCTCATCAGCATCAAGCAAGACATTTCCTTTTTCACCTTGATACAGGCTGGTTGTCGACCGGGCGTGCATCTTCTCCGCCGCCTTTCTATAAAGCTCCACTGTTTTAGTGGCGATCTCGACTCTATCGAAAACTTCAAGCACGCGCTTTCTTGCATTGACGGCAAGGCGGTTGCGCTCCGCGTCATCGGTCAACAACTTGATCAGACTATCAGCTAGAGCCTGTGAGTCTTTGACCTTGACTATCAAACCGGATTCGCCGTGGACGATGTATTCCTTTGTGCCACCGCCATCGGTGCCGATTACAGCCCGCCCGCAAGACATCGCTTCCAGGCAAGTATAGGGGGAATTGTCGTATAAAGACGGAACAACACAAACGTCGGCAGCGCGATAATACTTGGGGAGATCGGCAAGCGGAACCCGGTTGATAAACGTCACGGCGCCGGCGCAACCGGTTCTGGCAAGCCGTTCTTTGATTTCAGTCAGAACAGACTTTTGCCCGGCCGCATTTTGCGTGTCATCGCCGATAATGACGAAGTGAACCCCGGGCACCCCAGCAACTACTTGCGGCACGGCATCGATCAAATAGTGAATTCCCTTGCGGGCCTCCAAACGTCCGACAAAGAGAACAGTCGGAGCCACTCTTGCGAAGCAGGCGCGCTCACCTTCAGGGCTAAATTCCTGCGCATCGATCGGGTTGTAGACAATATCTATATCTTCGACTTTTATGCCCAGGTCAGATGCGACATATTGAGCCAGATCGAGACTGGGAGAGGTAATTACGTCGGCGGAAAGCATGGCGATGCGCTCGACCATGGCAACGAATTGATGGTCGAATGTATCGGTGACATTGTGCAAGCGTTCGGCGATGAATTTCGAGTGTGGCGTGTAAAGCCTGACTGTCAGCGGAGTACATTTGGTGATTGCCGGATAAAAACCTTCAGCCAAGAGTTCGGGAGTATCGACTGCATCAAAGGGTTTGCTCCTGTTCAACTCGTCGAACTTGGCATAAAGCGCTGCGCTGGTTCTCATGACATAGCGGCTGTAGGGCCTGCAAAATGCCGACCACCCCAGATCAGAGCCGATCGGCAAAGGCACGACGCGGTGCACGGGAATACCGCAATCATCCTGCCGCTCGACTCCTTTGCCTTCCTTAGCCAGCGCCACTACTTCCACGTCATTGCCGGCCGCCTTCAACCCGTGCGCCAGATGGCGGGTGAATGTGGCTATCCCGCCGAATCCGGTATCGGGCGGATATTCACGAGAGATGAGACAGACGCGCAAGAAAAAACACCGCAGTTTGGTTGCATAAAGATACCAAAAAGCAACCAGCAGTATGCCTCATGTGCCTCGGCGACTGACCTGCTAACATCAAGATTTGTGCAAGAATTTCGTCCTGATAATGAAAAAGGTCTTACTTACCGTACACAAATTTTTCCCGGAGCATCGCGCGGGAACGGAAGTACTTACGCTTAATATCGCTAAGGAATTGCAGGCGCGTGGCTATGAAGTGCTGGTCGTAACCGCCAATCCGCCCGACTTGGATGCGCGCAGAAAAGAAGGCGATATGCAGGAAACCTCCTCCTTTGAATACGAAGGCGTGCCAGTACACGTCATCGAAGAGCCGCTCAGGCTCAAGGACTATCGCTTCTCCTTCGAATACGACCATCCGCATATCGCCAGCCACTTCAGAAAATTGTTTGAGGACTTCCAACCGGATCTCGTCCAAATAGTGCATGCGCAAAATCACTCCGCAGCCGTAATTGACGTGGCCAGAGAATTGAACATTCCGGTGGTCTTTTATTCCACTGATTTCTGGTTTGTCTGCCCGATTGTGCAGCTCAAAAGACCGGATGGAGCGATTTGCCGGGGGCCGGGGCCGGGCGCAATCAAATGCCTGGATTGCTACACGCCCAAATTATTTCCTCCACTTTCCGAATTCAAAGAAGCGTTAGGTGTTAAATACCCGGGCACGGCAAAAAATTCTTCCGCCCTGCATTCGGCCGCAATAAAAGGTTTGTACTCAGCCTACATAGCTACAAAATTGCCTGATGCCACAAGTGCGACATTGAGAAGGCCGGCGAAATTGCGCAACACGGCCAACAAAATGCAGGCGATTATGGTGCCGACGCGCCTTATGAAAGATGTCTTCGTTGAAAACGGAATTGACGCAAAACTCATTCACCATGTGCCTTTCGGCATTAACCTGGAGGCTCTTACGGCTCACAAGGAAAAGAGCCAGTCGGATGTCGTTCGCATAGGCTTTGTAGGCACGCTCTTCGAGCACAAAGGCGTCGATCTTCTCATCAAGGCGTTCCTGGCGCTTCCAGAGGAGGCGAAATGCAATCTTTCCATTTACGGCTCCACCGAGCAGTTTCCCGAATATGGAAAAAAACTGCTGGATATGGCTTGTGACGGATCGCAAAACGCTAAAAAAATTGTTTTCAAAGGAACATTTCCCCAGGCCCGCTTTGGCGAAATCCTCGCCGGGATTGATGTTTTGGTAATTCCATCGCGCTGGTATGAAAATACACCCCTGGTTATGCAGTCGGCACTGGCGACCAAGACGCCCTTAGTGGCAACCGATCTGGGCGGCATGGCCGAAGTCATCGAACATGACAAAACCGGATTGCTCTTTAAACTTAATTCCACAGAATCGCTTAAAGAGCAGCTTTTACGCATCGTCACCGAACCGTCGCTTCTGAAAAGATTTAGAGAGGCAATCAAGCCAGAGCGCAGCGTTGAGGACATGGTCGACGACATCGAAAAGATATACGCACCCTATCTTAGAATTCCGACATCTGTCTGCTGAAAAGCTGAAAGACTCGCATGGGAGCGCGCATTTTGAGTTGTTTTTAGCGGCGTGCTAACATATTGCGCATGAAAACTCTTGTAATTGGCGGCAACGGCTTTATTGGCTGCCACCTCGTTGATCAATTGCTCAAGTCCGGTCACTCAGTGAGAGTAATCGACCGTTATCCCAGCCGCTTCAGAGAGCCTTTGCCGGCAGTCGACTACCAGATAGGCGACCTGGGCAATCATGGCGAAATCGCCGCCGCCGTCAAGGATATGGACTGGGTTTTTCACCTGGCTTACACGACTTTGCCGCAAACCTCCAACGACGATCCCGTATACGACATACGCTCTAACATCGCCGACTCCGTGCAGCTCTTTCAAGAATGCCGGCAGTCAAACGTAAAAAAGGTGGTTTTCATATCTTCGGGCGGCACGGTTTATGGTGTTCCCAAAACCAGCCCAATAAAAGAAGATCACACCACAGAGCCGATTTGCTCTTATGGAATCACCAAGCTGGCAATTGAAAAGTATCTCTATCTTTTCTATACACAGTGGGGTCTGGATTACGTCGTATTGCGCTTTTCCAATCCTTACGGCGTTTTGCAAAACCCGCGCGCCAAGCAAGGCGTCATTGGTGTCTTTCTGGGTTGTGCCGCGGAAGGCAAGCCGATCAATATCTTTGGAGACGGAGAAATCGTCAGAGACTACATTTACGTCACAGACGCCGCCCGTGCTTTAGTTTGTGCCGCAGAATATCAACCAGGTCCCAGCGATCCGCGCATTTTCAATATCGGAGCCGGTCGCGGACATTCACTCAATGAGATTGTCGACGAGATAAAGAAAAATATAGACCGCCCGGTTAATGTGAATTACCAGCCTGGCAGAACTTTAGACGTTCCATCCAATGTTCTTGACATTAAGCTGGCGGAAAAACATCTGAATTGGTCTGCACAAACCGAGCTGGGTGCAGGATTGAGAGAAACCTGGAATTGGATCACATCCTTAAATCCAGCTTAGCAATGCCGCAGGCTGAGCCTTTGCAAGCTACGCCCTCGCTTGACATTAGAAGCTGACAAGTTGACCTGCGCCTTGAATGTGTAAGACAATTCGAGGTTGTTGAGAGTAGACGCATCCGGTAAAACACCAGTGGCAAGTCCCGATCTTTCAGTTGTAGTAGCTGTATATAACGAAGACCCGCGCAATCTCGTGCGCCTGCTTCAGAGGTTGGAGGAGATTCTTCTTCAAGTCTCACTCAAGTATGAGGTCGTATTCGTCAACGACGGCTCGGGCGAGCGCACTTCGCGTGCACTCAAAGACATTGCCCTTGAATTTCCCTATGTCAAACTGATCAACCTCTCACGAAATTTCGGACAGCAGGCGGCAATTACAGCCGGCATGGATCATTGCGATGGGCGCGCGATCGTCAATATCGATTCTGATTTGCAAGATCCACCTGAATTGATTCCCCAGATGATGGAATTGTGGCGGCGTGGTTATGACGTTATCTATGCCACCCGTTCGACCCGCAAAGACAGCGTGCCGAAGCGTCTTTTCGCTTACATTTTTTACAGGGTGCTTTCATCCGTCGCGGCTGTGGAAATTCCTCGAGATACCGGCGACTTCCGCCTCATGGACAGGAAAGTGGTCGAGGCTCTCAAGCGACTGCCGGAGAAAAAGCGCTTCTTGCGCGGGCTCGTGCCCTGGCTCGGCTTCAGGCAAGTAGGCATCGCAGTCGATCGAGGTGCGCGCGAAATCGGTGAAAGCACATATACGATAAGAAAACTTTTGCGTCTCGCCTTCGACGGCATTCTCGCTTTCAGCGTCGCTCCATTGTTTTTGATACCAATCGTCGGAATGATACTGGCCGCGCTCGGGCTCATCACACTGGCAATCGGCGTTATCTCAACCGGCGCGTATCAGCCTTATCTGCTTGTGACGGCAGCGATGTTCTTTCTTGCCGGACTGCAGGTTCTTTCAGTCGGACTGGTGGCAGTTTACCTCTCTACGGCCCTTGAAGAACTGCGCGGACGCCCCACTTATCTGGTGCAGGACAGGCTAGGAAAAGCATTTGATACCACAGCCCGCTCACCGGAATTCAAAGTGACGAGAGAAGGCACAGAAAGCTCATTAGCTGACGCGCTTACAGCTTCTTCCGTCCAGTAACTCGACGACTGAATTCGCTTTTCAAGGTTTTTTATGAACACAGTGGCAATAATAGGTGGGGGCTTTGCAGGCACTCTAACCGCGGTCAACCTCATACAGCAAGCCCGCTCTCCTTTCAAAATCGTTCTTGTTGAAAGAGCTGAAAGCTTAGGCAGGGGCGTTGCCTATTCCACAGGTTTTTCCAAACACCTTCTCAATGTCCCGGCCGGGCGCATGAGCGCATTGCCGGACGAGCCACTGCATTTTCTCAAATGGGCGCGTGCCAAGAATATGGTGGTAAGCGAATCATCATATCTGAGCCGCGAACTTTATGGAGAGTATATCGACAGCATTTTGCAGTCGACAGTAAACAATTTGCCCGCATTCATCACATTCGAAAGACTTACCGACGAAGCGCTGTCCATAAAACTAATCCAGGACAAAACCAAAGCAGTCATCAAATTAGCAAGCGGAGACGTCATAGTAGCCGATAAAGTCGTTCTGGCGACCGGCAATTTCACCCCCCGAGCGCCGTCCGGAATCAGCCAGAGCATTGCCCTCTCGGAAAGATACATAAACAATCCCTGGAAACAGACGGGCGCCGATTACGCCACTACCGGTGGTGAGGCACTTTTGATCGGCACCGGCTTGACCATGATTGACAAAACAATCGAGCTGGTACATAACGGGTTCAAAGGTAATATTTATGCCGTTTCACGCCATGGGCTGATACCATGCGCACATTCCAGGGCCTCACTGGCCACCTTTGCACAAACGGAGTTGAATCAAGATCTATACGGAGACTTGATGCTCCTTTTCAAGGCAGTGAAAGAGACGATAAGAAGCGGTTCTTACGGCCATCTGTTCGACAACTCATCGACTGTAAAAATGGAAGTTAGCGACTGGCGGCAGGTCATTGACTGCCTACGGCCCCATTCACAAGCCCTCTGGGCGTCGCTCAACGACAAGCAAAAGCATCGATTCCTGAGGCACTTGCGCACTTATTGGGACGTGCATCGTCACCGCATGGCGCCGGAAATCGCAGAAGAGATAAACGCCCTGATTGAAACCGGAAGACTAAGAGTAATCCGCGGGCGCCTGTACAGCGTCAATGAAACGTCCGAGGCTCTAATCGCGACAATCATGCCCCGCGCAGGCGGGCAGCCTGAGCAATTGAAGGTTGGTTTGCTGATAAACTGTTCCGGTTATTCGCCCGACTTCCGCACGGCAAAAAACAACCTTGCTCAATCACTATTGACCAGATCAATGGTTGTATCGCATCCGACCGGTCTGGGCATAAATGTTCGTCCGGACGGTGCAATTTTGGATGCCGCAGGCAAACCCAGCAGAGTGCTTTTCACGCTTGGTCCACCAACTTTGGGACTGCGCGGAGAAACGGTGGCGGTGCCGGAAATACGTGTTCAGGCCCGCGAACTGGCAAAGACTCTCTTGCAAACAGAACAAACAAGAGAACTTTCCGTCCTGCAATTCGAGGAGTACGATTTCGATCATGCCAAGAGCCCTTTGTCGTAAGAATCGGCGATTGAGAAAAAGCGCTCTAGTATTAATTACTGCGCTTATGGCGTGCTCTCAATCAAGCTCTTCGTATGCGGCGGAGAACGCCTACCAGCTGCCGAAATCATCGATTTTAAAGCCTTGTCGCGATTTTGACTTTTTTGCCTACAACAGACAACTGCATAAAAATCACCGCGCCCGCCATGGCTTTAGTCAAAGGGTCAATCCTGCAAAATGGCAAACCGATGCACGGGCAGTGTTAAAGACTATTCTGGCCTTGCCTGAGTCTGCGCCTCATCCTTTGAATGCAAAGCTAGGCGAGAAAGTGAAGTGCTCTGTGGTCATCGATAAGACCGTCTATAAATACACAAGGCAGGAAATTCTTTTCTACAGCCGATCGAATTATCCGGTCGGCGGCTATTTTCTATTGCCGGACAACCCGGGAAATTCCAAAGCGAAATATTCGGCAATGGTTTGTGCGCCCGGACACTTAAGCCGCGTGGAAGACATTATCGGATTGCAGCCGGACGGCAGCACACGAAGCACTCTCTCTGCAGACTATCAACACGATATAGCAGTTCAGTGCGCAGCCAATGGTTATGCAACTCTGGCTATAGAGTCGCTTGGTATTGGCTCACGCGCCGCCGAGCGCATACGAAAACAATTTCCTCAGGGCACCAGCTGCAAGCAGTTCGAAGACCTTCTAAACTTGTTTGGCGAAAGCCTCTTCGGCTACAGGGTCTATGATATTTTGAGGGCAATTGACTATCTCCAATCGCGAAATGACATCAAGAAAGACAATATCGCCACGATAGGCATAAGTGCAGGCGGTGCGGTTTCTCTTCTTGCCGCGGCCGTAGATACTCGCGTGAAATGCGCTGTAGTCAGCTGCTTTCTAAATGACATAAATTCATCGCTTCTTTCCCACAACCATTGCGCTTGCAACTTTGTCCCCAATCTAGGCAAGGAATTCCGTCTTTCAGACGTAGGCGGACTGGTCGCTCCTAGGCTTTTACTTCTCGAGGCGACAAAGGATGACCAAGCATTCCCTCTCAGTGGCGCTAAATCGGCCTTTGAAGAAACAAAAGAAATCTATGGAGCGTTAAAGGCACCTGAGAATGTCATCCTGTTTCAAACGAAAGGCGACCACCAATTTGATGGGCATGAAGCATTCAAACGTTTGAAATCGGCAATGCAATAGCAAAAGCGTCCGGCCGCTGTTTTACTTTTCGATGAATTTCAATTGCAGGGACTGGTTGGCGCCTTTAAAACCGGCTCTTAGCTTAATGGCGCTTACTTTCCTGTCAGCTGGAATTTCCCAGCTCAATTGTTTTCCCTTCTTGTGCGCCAACGGCTCGTATTGACCCGGAGCATATTTAAGACTGTCATCGTAAAAGCTCAAATAAATCTGCGCAGCCGCCAAATCAGCCCCCTGAAGCTCAATTTGTCTTAGGGCAGAAGGCCTTCTCAGAGACAATTGCACATGCTTGCGACGCAAAGGCATGTAGAGCGTATGCTCGGTAACATCGGGAGGATAGGTAAAATTGAACGTGTCAGGCGAGTTTGCGTCAGCCTACACATTCATGTAAGGCGGCATACAATCGTTGATGGCAATACGCTGTCCCTTACCTTGTCCGGACTTTTCGCCCAGAGCGCCGGAAAAGTGTTTTTCGATGGTGTCGGAAGCCGAAACTGCATAGAAGTGTGTGGAAAATGGACCAGGGTGTCCATTGCCCGGATTTATGCCCAGCCGCAGGGCGGAGCTGCTTTCCTTGAGCAGAGGATCGGCGGCGGCCGCCTTGGC
>JBGAVL010000167.1:0-13241 GCA_044228145.1 Obscuribacteraceae bacterium (SeqCode)
CATCGCCATACTTGCGGATTTTCAAACAGACAAGATAGGTGATTACGAGCGCAGCGTGTTGCAGCAAGTCGCAAACGAAAAGCCGGATCTATTCCTGCTTCCTGGAGATTACATTCAAACTTTCACTCCGCAGGAATTTGCAGCAGAGCGCGATAAATTCAAGCAACTGTTTAAAGACTTGAATATTGCGCCTAAACACGGCACATTTGCGGTGCAGGGAAATGTGGATGATTTTGCATGCTGGCAACAGTTGTTCACCGACATCCCTGGTCACACGTTCGAACAGTCGGAGACAATCGCTGCAGGACCAGTGGACATCACGGGTTTAGGTTTTTACGATGGAAGAAATGGAGAACTAAAAGTCTCGAGAAATGCTAAGAGCAACAAGTTTCACATCGTAATGGCGCATTACCCCGATTTTTCTCTGGGTAAAATTGATGCGGATCTTCTTGTCGCCGGACATTGCCACGGCGGACAGGTGCAAATCCCATTTTTCGGACCACTCATGACGGCGTCGAATGTACCGAAAGCCTGGGTCAATGGTAATTTAGTAAAACTGCCGTCCGGCAGCAATCTTGTTATTTCGCGAGGTGTCGGAATGGAACGGCACAATGCGCCAAGGCTGAGATTCTGCTGCCGTCCACAATTAATCTTTGTCGATTTGATGCCGGACAAAATAAAGCCGCAAGCAAATTCCATGATGTCACCTGTGGTATCAAGCTGGGATCAGAGATCCGAATACTCCGGATCTTCATTCTAAAATCCACAGTCAATCTCCCGGGTGACGCATGGCGCCTCCCCTACAAAGCGAACCAGAATGAGACTCAAGTGTCCGAGTAACTAGGCTCTATTACACCTTCAATCACAAGTTGCTTTGCGTAATCGAGATCCAGGTGAGCTAGTTTTGCACATCGGCTGGCAGTGCTCATGTCCTGATCGCGCATTGCAGAAAGACATTTCTTGTAGTTGAAATTGACGGAATCTAGTTTGTTCAAAGCTCTTTCCGGCTCGTCAAAATTGTCTTTGATCAAACGACTCAAGATAACCAGCCGACGAAAAAACTCCTTGCCCTTAATCGTCAAATCATCTGCCAGTTCGCTCGCCAAAACCTCGTATGCACCTTCGTCCGGTCCGGTGTTCTTCAGGAGTTCGTCCGCCATTCTAGCTTCCATCAAACCGGTCGTGACCATGCGAGCCACTCTGTCGGCGTCGCCGTCAAGATATGCGTTGATGGCTTTCTCGAGGTTTACCATAGCAGCCGTCAAATAGCGCTCTACTCTTGTATAACCACGGGTATGAGTAACTTGCAGAACCGATCGGCAATGAACGATGCTGTCGATGAGAGTCTTAATCGAAATCATTTCCTTAGGACTCAGTTTTACAATCGGCTCGATTTGAATAATTGGTTTGTCATTGTCGAGTTCCAATTGTTGTCCCAAATAGTGCAACCACAAAAGCGCCCCCTCGGCGATCCGGTGAGCGTCTTCTTCGCCGCCTTCGGCGTAAAGAGATAGAGCTTCTTCTCTCTGGCGGACAACTTCCAGAAGATGTTCTTTTACGTGATCGCTGACCAGGCAATTGCTGTATTCGACTGCCATTTTGAGACGGGCAATTCCATTGGACAACCGCTCAATCGACTCTTCAGCAGAGCCTTCATCGAAAGTCATTTCCAGCTTGAACTGGTCTTCGGAAAGCATGTGAGCGGAGGCGATTTGCAAGTGCAACAATCCTCTCTCGCAAAACTTTTCGCAGTCTTCCATAGAATCTTCTTCAAACATCTTGAGCGCTTTCTTTCGCGCCTCCTCAGCCATTTTCAAGCGCTCTTCCGCCAAGCCGACAAATGAAGACTTCCTGGTTTCGACTGCCGCCGACGCCTCCGCAATCATCTCCAGCATGCGCGTCAGTTTTTCATTGGCATCTTTGCGTTTCAGCCAATCTCCGGCAAGCGATTTAATTTGTTCGAAAATATCCATTATTTCGCCTTGCCCACACGTGCCTGAATTTCCGAGCGCATGTGCTTGAGCTCGCTTTCAAGGTAGCTGAAATGAACTTTTGCTGCCGGCAAGAATTCAGCCTCGACTTCCGTGAGTTCCAAATAGTCTCCGTCTCCCAATTCGTATTCGACGGTTTCAGCATCAAATAGTTGACGCGCATAGCTGGCTCTGAGCCAGGCAAGCTTAATGTTGAGGTGAGCTCTGGAGAGTTTTTCTCTGGCAAGATTCTTGAAGCCGGATGTCAGTTCTTCTGCGGCGTCATCCAGAGATTGGGCAACCAGCTGATTGCGGCGATATTTTGCATGCTCGACGTCTTCTTTCAGCTGGTTGAGGAACTGCTCGAGAGCGACCAGCTGAGACATGACCGAGTTTTTAGTAACCACTTTTGACATAGGAGCCGGAAAGACCCAATTCTGCCTGGGGTACCGAGCGCTGATGCGCGCCGGTTCAGATAGTACCACCAGCTCCTGAGATCCAGCTAATTAATAAGGAATCGTTTTACTTTTCAATGACGCGGCCGTCTGCGCAGATGACGGTCGTGCGTCCGTCTTCGGTACTGTAACAGAGGTTGCCCAGGCGGTCGAAGGCGACGCCTTTGACTCTGTTGACAGGCTGGCTGCCATCCAAGTAGCTCATCGTCCACTTGCCGGTATCTGCTGCGCGTGTAAGTTTCACAGCACCGCCCACGTTTACTTCGATAAGGATGCCGCAGCAATTGTATTGCGCCTGGACAATATTTCCGTTCGGCTGGAAAACTGCTTCGATGGTGCCGCGATGGCTGCGCTTTATGCCTTGCTTCGGAACATTGAGGAACCTGGTCTTCTTCGTATCCTTTCCGAAGGCTTCAGGATCAAAACTCAGTCCGCATTCGGCGGCTGAAATTTCTTCAGTCGGTCTCGGCTCTAATTGAATTTGTGTTTCAACAATTTCTGTTTGTTGGAATTCATCCATTGCAATTGAATCCAGATCTGAGATCGAATCCAAATCCAATTCGTATTGAGCTTCGCTCTTCGCTGTTGTCTTTGAAAAAAGGTTTTGGAGGATCAAGCTTTTAGCCGCTTTCACTTCAGATTCTTCCAGCGGCTCGTAATTTCCTCTGGTTTCTTGAACATCTACTTCAAGTGCTTGCATGGCTTCGAGCATAATGGCAGCTTGCATGAGTTCTAAGGCAACTGAGGTTTCCAGCGTTGGACCGGCAACTATGTCGCCTGTACGAACTTGAATTTCAGGTTGCGACGGTTTCTTCAAAAGGCTGCCTGTGCGCACTTGAATCTCCGGCTCAGACGGTTTTTGTACAAAGCTGCCCGTGCGAACTTGAATCTCTGGCTCAGACATTCTTTTCGATTTCTTTGGTGCTCTCTTCTGAATTGCGATGTCGGTTTTTTTCTTCGCAGGTTTACCGGTGCGAACTTGAATTTCAGGTTCGGGCGACTTTTCTTCCACAACGTTTTTTGCGATTTGAGCAGGTGGGCTGAACACCACTGCCGCAGGCTGGTTGACTACGGCTTGAGTGGGTGTGCTTGCATCCGCTTGAGCATCTTGCTTTTGACGTTTGGCTTGCGGACCGGCGAAGGCATAACCGACAGGCTTTTTGAAACGCGTTTGCGGAGCTTTGTCTTGCATCTGGGTGAGGGGCGCTTCGGAATCGTTGGCTTCTTCTTCGCCGCTCATCGTATTGGACGAAATCGGGTTTCGGACGCGCCCTCTGTTTTTCGGACGATATGCGTCTTCAACGTTGTTCAAAACGTTTTGCGAATACTGCTTTTTGGTGTCTGTCTTCTGAAAAAACCCTTTCTTCGCTGGCATGACATCTCTCCTGGCTGGCCACCGCACATATCTGATTGACGCGGCGGGCAGTTAGATTAGGAAGGCTGAGTTTCAAATAGAAAAATATGCCCCGGGAAAAGTGCCGATCAGCTACTTATTTGCGACTGTAAACACCGAGATCCGGGACACCCTCGGAGGTTGGTATCCCGGTCCTGGTTGGCGAAAAGCTTGATTTGCATCAGCAAAAGCGCGGGACAGGCGCATGGGCGGCACAGGCAAGGCGCCACTTCGTGTGCTTAACGGCGAAATCCTGCCGGCTGGGTCATCAGGTAGAGCTTCTCGAGCGTTTCATTTCTTCCCGGGCTCAACACTTGACCGTAAACCCTGGATTGGGCGAAACGTCCGCGGCCGCGCCTCACCTGGTTGCCCCATCCGTGACCTGTGCCATTGAAGGCAGTTTGGTTGTACCAGGCCTGTCTGACACGGTTGACCAGGTCATTGAGTCTTTCGACCAGCGCTTGAGAATCGTTAAAGCCCAGCCCATTTCTTCTCACCGCACGCTGCTTTTGTCTGGCCAAACCGTTTAGTTCTAAGGAAAACATATTGGCATCGCTGGGCGTCAAATTGCCGTGAGCAGCGCCCAGACCAATCTGTTCTTTCAAAACGGTCATCTGCCAATCGAGGTTCATAGCCGACTCCACCTGGTGCGGCGTACCTCGATATGGTCCGGAATAAATTTCAGAATCAAGCGAAACACCGTTGAACACTACCGGGTCAACGCTTGCGAAATTTTGATAGCCGGGGAATCCGTTTGTGAAATTGCCGCCCAGATTGGTCGGGTAATTGCTGCCATAAGGCGAGGAAAGTTGTGATTGCGGCAAATAGTTGTTGAGCAAGCCTGAGCCCACTGAGCTGTTTTGCACCAGAGGCAAAAGGCTACTGAGAAGTCCTCCGCCTCCCGTCGATGGCGTGTTGTAGAGATAGTTCTGATTGCTGTCGACATACGGATTGGCTGTGGCTTGACCGGGCAAAAACTGATTCAAGAGCCCGGAGATGCCTGAAGAGCCGGCGCCGTTTAGTGCATTGCCGTAATTATTAAAGGGATCGCCGTAACCGTACTGAGCTTGAGCCCCTTGCAATTGCCCGCCCAGCGCGTTCTTCAAAATGTCCATCATTTGCGCATTGGCCGGTTGCGCGTTTGCAGTGGAGACAATCATTCCAGCCAAAATGGCGATGCCAAATAGCGTCTTTCTATTCACCAATTTTTTCATGCTATATCTCCACCTCCTGCAGGACGTGCAGGCGGCAAATCTCGGGTTGTGACAAGGCTGAAGACGCCCACCCCAAAATCTTGTTCCCGGATGCCCCCACTGGCGGCTTCCGGAGAAGTGTTTCAAATAATAAGACCTTTCTTCGAATAAACACAAAAGATACAACTGCCCATCATAATTGGACCTTATCGCACCCCTGACGGGCTTCAACGGTCCGACCCCATGGTTTACAAGCGTCAGCTCATTGCCGTTATTCTTGCAACCAGCTTTATGGCGGGCAGCACCGGCTTTGCTCAAGATTCGCTCTTGCAGACATTCATGGACAAGGGTGAAGAAGCACAGGCCAAGGGTCATTACTTTGAAGCGAAAAAACAGTATGAGGCGGCGGTTTTTGCGGCTGAAAAGCTGAATGAAAACGACCCCAATCTGGAAAAGGCGCTGGCGGCACTAGCAAAACTGGACATGCGGCAGGGCGCGTACGACGACGCAGAGCGCCTGTGGAAACGCCTTCTCTCCATGAAGGAGAAGATCACCGGCAAGGAAAATGCGCAAACGGCAGCGATTTTAATGCAGATTTCGATGGTCAATCGGCACCAGCGCCGCTATGCCGAAGCTGAGGCGATCGCAGAAAAGGCTCTGAGCATAGTCAAAGGCAATAAGACCGAACCCTGCAAGGAGATGGTGCCTTATCTGATCAACCTGTCCACCATCTACTTAGACCGCAGTCGCTTTGAAGCGGCGGAGAATATGGCCAAAGCGGCAATCACTCATTGCGATAAAGGCGAAGGAGTCGCGTCACTGCAACTTGCCGATGCTATGAGCGCCCTGGCAAACGTTTATGCGGCACAGGGGAAACTGGCGGAGGCGGAAAAGTTCAGCCAGCGAACAATTGCCATAAGAGAGGCGATTGGTGGCAAAGAAAGCGGCTCTACTGCAGAAGATCGCATCAGACTGGCCAATATTTTGAGCGACCAGGGCAAGTTTGAAGAAGCGGAAAAACTGCTGGCGCCGCTATTAAATAACAAGAACAAGATTCTAAACAAGCATTTCGCGGCGGAGTCGATGCAGATTTCCGACGATGTGCGATTGAAGATTGCCCGCGCACTGGCGGCAATTCTCATTGCCCAGGAAAAAACCACCGATGCGATTCCGCTGCTCGAGCAGGCACTGACTCTAGCCGCCCGCACGATGGGCACATCCTCCACCACATATGGTGCTTGCTCCACTGAGCTCGGCTTGGCGTATATGGACGCCGATGACTATGTGCAGGCAGAAACCAACCTGAAAAAAGCGCTCAACTGCGATGAGCAAATATTAGGCAAAGACAATGCCGGTATTGCCCCAGATTTGAACAATATTGCACTGCTCTATTTAAAACAGGGCAAATACGACTTTGCGGAGTCGCTCTACAGGCGAGCACTTGAGTTGTGTCAAAAAAATCTGGGTGAAAACCATTTGGATGTGGCGGCTTGCTTGAACAATCTCGGCTTTGTAGAAAGAAACCGCGGTGACTACAAAGACGCCGAACAACTTGTACGAAAGGGTCTAGCCATTCGCGAAAAGGTGCTTGGTCCCGACCACACGCTTGTGGCGCAGAACCTTGTCATTCTTGCCGATGTTTTGAAGCCGCAAGGAAAATCTGCAGAAGCAATTGATTTGCTCAATCGAGCCATTGCCATCAAGAAAGCTCAGAAAGGTGCTGACACGATGGAAATCACGGGTATAGAAAAGGAAGTCGCAGACGCGCTTCTCGCTGCCAAAAGATATCCGGAGGCAGTGGAAAGATACCGCGAGGTTCTGAAAAACGAGCAAGCACTGGGCGGCACCGATAATGGTGCCATTGCCAGCGATCTGGCCAATCTTGCAGAGGCGCTGCGCGCGCAGGGAGAAGTTGCCGAGGCCAACGAGTTGAAGAAGAAATCGGACCGCTTGAAGGCAACTTTGCCGGGCTACAACTCAACCGATGTCACCATAACCGAAGACGCTACATTGAGCCAACCGCCGCGACCTATAAAGGACAAGTGGGCGCTTGTCGTCGGCATCAGCAATTTCAAAGATCCGTCCATAAATCTTTGCTATGCGGCAAAAGACGCTACGGATTTTAGAAATTATCTGGTCAAAGAAGCGGGCTTTGCGCCCGATCATGTGAAGCTTTTGACCGACTCGCAAGCAAGCCGCGAAAACATTGTCGGCTTTCTTGGCGAAAAATGGCTCGGTCGGGTGGCCGGTCCCGATGATTTAGTGGTGCTCTATTTATCTAGCCACGGCAGCGCCCCGGAAAAAGAAGTAAATGCCAACTTCATCATCACATATGAAGGCACAAGGGAAAACCTGGTCTTCAGCGGCATTCCCATGCAATGGCTGACGATCGGCATCAAAGATGTTCTCCATGCAGATCGAACGCTGCTCCTTTTGGATGTCTGCCATGGCGGTGCAATCGCCGGAGCGAAAGCTCTCAAACGCAATTTCGATTTCAGTCCCAGTAATATCAATGTCGGACCAGGCCAATTGATTTTGGTTTCCAGCATGGATGACCAGGTTTCCTGGGAATCCAAACGCTACCACAACGGCGTTTTCACCCACTATCTGCTCGAAGGGCTGCGAAAAAACGGCAGTCAAGAAAAAATGGGAAATGTCTTTACCTTTCTGAAAGAAAAAGTAGAAGAAGAAGTTCTTAGAGACAGAGCCGTTCTTCAAACACCGATGATGTTCAAAAAAATTGTCGGTGGCACTGAAATAGTTCTCTCCGCGCCCGGTACCAATCCAAAACCGGCCAGCATTCAACCTATGGGAGTACCGACCGGAAGCGCCAGCGGTGAGTCGGGAGCACGCAAGTTGCCTAGCCGAGAACCGGCGGCGCGTAAGTCAATTGGAGATAAACCGCGATCCCCCCTAAAAACAAGCCCACCTACAGTCAAGAAAAAATAGTGGTCCATTTATATGGATAACCGTCAAGGAGGACGAGACATGATCAAAAAAGTCGAGACTACCCAAGATCTGAAGCAGAGGCAAAGACAGATTTCTGCTTTAGCCATCGCAGGAATCTTACTTTTTTCAAGCTCTGTAACCATTCAAAGCGCAGATGCATTCTGGCCCTTCAGCAAAAAGCACAAAGACAAAAGCGGCAAGGAAAGAAACAGAAAGAAAAGAGAAATTACAGGCACGTCCGTCGGTCTGGTCGCCGGCAATCCTCCAGCCACTGTATGGAAGCCGGATGGTACGCCGAGAGCAGCTGTTCTTTGCTTGCATGAATTAGGTTTGCACAAAAACGTCTTCGATGATTTTGGCACTCGCATGGCCAAAAAAGGCGTGATCGTTTATTCGATTGACTTGCGCGGATTTGGCGGCTGGACCGAGAGAGATACCAAAGATGCCGAAATGGATCTCGACAATACATTCGACGACGTAAAAGGCTCGCTGGAAGTAATTCATAAGCTGCATGGAAAAACGCCTGTATTCGTTCTCGGCGAAGCCATGGGTGGTGCACTGGCACTGGAAGTTGCGGCCAAATTTCCGCAGCTGACTGCAGGCATCATCACGGCAGCGCCAGGTGGCAATCACTTCAATACTGTTTCCAACTTTACGAAAATCGGCGGCAAGGTGCTGACACTCGATGCCGGTAAAGACTCGCACATGAGCGAAGAATTAATGGAGATCGCAACGCCGAAGAAAGATTTGCAAAATGCATTCATGGAAGACGACCAGGTCAGACTCGACTTAAAGCCGAAAGAGCTTATGGCATGCCAGTTCTACATGTACAAGACCAAGAAGTTTGCAAAACAAATCAAGGATGTTCCTGTGCTTGTGGTTCACGGAAAAATGGATGGCGAATCGAAAGAAGTCGGATCTCTGAGCGTGTATAAGAATCTGAAAACCGATAAGAAAAAGTATGTCTTGCTGGAAAATGGAGACCATTACAGCTTTGAAGATGTGAAAGTTAGCGACGAAGCATTCAACAACGCTTTGAGTTGGATCGACAGCAATGTTCCGACAAGCCCTACCAGAGAAGCAGCGGAGTAGTCGAGACCACTCGACTGTTCAAGCGTTTTTTGATGAATGAAATCTTCATGACTTTCATTCATTAATAGACATCTGATACCGTCCGTAGTGCCTGGCAATCTCAGGAAACTCACGTGCCACACTTTCTTCTTTCCATGGCGTACCTCGGACTTTAGTCTTCAGCGCGGACGGACCCTTTAAGCATTTGCCTTCACGCCTTTCATAGGCAATGCGTCCGCATTGAAGAAGTGACTCACATGAAGTGCCGGCACCGCCAGGAACCAGTGACACGGCCGCATAAACATCAGCCAGCACTTTTTCGTACACTGGCGAACCTTGCAAAACCACCCAGGCGCGAAATGCCTCAAAGGCGTCATCAGAGCATCCGTCTTGCGCCAGGTAAGCAAGAGCCCAGACGTCCCATCGATTTAGCTGGTCGAGCTTCTGATCGAGAATCTTCTGAAAATTCTTTATCTGAGCTCCTGAATATTGTTCGAGCAACAAAACTAGCTGATAAACTTGTGCTTCCTCTTCGTCTTTCAGGGATTTCGCCTGTTTGATAAGAAGCCAGAATCTTTCCTCATCAATTTTATCGGCTAGCGCTTTTTTCTTCGTTTTGCCTTGAGCGCCCGACGCTATAAGTTCGATCTCCTCCCTCAAAAATGGCAGCTCTCCGTCCATTGAGTCGATGGAAGTCAAAATTTGTTCGTAGCGGCGCAACATTGCAACTGTTGCTTCCCGGCACTGGGGAATTGTGGTATCCATGTGCGCGGCTCTCGCTTCCTCAGCCGTGAACAAATTTCCTGAAGCGTCGCCACCTGGAAAAAACTCATTTACGGAAATTACTTGCCAATAAGTCATCCTCTGCTCACCAGTCAGATAAGACCACAGTCTCTTTACCTGCATGCTATTCGTCTGCTCGATCAGTTGCTGTGTCAACCGATCGACAAAGGCGGCATCTTTATATCCTTTCAAGGCAAACGACACCAGTTCTTTCAATCGGCTTTTCTCAAAATACAAATTCACTACAAAAGCTTTAGCCGTGTCATATCCTCGGATACAGACTTGCCCGTCAGAGAGCGTTTCTTCCGTACCATGTATTGCCAGCCAACGCTCAATATCTTTTTCAACATCTTCCAAAGGAAGATTCAATGGCATTTTGTATCGACTCCAGTTGATTTTAGATGCCCAGTTTTGCCCTCAGAAATTTGAGGGTGAGCGGAAAAGTTGCTCGCATTTCGGCTGTGTGTCTTTCCGATTGACCGAGAAGCAGACCGATGAGCTCCGCACAACATTCTTCCTGACCATCTTCGGATTTTTGCAGATAGTAGCGCAGCGTGTGAGCTGCCGATGGCTCGACATGTGCAGAATCAAGCAAATAAGCATGCTTGAAGCCGTCGGAATGCGAGATGTCGTCCAGGCAGAAATCGAGCGCGTGGCCGGTTTCGTGATAGAGAGAATTAACCATTTGATTGGACGGAAACGCATCTTTGATGGTTTCATCGCCTTCATCCATGGTGCGCTCGGCAATCACGATTTTTCTGTTTTGATAAAACGCCGGGCAGCTCTTGTATGTGCCGCCTTCGTAGCCGCGAGCTTCTTGATATTTAACGCCTGGCTCGTAGTCTTCCACTGTCGGAGTGACAAAGATTTTCACACTGTTTGCCCAGAGAACATCCTTCACGGTCGGTGGCAACTTATCGACAGCTTGCTTGATGGCAGAGACGGCTTCTGTAGACACATTGGGTCTGTCAGCACGCGCGCGCACAACTTGTACAATTGAGCTTATGCTGGCAGGAGCAGTCGCGGCTCTTTTGACCATCTTCTGCACCGTGTCGAGGGCGTCCTTGAATTGTTTTTGACTATCGCCGCCGCCGGGTAGAGCTGTGTCGGCAGGGGAATTCTGAGCCAGGTATTGAGCAGCCGACGTTGCCGCCGGGGTGTTGGGAAAATACTGCACGATATACTTGTAGAGCCGCAGGCAAGCAGGTTTGTCACCAAGAAGAGCCTGGCATGTGGCTAGATAATAGAAGGCATCGCTATTTGCCGGTTCTTGCTTCACGACTTTAGTGAAGTACTGCTCGGCTTCGCTGTATCTTCTTGCGTTGTAGAGCGCAACGCCAGTTTGATACGTAGCCGATTTCGGCGCAATGGACGCAGCAGGTTTTGCTGACGCCGCGTCGCCAGGCTTAGCCGCGGAATTGGTACCTGCAGCAGCGACCGGTCCTGCGCTCGGCACAAAAAACTCCCGTGCCTCACAGTTCAGCGAAAAACTGCAAAAGAGAGCTATCGTTGCAGCAACTGCAATGCCAAGATTGGCGTTTTTCATTTTATCTAAACTCAAAACAGCACCCATAGAATGCAATGGCCTAATTATATAGAGCAGAACTCGGTTCATCCACAACCGGTCCGGCGCTAAGAACTCTTGACATTATTAAATCCAGCTAACCATGGCGGATTTCACGCATGAGAATGTCGCAAATTGGGCACAAGGTATGAGCGTTGGTCTATGTGTGCCTCATATGACTATGGAAAATTATGTTGATTCGCTCAGTCGCTGGACTGACGGTGATCTTATACAAAAAGCAGATTCTCTACGAAATCTGCACAACCTAGTACTGTACGGCAGAGCTGTTTCAGACTATGGAATCAAGGTTCTGGAAAACTGCCAAAAGTTGAAAGAACTGCACCTCATAGACACGAGCGTGACAGACGTCGGTCTGGGTTATCTGAAAAATCTGCGCTCTCTGAAGTGGCTCAGCGTTGATGATGCCAAAGTAACCGACAGTGGTATCATCCAACTGAAAGACTTACACAACCTGGAAGGCTTACAACTCGTCAAGACGCGCGTCAGTGACGACGGTCTGGCCATTCTCCTTAACTTTCCGAATCTAGAGTATTTGGAGATCTCAGGTTGTACGATTTCAGAAAAGGGAGTTCTCTTCATATCGCGGGTTGGTTCGCTCAACTCTTTACGGTTGGCAGCACCGACAATTTTTGACGACAGCTTTCTTGCGCTTTCTCATTGCAAGCAGCTGGAGAAACTCTCCTTCGATATGCCCATGGTGACACCAGAAGCCATAAAGGAAATGCGGCTGCGTTTGCCCGGTTGCATACTTTCTGGATATCACTTCTTTAGACCGGAGGAAAAGGTGATTTTCCTGGTGAGCAATTTCATAGGCGAAGGTAAAACCATAATCAATTTTGAAAAGGCGCTTACGACTGCAAACGAGCTTTTGAGTTATAGCCCGTATCATCCAGGATTGTATGGTGCACGCGCCCTGATCAATTACAGGATGGGCAACCTCGAGCAGTTCCGCAACGACCTGCGCAATGTCCGCGACAACGCAAACATATACGGGCAGGAAGATTTGCGCTGGCTAGCCATGGAGTTTCTCTCCTTCAACAACGCCATGACTTTGCACGCAGCAATGGAATTGCATCACCCCGATCACTACATTGCCAACCACCTTCTCACCGCAGGAGTTAGACATCCCACGCGCAAAGAGCCAATCGCGTACCTGCTGCGCAAAATGGATAATGCTTGCCTTACTCCACCAGTAAGACGTCCGTACGGTCATATGTCCGAGCCGTCAAATAAAGAACAGGAATGGCGTCGAATTACAACCTATCAGCAAGCCCAGCCAAAAACGCTGATTCTTCCAAAAGAACTCAAAGATGAACTCAAGTCGGTACCATGGAATTGGTAAAGCGCAGACGAGATTAGGCGCAGGATTGGCGTTTTGAAGATGTATCAATAACTTTGTGACTTTTGAAACTGGCGCTGATCTGAGCGTCTTGAAGTACCTGCGTTGCACCGAGCCGCGCCAAAGCATTCTCACGCAAAAATCACAGACGGCAGAACACAATGTGCATACCACCCTGTGCGCAATCGCCTGACCTCCATCGATAAGATGAAGAACTGCAGCCGTTGCCATTGCTTTAGAGCGCTTCTAGATAGGAGAAAATAACTATGGGAATGTGCAGAGTTTCAGACGAAGATTTACCCAGAGATATTGGCGATTCGGTAGCACTTGGGCTCAGTGGAGACGCGCAAGCTGCCCGTGACGCGCTGGCACTGGAGGCATATGCGGCGATTCGGCAAGAATTTCCAGATATGCGCATGGTGTTCGTTGGCGACGGTCCGTTGCGCGCCGAACTCGCCGCGTCGTGGCCCGAGGTTGTTTTTGCCGGTGCGCGCAGCGGGATC
>JBGAVL010000168.1:0-13184 GCA_044228145.1 Obscuribacteraceae bacterium (SeqCode)
GTGTCATGAGCTTCGGGAGCGGATTCGATCGCTTCCACGACAGCGAAGTACAGGGCGTTGACCGCCTCTCTCTTCGCTTGCCGCTTCTGATCGTGATCGCCCTTGCGATTGTGTTGTGACATTTTTTTCTCCTTACAGACCCTCATTAGCGAGGGGGGTGCGTGCAGTGCGCCATTACCGGTCAGGCGCGGCTGCACTCGTCATTGAATTCATTGCGCGTACCGAACACCGGTGGAACCAATGCTGTTCGGACGCACCTGCTGTGAGATCAACTGAGCAACAACCGTTTGTCGCGCCACCAAATGCGGTAGCGGGTCGGTCTGCTGCTCGGCGCGAGTTAGATGGGTGCTACGGTGAAACGGCGTCGAAGAGCTGTTTCAGTCGCAAGCGACTGCCAAAGCCTTCCACTGCTGAGTAATGTTCTCCCCCACCGGCGGCATTTATATTTCGCACGTTTGCAGGTGAGGAGGGAGTGACAAGAACTCCGGACGGCGTACCGTGAACTCCCAAAATGCTTTCAGCGTCGGGAACCTCCTCGACGAACACACGCAAGAATTTGATCTTGCCGCGATATTCGCAAGCCAGCTCGGCAACGACTTTATGATTCTCGGTGCATTCCACCGAGTGGCAATTGCGGCTCAACACCTCGATGTAAATCGGTGTCTCCGGGTGAGCCAGTTCGCTGGTCAGATCCTGTCTTCCGACAGTCTTCACATCGACATCGGAATGGTAATTCTCGACCAGAAATGACAGCGGCAAGAGCACGACTGCCATTAGTGCGAGGACAAGCACGTACTGCTTTCCAGTCAGCATAAGCATTTCCTTCAGTTCGACCGGCCCATGCATGCGCGGATCTCGGGTCGATATGTTGTGCATATCGAATCAGGCGAGCGCGTCGGTGAGACGGTTGAAAACGAGGCTGAGACTTGATCTTCGAAGCAGCGTTCTCTGCAATCGCTTACGACGGCCACAGTCCGATCGCCTGGAAAGAGGAGATAGGACAATGGGCACAATGCGTGAAACGTATAGGGGGTGCGGGTTAGAAGCTGTTTTGATTTGGAAAGAACGCGTGGAAGATCGAGCGGAGCCTATTAAAAGAAAGCTTTGAAAAGCGAGCTTAATAAACAACAACTTCACACAAAAGTGGCTTTTTGAGGAAGTTTTAAACGCTGTGTTGTCAGTAGTTCTTTTCCATGCGCGCAGAATCGCGCAAGGGTTCGTTTTTTCTTAACAGGCTCTGCGCGAGGGTTTCGTTATTTCTTAATGGGCATGACGCGCAGGTTGTGGATGCCGCAACCTGCAGCCGCGTCCATGACTGCTACCACGTATTTCTGCCGGGCATCGCCTTCTGCAGTCAGCATCAGCGGTATATCAGTCTTGCCTGCTTTTGCTTGTTCGGCTTTGATTGATGTTGCCACACCGTTGGAATCCGGCGGATTGACTAGATTGTTGTTGACTCGAATCTGACCGGCCGCTGTCACTTCAACATTGAGTTTGGGCCCTTTGTCGTCGTCTTTAGCTTTGGATGGGCCTGCGCTTGGCGGGTCGACTTTCAAAACGGTCTGATTGACCAGGGGCGCAATCAGGATCATGATGACCAGAAGTACGAGAAACACGTCGGTAAGTGGTGTGACATTGATTTCAGTGAATGATTCACCGGCGCGGCCGCCTATAGCCATGTGAACAAGCCTCCTTACCTGAGCTTCTGTGTTCGCTTTCTTGAAGACCAGATTACTAGTCTAAGCTCATATAGTACCTGCATCGGGCCAAGCTCGCCACCTGGTAAACCCTGGCCTTCACATACGTGACTTTGGCGGACCTGGCCTAGCCGCGCTAGGTCCTGAATTTTGGCGGTTTTCAGCCTCTAGTATTAGAAATTTACTCGCATGCGCGAGCGAAGCAATATAAGCCTTAGCTAAGACTGTGAATCCATGGGCTTTAACGGCTTTCAGCCTGTTGTGTTTGTCAAGTGGTTCTTGTTAGGTTCAAGATCCCATTTCTTTTTACACCTCAGGAGCTGAAAACACAGAACTAAACGCGTTCGAAAACCTTAGCGGTCTTCTAATTCTTCGCCTGATGGGGGCGATAGGAGTGCACTGTCTGCATTCCCGCGTTTCAAAAATGCTGTGGATTTCTCCTCGGTTGGTTCAGAGCGTCTGAGCTGAATCTGTTCAGTCACAGGCTAGCACAGGCGTTATGCGCCAAGAACAAGGAGTTACTATGACCAAGATGAACAAAATCAATGGGCTCTGGGTGCCTACCCATGCCAACGTCGTTAACCACACGCACCTCGACTGCGTTCTTCGCCACCGTGATGTGGTGCAGTTCGCAGCGCAAGCCGGCTTCGAGACCTTCAAGGAGCCCTTCCCCGAACTGACCGTGAAGTTGTGGCGTGACGCCGAGCTTCTCGCCAAGACGGGGTTGATCACTGACCGGTCTCTGGTTGCCCGCCTGCAACGCCGCGCTGTTTCTGCCTACCGCGAAGATTGCTTCGCGCGCGGCGGTGACTTGACGGCATACGTGGCTGCCATCGCCAATCAGCTCGTGCCGCTCATGCAGACGGTCGAGAACATCAAGCTCTTCACCGAGCACTACATCCAGGACCTTGTAGCCGACCACACCATCGGTGCTCAGATTCGCTTCGCTCCGCACCTGCACATCTTCGGCGGCCTCTCGCTCGAGGCTGTTGTCGAAGCGGTAGCGGAAGTGACTGCCAACGCGCCCATTCCCATCAAGCTCATCCTCTGCGCTCTGCGTGGACCGGATGGTGAAGCGAAGGCGAAGGAAGCGAAGGAAGTCGCGGATCTCTGCATCAAGTACAGCGCCCACGTCGGCGCCATGGACCTGGCCGGTGCCGAAGCCCTCTGGGGCGGCATTCCTGAGTGGTGGTGGGTGGAAGCCCTCCGCGCTCGTGAAGCTTCCTCCGGCCAGTGCGGCATCACGCTGCATCTCGGTGAAGTGAAGCCTGCTACTGCCGCCGAAATCAAGCTGCTGAAGGAGAACGGCGTTTTCGTCGTCGGTCACTTCCTGCACAACGATGACGACGAGCTGTACCAGGAATGCTGCCCGCACTCGAACCTGACTCTGAAGGCGCATCCGTGCCTGGAGACGGGACACTTCCGCTGCCACCCGGTGGGACGGAAGCTCGAGGAAAAGCAGCGCGTCATGCTCTCCACTGACGGTACCACCCTGATCAAGACCAGCATGCGCATGCAGATGTCCCTCGGGCGTCGCGCTTTCGGCTGGACTGCAAAGGACCTCCGTCAGCTCAGCCTGAACGCGGTGGACGGCGGCTTCTACAACGAGGCCGACAAGAAGAACACTTCCCCTGCACCGTCATGGTGAACGGGAAATAGCACTAGGGTCCATTCGTGAACAAACGAAAGTCGCTCACGAAATGTTTCGTGAACGCCGCGTTGATTGCGCCGCGTCGGAGAGTGCATTGGCTTCAAGTCAGTGCTTTCTCCGGCGCGGCGTAGTCGCGCGTCTTTTCTGCAGCTGCACGTTTTGTGCGGCGTCATCGTGCTGCCTCCACAGTGGTTTCAGGAGGGAGCGCGACTAGGGAAAGGTAGCGGCGACGAAGCCGCTGCCAACCGTTTTCGAGAGACCGCTGCTCTCGAGGGCCAACAACGGAGTGAAGAAAGAATGAAGTTAGTCAACAGCCTGGAAATCCTGGGCAACCCCAATCGTGTCGACGAGCAAGTCGCTTGTCCCGGCTGTCACGAACGCGCCATGCTGTTCGAGGACGGCTCCGTTCTCTGCATTGCGGAGGGCGGCAAGTGCTACGCTCCGGAATCGACCGACGGTGACAAGTGGAAGATGAGGCAGGCATACGACGCGAAGAACGGCATCACGCCTTCGGATCGTCTGCTCATTCCTGCTCAGCTTCAGCGCGAACTCGGCGACAAGAAGTAGGGTTACGCAGGTTCGAGCGAAACCCTCAGTTTAAGGTTTTACCAGAGGTAACCTTAGGCGGATTGTAAGCACGAACCAAATCTCGAGGGCACCAGGCGAAATCAACCGATTTCTCTGGTGCCCTCATCTTTTTTACCTGTGCTACTACGGAAAACAGTAAATGTGTTTTTGCACTTCAGTATTTGCGTACGGCGCCACCGTCTATGGTGACTGTCGTGCCGGTAATAAATTCAGCTTTGGGTGAAGACAAAAATGCGACTAGGGCACCAAGATCTTTTCGTCGGTAGCTTTGGAAAACGGATAAGTGGGTGGATGTCCAGTGCTTACAATCAGGATGTCGATGTTTCCGAGAAACTCCTGGGCTTCTTTGAACACTCTCTGGAGGTCTTCTTCGCTGGTCAAATCGGCAATGATGCCGAGCGCATCCACGCCAGTTTGGTCAGCGAGTTGAGCGGCTGCCTCTTTGATTTTTGCCTCGTTGCGCGAACTGATAGCGACGGACACGCCTTCTTCAGCCAGCGTTTCTGCGCACGCATAGCCCAACCCGTAGCTCGCGCCTGTGATCAGCGCCTTCTTGCCCTTTAGTCCTAAATCCATGTTGTGATCGGTTTGCTCTCAAGTCTCTTCATTGGGCAAGGCCGGTCCTTCGATTGAGAACAAACCACACTAATCCGAAGAGAAAGCAGACGCCAATAGGATTCATAAATAGACATCCGATTGTTATCACGATGGCAGCTAAAGAAACAGCCACCAGTCCGAAAATCCCGAAACAGAAAAACACAAAAAGGGCGATGCAGCTAACAACCAATTGCATGAAAATCATCGGCAGACTGCTGTGCAAAAGCCCAACCAACAATGAAACACCAGCCAGCACCGTGCCAAGTACGACAATTTTTCCCGGTTGCATATGCATGGAAATGGTCCCGAAAGAAAGATTCCAACTTGAAGGAACAATCCGGAGCATTATAAGTTCCTGCTTTGCCAAAAAACATGAAATTTGTAACGCAGCAAGTTTCGTCCAGCGTGCGTAATCGAAAGTAATAGAAATGAGAATTCTACTTGAGAGTGATTCTCATCAGGATATAATCGCCGTCTGCTGAAGAGAGCCAGCTCAGATCTCGCACGAAGGAGTGTGTTACGTGACTGCCATTTCCACCTGGATGAAAGAAGAGAGACGCGATCTCGAAATGAACGAGTATCACGAGCAGTACTGGGGCAGCTTTATCAAGCGCATCTCACCGAAAGATGAAATCAAAGGCAAAACCGTTCTTGATTTCGGTTGCGGTTGCGGCGGATTTTTGCGCATGCTTCACGATCAACGCCAGTTCAAAGAAGGCGTCGGCATCGACATTGCAGACAAGTCTTTGGAAACAGCCAGAGCGCTGGTTGAAAAACGACCTATTGAATATTTGCTGGCGGAAAACGCCTCCAAATTCAAAGGAAAGGTCGACTACGCCTTCAGCTACGAAGTAATCTATTTGATGCAAAATCTGGCAGAACACGCTGATTTTATTTCCGAATTCTTGAAGCCAGGCGGCGTCTATTATGCTGCAACCGGCTGCCATACCGGCAATCCACAATGGTTCGACTGGAAGAAAATCATCCTCAATGAGTCGGTTTTGCCTTTAAAGGACTATGCTCCCGATGATTTCGTCACAGCGTTCCAGGAAAAGGGCTTTAAAGTCGGCGTCTGCCGCCTCGACCACAGAGATTTCGTTTCGGTCGTCCACAAGGACTATTTCCCGACTGTTGAAGATGCGATCAGATATTACGCTGACGATATTCAAGTTTTCCGCTTTGAAAAATTGAAGTAGTCAGAGTTGCTATCTATATACATCGAAAAACTTGGTCAGCGCCCTCTTTCTGAGCGGGCGCTAATTTTTGGATTTTTCAATAGGCAAACTTATGTTCTCTATCATCTGCATCATCGTCTTCATGATCCCTAAAGGATCTGTTTCCCACAGGCGCGGCGTTTTCGGGATCTTGACGACAGAAAATTGCAATAAGCTAACGATTGCGAAACTTTGCAGGATTAGGCTGCAAAATTCTGTTGGGACCTATTTCGACGTTCTATAAACGTTCCAACCTCAAATCCTTCCCAATACTTTTAGGAGAGCCGTTAATGATGGGTGTGTTTCACGATCTCGATGCATACGGTCATGAACAAGTCGTTTTCTTCCATGATAAGGAATCAGGACTGAAGGCAATTATCGGTGTGCACAGCACCGTGCTTGGACCTTCCCTGGGCGGCTGCCGTATGTGGAAATACTCCGATGAAGCTGCTGCTCTTCGCGATGTATTGCGCCTCTCGCGCGGCATGACCTACAAAGCCGCTGTCGCCGATCTCAAATTGGGCGGTGGAAAAGCCGTTGTTATCGCCGATGCGCGCACCGAAAAGACGCCAGAACTTCTGGAAGCCTTCGGCAAGGCGGTCGAATCAGTAGCCGGACGCTACATCACTGCCGAAGACGTCGGCATGTCCGTGAAAGATATCGACTACATCCGCAATTTCACCAAGTACGCCGTCGGCGGAAGCAATGAAGGCGGCTCAGGCGATCCTTCCGTGATGACTGCTTTCGGCTGCTTCCAGGGCATTAAGGCCGCGTTAAAACATGCCGGTCTGGGCGAAAAATTGGAAGGCGTCAAAATTGCAGTACAGGGCGTAGGCAATGTCGGCTACCACCTGTGCAGCTATCTTTCGGCTGCCGGTGCCAAACTGATCATCACCGACATCTATCCGAATCAAGTAGAAAAGGTCGTCCAAGAGTTCGACGCCACTGTCGTCACTCCCGATCAAATTTATGCCGTGGATTGCGATATCTTTGCTCCTTGCGCCCTCGGTGCCATTCTTAACGAACGCACTATTCCGCAGTTGAAGTGTAAAATCGTTGCCGGCTCAGCCAACAATCAGTTGGAAAATGACAATGACGGCAAGGCTCTTGCCGACAAAGGCATCGTCTACTGCCCGGACTACGCAATCAATGCCGGCGGCTTGATCAACGTGGCTGCCGAAATCGACGGCTACAACAAAGAATTGGTTCTCAACAAAGTCAGCAAGATCTACGAAACCATCGATTTGATCCTCAGCCGCGCTGAAAGCGAAGGTGTGTTGCCGCAAGAAGCCGCTGCGCAAATTGCAGAACAAAGACTGCAACAAGCCAGTTTCATCAAAAAAGCCGAAAAGGCGATTGGCGAAGACTTCTTGAACTCCACCTTGGGTTCGCAAACTAAAAGCTCTAAAGTCCCCGAAAAGCTAAATCGCTAGGTCTGGTTTTTTCGCTTGACCTACAACACCGTCTACGCCGACGACCTCCAGTGCCCTTTTTGCAATGAAAAGGTGACTTCGGGCGTCGGCTTTCGGTTTGGCTGCCTGGAGAACAAGAATTACAAACCCGGCGACAAGATCAACTGGGAGGGCGCCGTTCGCCGCCCCGAAACGCGCCCGAAAGGCGGCAGTATCAAGTCGGTCGGCTATTTCAACTGCGATAACGTCAAGTGCAAGTCATGGTCGGATTGTTTTCCGGACGTGCAGCGGGCCTTGATTACGGTTAGAAATGATGTGATTGAAAAAGTCGAAGTTTACAAAGGGCCCTTAAGCGGCGAGCAATTTGAGATTATTGAGCCGGTTCAAGGCGGCAAGCAAAAAGCACGCTCGCCCAAAAAGTAACCGCGCCGTCTCCCTTTGTTTGAGGTGTGCCCGATGCAAGCACGCGAGTTTTTGATGATCCCCGGCCCGACTCCGGTTCCGGACAGGGTTTTGGAAGCTGTTGCCAGACACCCGATCGGTCACAGAACGCCTGAATTCTCCAAGCTTTTGCGTGGAGCCGTGGATGATTTGAAATGGCTGGGTGAAACAGCAAAAGATCCGTTTGTGATCACATCATCCGGAACCGGCGCAATGGAAGCGGCGATTGCCAATACAGTGAATGCTGGCGATCATGTTCTGTCATTGATCGTCGGCGTTTTCGGAGAGCGCTGGGCAAAGATTTCCGAGGCATACGGCGCTAAAGTCGAGCGCATGATTTCCGAAGCCGGGCTGCCTGTGGACCTGGTTTTGCTGGCAGACAAGCTCAAGAAAGACAAAGACAAGCAAATCAAAGTAGTTACGGTTACTCACAACGAGACATCTACGGGCGTAATCAATGACCTGCAGGCAATCACCAGGCTGGTCCGCGAGCATGGCGCCCTGCTTGTTGTCGATGCTGTCACCAGCTTTGGTGCCTGTCATCTGCCCATCGACAAATGGGAAGTGGATGTGCTCGTCACGGGCAGCCAGAAAGCGCTTATGCTGCCGCCCGGGCTGGCGATCATCTTCTTTTCGGAGCGGGCCGTCAGAGTCAGCGAAAACTGCAAATCACCGCGTTTTTACTTCGACTTGCGCAAATACAAGAAGAGCCTGGAGCAAGATACGACGCCTGCCACTCCCAATGTCTCGCTGGTAGCCGGGCTTAGAGAGTCGCTTTTGATGATGCGCGAAGACGGCACTGAGAAAATATTCGCGCGTCACATGCGTTTGAAAGAAGCTTTGCGGTCAGGCATAAAAGCGCTTGGATTGAAGCTTTTCGTTGCCGACGAGCATGCCTCTCCGACTATCACCGCCATTCTTCCACCAGATGGTATTTCGGTTGCAGACATTCGAAAAGGGCTCAAAGAGGAGTTTCGCATCCTTGTTGCAGACGGGCAGGAAGAGCTCAAAGGAAAGATTTTCCGCATCGGGCATATGGGCTTTGTTTTCGAAAGAGATATTCTGATGACTCTGGCCGCCCTTGAGTCGGTGCTAGGGAAACTAGGCCACGAAGTGAAGCCGGGCAAGGCAGTTGAGGCCGCTTCGAGCGCCTTTGCAGTGCGGTAAATACTAATGAGAGCGTGAAAATTCAATCACATTTCGTATTAGGTATACGAATTAATATGTAAATGCGCTCTTTTTTTGTTATTAGATCTCTTGATAAATGGTGAGATATGGCATGCAGCCGTTCAAATCTCTAACACAGACGGCTGAACTGGAGGAGCAATGACTCTCCCGACCAAAAAAATTCTTGGAAAGAAAATGAGAAACAGCGCTATCTTTTGCGCAGCAGCAACTCTGCTTGTTTCGTCCGCTGCGCCGGCGCATGCGTACTACAACTTTGGATACGGGCTGGGCAATTGGCTCTGGCCTGTGCGCGCACTTGTTTATCCGCTGGCGGCAACACCCTGGAGCTACCGCAGTCCTGCCTACCTGGCTTCGACGACGATTCAAGCGGCAGCGCGCAGCTCCTATCGTGTCATTCCACAGAGAAATATTTATGGCACCAGTCTCAACTACACCGAGGATCAGGCACAGACGCAAAGCCCTGGACTGCTAAAAGTCCCTCAAGGACCGTCCGATCAAATCAATTATGCGCGCTGGGTGAAGCCGACCGATCAAGCCGATCGCGAATTGCTCGCTCGCGCTCCCGGTGCTCCGGCACTGCCGGTGGTGTATGAAGACGGGACTCCGGCAGAAACGGGAGTGCCGCAACCAAACACTACACAAGCGGTTCCTCCGATGGGAGTGCCATACATTTACGGCAGTCAACCGAGTTATGCAACCAACGGCACGATGGAGCCACTGCCGGCGCCACCACTGAAAAAGCAGAAAAAATCGAAATCTCAAAAACAATCTGATCCGGCTATTTTCCAGCAACAGCAAGCGTCTGTTATGCCGATGAATATCGCTCAGCCCAATCAGGTAATTCCACAACATCTGTCGTCGCCTCTGGCTGCACATTTTATCGAGACAGTGAACAGTCGTTTTGGCGGCGACATTGGCAAAGCGCTCAAGCATAGCGAGACGCTCAATCTGGCAGAGGCAATGGGACTGGTCGATCGCAAAGGCTTTTCCGTAAACGGCCTGGGCCAGCATCGAATCGACACAATTTCGCATATCTTCAAAGATCAATCTTTGGACCCGGCCAGCAAGCTTGAAGCAATGAAGATTCTTCTGCGCAGCGCATCCGGACCTCAGACTGCTCAGACAGAAGAACGCTCGTTCTAACGGCTGCAGCGAACTGGCTTGACTGTTTTGGATTGTCATGCGCTTTGCTAACTGCGCTATGCAAAACAGACTTGAATTTGCTGTGAAAAGCAGATAAGTCGAGGCTCTTTGCTACTTTCGGACTTGCGAATGTGGCTGGCAAGTGCCGCGTGGCGCGCCTGTCTGTTTGCCGGACGGCTCCAGACTGACTGCTTCTTGCCACTACATTTGCGAGATCAAAAACTAGTAGTATCGAGTCCTAATTCTTTATCGCTTCTTTCACGGACTTTCTTCTCCTCCCCTCTTCTCTCTTTCTTTGACCTGTTTTTTTCTTCCTGCTCCGGCATGTAAGAAAAACTCGTCTTGGCGAAGGAAAAGTCGGAGCGGTCTGTCTACTCACTTTTCCTCAAGCTGCACCAGCTGAGAAGGACACAAAACATGGGCTCTCACAGAGATGTGTTTCCCGATGTGCCTGCGCTCAAGTCACGGCTTAAGGAAAAGCGTGACTATCGCATTCGCATTAGAGACCGCAGCGCTTTCGCCACTATCGTTTCACCACACGGTGGCTACATCGAAGAAGGTACATCAGCTCTGGCACGCGCTTGCGCCGGTCCCGATTTCAATTTCTTCGACTTCCAGGGACTGCGCACCAATGAACCCCAGGAATTGCACGTCACCTCCACCCGTTTCCGCGATCCAGAGCTGATGAAGATGCTCGCTGCATCTGAACTTGCAGTATCAATTCACGGCATGGGCGATGAGGACGACATGACGATTTGGCTGGGCGGATTGAACAAAGAACTCAAGGAGAGCATGCTGAAAGCGCTCCTTGCCAATGGTTTTCTCGTCAATCCAGACAGTCCGCGTCACAGGGGTGAAAGCAAGTTGAACTTCGTCAACATGGCAAAGCAGAAAGGCGTTCAAATCGAATTGCCCAATAACCTGCTCAAGACCATGTTCGTAGGTCCTCGCAAATTCGCTCCCACTGGACGTTGCATCAAGACCACGCCCATCTTCGACAAATTCGTCAAGGCTGTGCGTCAGGTTATTCATGCTGAAAAACGACGTCTCAAGAAATTGAATGCATCGAATGAGTAGCTGGAAAGTGTCTTTTATAGCCTTTCCAGCTACCGTTCTTTGCTTGAGCAAGCCGTGCCCCGTCAAAACCATTTACTTGCATACGGCTCTATTATAGAAAGAAGTAGAAATTTTCAAAACGAAAATTGTCCAAATTGAGGGTTTGAAGGAAATTCTCAGTGATCGATGACTATGGTGCGGCGGCTTGGCCAGCCGGCTCCGACGAACTTGCAGGGTGTTACTACATCGACGCGATGTGGTGCCATGTCTGTAGTCTCGGCGTATTCAAGTCTAGAGCGCATGCGCTTTTGCGAAACGCTTTGAGCATCCAGGAAATTGTTTATCTGAGTAATCAATTCCGGCAGCTTTCTGTCTGCCTCCATTTGGCTGGCAGCACGTTTGAACTCGGTGACAAAGCTGTCGATCATCCCTACTTTGAGCAAATCAGCAAGCACTTCGGGATCGCAATTAAAGGTGTTTTTGGAAGCGTTCATTGTTCAACTTCATCGAAAAAAACAGGCGGTTCTTGAATGTTGGGTATAGTATTCCCACCGGAAATCACCGTCCATCGTGGAATTACCACGGTGATCGTTGCCGAAGTCCAGCCGCGGAGCAGCAAACAGCGCCGGCAGCGGTTTTTGCAGCCCTTCACACGACAATTCAGAGAGCGGTAATTAGGGGTTTTCCATAGACTTCAGGGGCACGCAAAGCCCTGCCCGTGAGCCTGTTAGATTCGGAGGCAAGTCGGTAATGACACGCTGTCTGGGCGTGCGGTGTTGTCTTTACAGGATTGTTTTGAACTGGTGCGGTTAGACCGGTGTATCGGTCATCCATGCCCAAAAACGGCACCACCAGCTGGAGCGAACCAGCTCAAGGCGTTCGTTTGCGATTTTCAATTCTAAGTGTGTTTCGGCAAGGTGCAATTCGCGCTCGATCAAAAGTGTTCTTAAATCGAGTGATTCTTGCTCCAGCTCCGGCACTCTGTTGGCGATTGATTCGATCATCGGAAGAATACTGTTTTGTTCTTCCAGATATTCGACTTTGCCTTCCAGATAACCAATGCGGTGCATTGCCGTCGCCAGCCTGTCGTTTGCAAACTCGAGGCTTTCCAGGACAGTCGCCATATTGCGTTGAGAGAGATCTTGTTTTTCCAGGATTTCAATCACCTTTGCATCTTCTCTTGCGAGAGTTTGAAAAAAGTTGTCCTGGATATCTGTTTCCCTCGCTTGGGCTAGTATGTGAACTAGCGCTTGGGCGGGGTTGTGCATATTGATTTAGCCCTTTCTAGCTATGTGTTCGGACGTGTTGTGTGTGGTTGATTGCGCATGTGAATTGCTTCATCCGCCCTGTCATTATGCTCCTACCGGCGGTGCCTGTCTAGTGGCGCTGGCGATACCGCAGTTGATGGCACGGACGGTGCAAAAAAACGAAAGGCGAGAAAAGGAACAGCAAAACTGTTCCTGAGCACGCCTTTCGTGAAACGCGTCAGGTGACGCTATCAGTCGTTACTGGCGAACGACGCGGCGAATCAGATCGGCGATGTTGCCGACCGTATCCTCCCGGTTCATGTAGCTCGAGATTGTCAGCAGCGCTTGCGTCTCGCTCGTGGGGGTCATCTCGGGCAGCAGCGCTTCGATGCGCGGGCAACCCTCGCAGAGAGTGCGAAGGCGCGGGCCCGGGAAATTGCCGATCAACCAGGCGATCTGGTCGACCTCCATGTTTCCGGCATTGGCGTCTGCGTCCTTGAGAGCTTGCTTCAGGCGTTCTTCGACCATGATGTTGGTTTCCTCTGACGGTTCTTCACCGTCGATTCTCGAACGTTGTCGGTTTAGCGCCAGGTGAGTGGCGCTGTTTGCTACCAGCCGCGGTTTATCGCGGAGATGGATGCGATCACTGCGGCGACCAGGGCGATGCCGGTCGTGATGCCGGCTGCCCAGAGCGCCGAGCCGCCGGAGAAGTGGGCGACGGCCGCAACGGCCGCAATTACCAGAAGAGCCGGGAGCCAGAGCTTCTTGACGGCGCCGAAGAGCACAAGAAAGAACAGTCTGAGAACGAATCCCATGGCTTTACCTCGATTTGTTGACCGACATTTGTTTGTTGAGCCCCCCGCGGAAGCGAGGCGCACAGCAATTGCCGTGCGCCTCGCACAGGGGGACAGGTTGACGTGAAGGGTCGGCGCGCCGCTGTTACTCGGTGC
>JBGAVL010000169.1:0-13045 GCA_044228145.1 Obscuribacteraceae bacterium (SeqCode)
CGCCCGGCATAGCCGACAACGCCGATTTCATTGCCACGAATGGCCGGCATGATTTCTTGCGTGGTCAATTGCTTGGCCATGTCCAGGCTGCTCCCGAAAGACCCCTGCGGCACGCCGTCTTCCGGAACGGTCATATCTTCGCGGTAGTATTCCTGCGCCATACTGTTGGACACATCGATTACCACGACTACTTGCATGGTGCCCTGTGACACTACAGCCGGTGCAGCCGGCAGAACTGGATCTGCTGCCGCTACCGACAAAAGGAGGGCGACCGCCAGCCAGACGACCAACACCTTCACTTCACGATTCAAAGTGGGCGTCCTGGAAATGCGCGAAAGCAAACGCTCTTCCCCATAGCGACGACGGGCAATAGTTCTCGCCTTGAAGTTGAGAAACCAGATGACCGTCAGCAGAGGGAGAGAGAGCAAAACCACCGCCAGGGCAGATGGTTGCTGAAAGTTCAGATCGATCATGATTGAGACTCCTTCCTCTTAGAGGTCATCACCGCCACCCTCGCCCTGACCTGAGCCGGTCTGTCCAGGCTGACCCGAGCCAGGAACCGGCTCGTCGCCTTCATCGCCGGGTTCTCCGGGCTGTCCTTGAGTGGATTGTTGTTGTTGAGAACTATTGGCTCGAAACAGGAATTCGAGATCGTATTTGACTATCAGCGCCTGTTCGTACAGGCGCTGCACATCTTCAGAGGCAACACCAAGATACGAATAGTCGTTGCCTGGATTGAGCCTGAGAGATTCCATGAAGGCTTCGATTGCCGGACGCACCTGCTCAAGCAAAAGCAATGCTTTGCCCTTCTGGAAATTAGCCAGGGCCGCTAACTCCAGACTGGGCTCTCCATAGATGAGTCGGTGAAAATCATCTTCGTTGGCCTGCAACCGCTCACGGTAAGCGGCTATCGATTGCTCGAACAGCTGTACCGCGCCCTCGAAGTCTTGGGCAAGATATGCCGCCAATCCCTGATTGTAGAGTTCGACCTGCTCGTCGCGCCAGCTCGAAAGCTCGACACCTTTAGAGAAGATCGCCAGTCCGCAAACAAGGATCACGGCAAGTAGAATCTTACGAATTGTCTGGCGCCTTTCAGCGACAAATTTACGCAACATTGCGCACCTCGTTTCTTACATGTCCTCATAGACAAGTGCGGACGATATGAGCCATACCAGAAAGGCAATCGCACAAGCGGCAAGAAACCAGTCATAGATTTCGCGATATGTGACTGCGGTTTCAATGACTACTTGCGACTTCTCCAATTGATCGATGCGATCGAATGCGGCTCGCATCTGATCGGCATCCTCAACAGGAATTACAACGCCGCCCAGTGCTTCGACAAACCGACGCAGGTCTTGCGTTTTGTTCTCAGTCCAGCCGTTGCCGACACCCAGCACGTAGATGCGGACATTCATCTCGCGCATTTGCTCGAGAAGCTCATCAAAGCGCGCCCGCACTATCGTGTCTTCGCCGTCGGTGACCATGACCAGCACACGGGTTTCGGCATGACCGATTTCATTGAAGTGATTGATGGCCGCCTGCAGCGCACCGATTTTTCCGCTGGAACCTGTCGGCCCATCGAAATTAGTACTGGTGCCTGTGTACTCTCCGGCAAGCGAGATCATCGTGTAGACAATCTGCAAGTCCGCAGTCAACGGCCATCCCGTAAAAGCGCGCTCGGCAAAGGGCTGGTAACCAACCCGATCGCCATGGCGGCAGGCGACAAACATCAAAGCAGCATCGCGGGCAGCGTCCAGCCTGCTGTACGTTCTAGCCAGCGGACCCTGTCCATCTGCCGGAGGCTCAGTGCTTTCAGTTTGCGCGGCGATAAGCTCCTGCGGCATTTGGCATAACTGCCTGCGATCAGTAGGAAAGGGCACTGCTGCGGTCATCGAACTGGATACGTCGAGAGAAATGACGATGTCTCTGGACTCGATGGTGGCCGTATTGTGTGCCTCGACAAGAACAGGTCTGGCCAGCGCCAGCACCATGAATGTCCAGGTGAAGACAAGCGCCGCCGCCGGAATTCTCGCAAGCAACGGGGCGGAGCGCAGATTTTTGTGCAGTGATACTTTGGTGTGCACAAGTGAGGAGCGGCGGAGACTACCGAAAGTCAGTATCGGAATCGCCACCAGTAACAGCACCAGGCACACTGGATTCGAGAAGAACATAGATTCCTCCTTCTCTTCTCATTTATCGATTTTAGAGACACGATTGTTCAGGAGGACAATGAGTCTGCAAGGACATGACTCCCAAACGGAAGGTAGTGAAATGCTGCGAGTATGAGGGCTGAATGCGCTTTTGCAGTGGCTCCGACGGAAGTGAGATTGAAGAAATACATCTGAAATATAAAAGAAAGTCGAAGGCACAGTAAACGAAAAAAACAATCAGTCACGTAACAGTTAGGATGGGGGCAACCGTCCAGTCGATGAGAATGAGTTTGCTCACCCCTCTTTGTGCCACCACTGGCGGCACTTCCGCGTTTTGACGGCAGGTGAGCGAGCCTGCACGCGCGAGCTGTTTTAACTAAGGATAACCAGTTGGCAGCACTTGCGATAACAAGGCGGCGCGTGAGCTAGCTCCGAGCAAGCAAATTAAAACGCTCGGTCAGAATGCTTCTTTGCAAAGCAAACGACAGGCTATAGTAACGCTCTGATATATAAGCATTTTTGCTGGTGCCCGGCGCCGGATCGCAAGGCACCAAAAACGGACAATAAATCCGGTGTCCGAAAAAGACTGCGTTTCACCATCGCCAAAAAGCAATGAGAAACGCAGTCTGTCTATTTACTGAAGGCAAAACAGCTTATTCGCCTTCAGCGTCTTCGTCTGTAGCCGGCTTAGCAAGCACGATCGCCTGTTGTTCGCCGGGTCCGCGACGGGCATCCCTCTCGCCCAGCGCTTCGCTGAAGAAGCTGTCCAGACGAGCAAACTCATCGTCCGAGAGCAATTCGCGCAGCGCGACGTGCAACGGGACTTCCGGTTTGAACACTGCATTTTCAGTGACGATGCGAATTACTTCCGGACCGTCGATATCACCGTGCTGCATGAGCGCAGCAGAAAGTGCTTCCACTGCAGCCATGTTGCGACGCAGGAATTCCTTCACCAGACGGTAGGACAGCTTGGTGATTTCCTTGGCCTGGTTGATGACCACGGGGCTCGTGCCCATGCCGATCGACGAATACGAGATCAGGTCCGTACCCATGCCGACCGTACCGACCATATGCAACACGATTGCCGTCGCCGTCTGCAGGTCTCCGGAGAAGCCGGTCATCTGCATGCCGTGTTTCATTTCTTCGACAGCGCGGCTGCCCAGGCAGACATACAGATTTTGCAGCATGTCTTCCTTTGTTTGGGTGTAGAGATCTTGAATCGGCTTGGAACCGACCAGACCAAGCGCACCACCGCGCCGGATGATGGTGGCGATTTCAACGGCCATGCGCTTGCGCAGGATCACAGCCGGCACACCGTGCCCCGATTCATGATCGGCGATGCGCTGTTTTTCCCAGTCGGGCATGCTGAGAATCGGCTGTGGCGATCCGAACTCGTGCACGTTTTGCGCCAGCATGATGTCTTCCAGAGTGGCGGCATCGCGACCGTTGCGCAGCGCATTGATCAAACCCTGGTTGATGATCTTGCGGATGGCCACAGGCGTATAGCCCTGCGTGCGCCGGACCAGGCGGTTGGTATCCAGGGTGGTGAGCAGGTGTTGCGCCTTAGCCAAGTAGTAATCGAAGATTTCCTGACGACCTTCGGAGCTGGGCAGATCGACAGTGATACGCTGCTCGAAACGGCCGGGGCGCAAAAGCGCGTCATCCAGGATGCTGACGCGGTTGGTGGCACCGATGGTGAGAACGTTGGCTTTGCTGGCTTTGCGGACCGGACGACCGAAGAACTTGCGGACGGCATTGGTGAACTTGAGCATGCCGCGCGTGGTAGGCGGAGGATCCATCTGCGTCAGCAGCTCGTTGAGAATCTGGCTGCCGCCACCCATCATCATGCCGCCCATCATTCCCTGCGGGCCGCTGCCACCGGAACGTTTCTGACCGATCGCATCGATTTCATCCAGGAAGAGGATGCACGCACCATAGCGAGGATCGTCTGAGTATTTGCGAGCCTTGCCGTAGAGCCGCATGATCGTCATTGCCGACATACCCATGAAAGCGCTCTGCAAAGACGGTGCCGAGGCATAGGCAAACGGCACACCGGCTTCACCGGCGATCACTTGCGCCAGATACGATTTACCGGTTCCTGGAGGGCCTTCCAAAAGAAGACCCGGGATGGACTGAATACCCATTTTCTTGACTTTGGGATCTTTGGCCGCTTTCATGATCTCGACGATTTCGCGCGCACGGTCGAGGACTTCGGGGTTACCTTTATAGTCGTCGAACGTCACCGGAGATTCGCCGGGCATAATCCAGTAAACGCGCGCCCTGGACATGAACCACATCATGGCGCCGAACTGGATGATCATGAACATGACTGCATAGAGCAGCTGAAAAATAAGCGAGAACGCCTGCGGGATGAGCTGGAGAGTGGCTTGCATACCGAGCACGGCGACCAGGAATACGAAGAGCAAAGGGATGATCGTGAAGATCACCCTTTGCCGCCACATCAGCGACGAGACCGATCCCCGGAAGATGTCGTTGAAGACAAACTGGAAGAGCAAGTAGACAACCGGGATGAGGAGAATCCCTATACCAATGATTGACATCGGAATTACCTTTCTAGGTTTTGATGAACCTTAACGTGCACCACCAGCGGTGCTATCCTGACGGACGGGCGTGGCCGTGGGTACGGCACTGGACGAACGGGTGGGGGCGGGAGTGACTGTGGGTTGCGAGGCCCCACCTGCGCCCGCGGTGATGGCGGCGCTGTTGGCCAGCGCCTTGCCGATAAACTCATCGATTTGTGCTTCCGGAAGAAGCATCGGCGCATAGTTAAGGATCTGGCCGTCGACGCCGAGAATAACATGGATGGGAAATGCCAAAGGCATTTGCGCACCGCGAGCGATATTGACGGCGATTTCGAAGTTATCGAACCAGCTCATCTGGATAAACTTGATCCGCCCGGCAAAACGACCGGCGGCCGCATCCAGCAGTTCAGCCTGAAGTTCGCATTCACGCCCGTCACAGAACAGGATGTAGATCGGCATTGTCACACCGCTCAGTTCCTGCTCGATGTTCTCGGCAGTCACGACCGTGATGTTCTGGTAAGTAACCGCAGGAACATTGGTACTGGTAGGCGCGCCCGGAGCTGCAGGCGCTTCCAGTCTCGCCGCCTGGACGATGAAGTCAACCAGCTGACTGGCACTTTTCACACCAGTCAAAAGGCGACGATTTTCTGCCAGAACGATGTGAGCGGGATACGTGGTGATCGGCTGCCCGACAATCTGGGAGAGCGTGCCCATCAGTTCAGGCTGCGCTTCCGGGTCAATCTGGAAAAAGGCTACGCGCCCTTCCAGCTCTGCTGCCGCCGATTCCACTTCCGGCATTTGCATAGCGCACATCGGGCGGCAAGCTTCGATGAACACAGGAGTTCCGGATTCAATCGCGGACTGCACGGCCGCCGTGCTGTTGGTGTCGAGCGTGGCGACGCGGGTTAACTGCGAGCCGACATATGAGTTCAGCGCCAATGCGCCGAGCGCAGCAAGCAGACCGAGGAACACAATTGATTTGATGACGAGAGTCACCCGGGTGTGACGTTTCAGAAAGCCTCTCATGGATCTACCTTTCATGATGATCAGAGCTGCTACGCGGAATGGATTTCCGCAAGCGCTCGCTTACATACCGAACCACAGTCCAAAATTGTCTGACTCGGCTTTATCACGCGCTGGCATCACACTGTTTCTCTCCCTTCGACTGGCAATTGTTTCCACCTGATTTGTGGAATTGCAGCGAAATTGATTGGTTGAGAAAGAGCGGTGATGGGATTGTGAGAGTTGTACCGAGGAGCAAAGTTGAGGATGGTTGTAACTCAAACGTAATCTTCCCTCACCGGCGCCCGCAACTCCTGACAACCTTAATTTCACCTATCCGCGATTTCTTTTAGAATCGAAAGAATTTCTTCCCAATTCACCGTAACGTTATCGCGCGGCTGCGATAAAAAATCGCAAGCGGCGTACATATATAGAGGTTCGCAGAGAAAGAAAGTTTGCGCAGAACAAATGCAAATACGCGCACTGCCAACCGGCAATTCAAGTACTTTCCTTGGCGCTGCATAATCTATTGAGGTTAGCGCACAGGGTGCAAGGTGTCAAAAAGTTCCGCAAATATCCTTTTACTTTCGCACCAAATATGGTGAATTGAGATCTTTGGGTTGATGAATGAACAGCCGAAAGAAAGCACAGTCTTGCGTGCAGTCTTTCAGCTGTTTTACAAATGCTCAGATGAGAGCTTCGGGTTTAGGAGGCCGCGTTCTCAGAGCTGAAGAAACCAAGCGACTTGAGCACTGCATTCAGTGCATCGGCGTCGCCGTAGTCGACCACATGCACGAGATGCTTCCGCCCGGCAAGAGTGGCTTTGCACTTCTCGACAATGCCGTCGACAATAGCCATTTTTGCCGCATCGTCGCCGGCCTTTTCACGCTGCTCTTTAGCTGTCAGCGAGAAATCGTCATTCTCGACAGCGGCGACAAGTGCATCTGCTTCGCGCCCGCTTCCTCTGGCAACGACGACCGGGATGTTGCTTTCGAGAGCCAGATAAGCTTCGTCTCGGGTCACGGCACCACCATTGATGATCAGGTACACCGTTGTCCAGTCTTCGAGCAGTTTCAAAATCTCAAAGCGCTGTGCGAGATCGCCGTCCCACCCCATAACATCCGAGGCGTTCTTCTGAATCGCACAGATGTGATGGTATCGATCGTCGACAACCGCTCCATATGTGTCGGTGAAGAGGAAGTGAAACTCACGGTCGACGGCGAATTCTTCCACGCGCGGGAAAGTACCGAAGGCGATGCATTTATATGCAGCGGCCAGAGCAGCAGGAATGGCGGTGACAATTTCCGACTTGAACTTGCCGCTTTCGCGCTCGAAGTATGCGGTGCCGCCGGAAACTGCCACGCCCCGGAAGTTTTTGAAACCGCCTAAAACCCACGGCAGCATGGCTTCTACATCTTCTTTGGCAAAGCCTTTGACGCCGCCGCCGACGATGACGGCTTCCATTGCGCCAGCGGCACGGAAGGTGTCGATCACGCGGTCGGGAATGTTCTCGCTGGACCCGACGACGCTGAAAATGCAGCCGCGGGGATCGACTGTGAGCAGTGGAGACTGATTAGTCATTTTTGATTCTCCGTTTGTAGCCGGACCAATTGTTAGGCCGGAGGGTCGCGGGCTCCGGTTGAAGATCAGTGCCTGCAGGCACTGCTACGATGTGTGGTTCAGTGCGTGAGCTAGCTACGCAGCGGCACCTTGTTGCTATCGACCAGGGCACCCAGGCGCAGAAGAGCAAGGCGAATCGCACTTTCGCTATTTTCACAAACATGCACCGTTGGGTGCTCTTTGAGAAAAGCCTCGTCCTGAGCGAGTCTGTCTGCTGTCCGGCCGCTGCCCTTTACCAGCAAAACACGCCAGAAAGGATTGGATTTTCCCAGAGTGGCCCAGGCCTCGATTTCCTCGCCGACGACGCTGCCGCCATTGTAAGCCAAAAGCAAACCTTGCCAGTGATTGCCGCGCAAGTGATCGATGATGTCGATGCACTCACGAGCCTCATCCGTCCACGATGCGAAATGATCGGCGCTGGGCTGAACGATCAGCACCGAATCTTGCTGCGGATGGACAATTGTGGCATAAGGATCACTGTCGCTGCCGGGGGGCGACACGACTATACCGTGACGCGAGTATTTGAGGTCCCCGACCTTGGCAATAACGCCAAGAGTCTGAGCACGCGGGCAGTATCGATTCAAGGGAGGCACCACTTCAGTGATACCGGAGACGAAATTCTCAGGTTCGGCCTTGTGCACCATTCTCGTGCCGCCAAACAGGCAGAAGCCGGCGAATTGCGGCAAGTTTTTCCTGCCACGCCCCGTCAGCGCCCACTCCAAATGTTTCAACCCCCGCAGATATTCAGGATCGATCAAGCATCCTCCGGTCATGCGCAGTACAAATGGACGTATCGACAAATTGAGAAATTTGCCGAGGAACTTATTGCAGGACTCCCTTCCGGTTCTTATGTACAGAGATGTCGAATCAGCAAATTGGTTCATGGTTTTGTTCGCCCCTCCTTCCGTGGGCAGAACTCTCATTAGTGCGCTAGATACATCAGAAAATTCGTGCCAGTCTCAGCTTGTCTCGCGTGTATCGAGGGGCGACGTGTTCATACTGGTGAAAACGGATAGTCTGGCGGTGGCACCACGCGTTTGGACGAGACAAGAAGAAACATGTTTAAGCTAACAAATACTGATGCCACAAAAAAGTAGATCTTCAAGAAAATCTCTGTCGAAATCGGATCGAAAGTATCTTTTCGTTCCTTAAAGTCCAGTCCATCATCGTGAATAGATAGAGAGACTGCGGGCAAGCGCGTTCACGCAGGCACACCAGGCAGGAAAAATTAACCGCAATTAGATCACGAACGCTAGCTGAACGATTGGAGGATGCATATGACGGAATGATTTATCAACGGATAAGCACCCTCGATTGTTTTTGAAGGCACTGATTTCGTATCTTGCTATGTAATCGTCTTTCCACTTACGCAAGAGAAACGTCTCAGGCACAACTAGAAAACCACCATATTTCAAAATGAGTATTTGCCTGAGTTGTAGCGAAAGGCTCAATCATGAATCGCTTCTTGTACTGGTCATCAGGTGCAGCCCTGATGCTCTCCGTCAATATGGGTCTGCTGTGGCTTCTTGGATACACGATCGGAAATTTGGCTCTGGTGGTGTTCGCACTGCCACTTGTCACTGCTGCCACCACCATGATCTTGATTTTCATTCTGGTAGCGATCGTCGATGCAGTCGCATCGCTCCTGGTGTTCTCAACCAAAACCATTGGCCGCAACAGTAAATCACTGCGACTGCTTACACGCCGATTTCTCATTGCTATCGACAATCCGCCGGATTGGTTCTTCATCGTCCTGGCAGTCACTGCCACCACCGCGGCCATTCGATTTCTCGCCGCAACCGAGGCAAACGCCCTGGCAAGCCCGGGACTTCTGGCTGACCTTATTGTCAGCTCAGTTTTCTGGCTCCTGCTCATGAAAATCGAAGCAATGTCCGCACAATGAAAAACTATGCCCCTGCTTTTTGCCGGGGCTTTTTCTGAAACTTCTTCCTTTGCACTGGGTCATTGACCCCGAAATTCCAGCAGACTTCACAGAAAGGAAGTTCAATGCTCAACGGCAGAAACATTGGCGCAGGCATCGGCTTATTCGCAGTGCTCGGAGTCTTCTACATGATCGGCAGCGGGCAGGTCGAATACGGCGAAGGCATAGTTCTTCTCCTTATCCTCGTCCTTTTCGTTTTGCCCGGACTGATCAGGCTGACCCGATAAGGTCCCGGAAAACAGCTATACAAGAGGGAACCGGCCATTCGCTGGTTCTCGCTTTCCAATTTTGCGCATCGACAAACGACAGTGAAAGGAATTCAGTATGACAAGACTCGACAGGATCATCAATTTGCAAAACAGCACTTTCGCCAAGCAGATTGAAGCGGCCTTCCTTTGCGATCCAAGAAACGAAGAAGAAGCAACGCAGATTCTCTTCGATCTCGTCTTTGCCGCTCAGACAAAGAGCGCGCTTGGCGAAGCGGCCATGGCCACATTCGACTATGACAGCGCAAAAGACTGGCTGCAAACTCTGTTCGTCGCTGCCATCTCCCATGCTTCGGATCAATATGCGGAAGCGGGCTGGTCAATCGAACGTTTCTTCTTCGAAGCATGGATCGATAGTGGTCGCACGCAGGCGCTCACGAACCTGATTGCAACTCTGTCGCCGGAGCAAGTAGCAACGATCTTTTCGGCCGACACCAGCAACGAAGAACTGTTCACGCTCTATCGCCTGGCACTTCATCGCCACATTCTGGTAATAACGCAAAGATATCCGGAACTTCTGCCGGATAAAGGGATATTTGCCCAGCTGGTCTGAGAGAATACTGCACCATTGATGAATACCAGGCTGACAGCAGGATGCCGTCTTCCTGGTATTTTCGAGACTTCTTTTACTACTCCATGTCATACCTCCAAAGGAAGAAAACGACAGCAGCGCAAGCAGCTGCTACAGCCGTTTTCCCGTCTTTCATCACGGCTGCGAGCCCACTAAGGGCGGATTCTCCGCGACAGAGTAGTCTTTCGCCGGGGTCTCTCACAAGTCAAAAGACAATACCCAACCGCAAAGCAGAGAGCAGCGCCGATTAACAGAACCAGCGCAAGGGGCCCGTATGCTTCCTTTGCGCTGGCCAGACCGAGTAGCCCGGACAAGACAAAAACGATTGCTCCAAGAATGCGAATCAGGATGTTACTCATTTACCACAGTCCTTTCGTTCTTCAGGGCAAAGCGAAGGGCCGATTGCGGCGGCCAGCACATGCATGATTACAAGCGCTGCAAGCATCAACCACTCAATTCCACAGTACCACCCTGCCAAAGCCGATATGATTCGCAAAGCCAAAGTCAGGAAAAAGGCGATCACCGCCCACGATACCAGTGCCCGCCAAAGGTGAAGGCACTTTGAACTCATGTCCATACGACCTTCTCCTTTCACTGGAATATGGATGAATTAATTCAGATTGAAACAAAACTCGAGATGAAGGTGGGGAGCATTGGCAGATCAATCCCCTTCATCTATAAAAATACCTTCAGCGAATCCGGCAATATCTCGCGATCTCTTGTCCTTGGAACTTCTTCACAAGCACGCGCAGCTCAATTCGCAGAGGGCCTGTTCGAAGTCATCTTCGGTGACAAGCGGTGCGTTGGTGAGTACTTCCTTGTTTGTCGCCCAGGATTCCACAGGCACCGCGCGCGCCAGCATCTCGCTTTGATCAATGTGCAGTGCGGACCAACGCTGCAAAAATGTCGCGTATCCGAGCTTCCCGAGGGCGGTCTCGACGTCCATTTCATTCGATATAGCGAGTGCTTCAGCACGCTCATATTCATCCAGCGACACCAATTTCAACGACATTGCCTGGGCGAGAAATTGAGTGGCATCATTATTTGCGGCCGCAGAAACTCTTTGAAATTGATGGGGCGTCAACAGCTTTGCGAGCACGGTCTGGACAGTCTTCGTACTGACGTTTTGGTTCATGTTCTTATCCTTTCTATACTTAACGCGAACAAAGGAATGATGAAATTAGACAAGATTGCTGCGGCAATCATCATCGCGACATTGGCAAATTCGCGTATTGCTACAGATTGTGCCGGTGCCTTACAGCCGATTTGGTGACTTTCGCCTGATGCGAAACAGTAAATGGCTGAATGCGGTGAGCTGATTCTATTTGTAGCTGGGCTTGCTCGATGACGATGTTTAGAGTGATGCCTGTATCCTAGGCTCAAACAGTCACATTAGACAAGCTAAATTCAGATGCTCAAACTCCTCATGAGCGACTTCACTCGCGAATCACGCAATTCATTCACTTGTTATTGCTGGCGCAATTCGCTGTCACTAAAGTTTCACAAAATTGCTATAGAAATTTCAGTGTCCTCTTTCAATTGCGCAAATTTCAGTTTCAGTGCGATGGCTGCGCAAACCCTCCCAGCTTAAGCACTGCCAATAGCATGTTTCCGGCAGCCACCTTAAACTGTATTCGAAATCACCTGGAACCCCTTAATTGATGAACATAGTCAGGCACTTACCTGCAGAATTAAGGGGTAGGAGGGATGGGATATTGGTACACACGGGTATATATACATGAGTAAAGCTTGTCACTCTTACAAAACTAATTACCGAGGACTCTTACTATGCGTCTGAAACGCAGAAAAGGGGCGACACTAGGCCTCGTAGCCGTTATCGTTCTGGTGATTCTGATCATCGGCGTGGGCTTCTTTGTCATAGCCAAAATGCTGGGTGGAGGACGTGAGCTTGCCAACTCAGTCGACGCGGGCACACTGAATGTCGCCAAACAAGCTCTTCAGCAACCATCCAAAGCGGCACGCGAGTTTGCCAATCCGGATGTAGCCAACAATTTCGAGTTATTGTCTGCCGATGGAAAATTTCGGCTGGAAAATTACAATCGCCTGGTTGTGCAGGCAATGATTGTCGCTCTCAACGCCAAAGACGAAGGCACGCCGGCGGCCGCAGCCAACGCCCGTAAAGTCTGGGATGCTGTCAACGATGTGGCCCGCTTTTTGAGAACGAACCACCAGAGCGCAGCGACAATGGGTGGTCACTTTCAAAATCTGGCAGCCGCCAATAATTTGAAAATGATGGGGCAAAACGGCATATCGATGAACGGATATGACATTGCCTACACCGATCGCGGAAAATCCACCAACGTTTATTTCGATGAAAGAATTCTCGGGACATTCAATTCAGGCACTTTTCCAATCAGCCCTGGCTCACGAAGGTCGCCCACCGGCAACCAATTCATCGCCGGTTATGCCCCCCTGTCAGTGGCATTGTCCAGTGGGACCTTAGTTTTCAGCGGCGTGCCTGTAGGTCCGCAGGACAGGCCACACTTGATCAGCGGTCTGGCCTTTGACGGCGGAAAAGATCCTGCCTTCATGCCCGGATATCCTTCCGAATTACTTCCTCCCAATTCTTTTCGATCAGCCGGACAAACCCGTGAATCTCATACGCAGACGTTTGGCGGCGCCGTTGCCTCAGCCATCGTCGGCTCGCTTGACAGAGAATATCCAGCCGGCATCCCGAACGGATACATCGAAATTAAGAACGGTCCGTCGTTTCCTACACCACAGGGAACAGTCGCCTACACGAACAGCGACATATTCTCACATGCTCTTGCCGGACTAGGAATTGACGTCACTCCAAACAATACTTGGTTTTGTCGCGGCTCCGACAACGACCGGGCAATTGGTGACATCAAAGCATACGACACGAGCATGAACACAGTACCCGGTGATGTCAACGCAATTATGGAAGGCATCATTCAAAATGGCGGAAC
>JBGAVL010000016.1:0-35803 GCA_044228145.1 Obscuribacteraceae bacterium (SeqCode)
TCGGAGGTCAATTTGGCGATTAAAAAGGCCGGGCGCGACGTGCGACCGTCTTTACGGGCGGGTACCGAATAAAGGTCTTGTTGCGAGCGTGAGGCGCCGCCGAAGCCGCCCTGGACCTCAGAGCTAACGCCGCAGACGGTACAGGTTCCGTCTGGACTAACTACACCACCGCATCTCGTGCACTCAGCTGTGCCGCTCTTGGACATAAACCGCTTTTATTTGCTTCCGTTGTCGGAACCGTCGTCAAGGTACTGAATTACTACCACGGTTACATTGTCCGGGGCTCCACCGTCAAGAGTAAGCTTAACAAGGTCCTCGCAGACTTGTTCTGGTTCTTCATGTTCGGCGCAGACTTCTCCGATTTGCTCATCTCTCAAGACTGTGGGCAATCCGTCGGAACAGAGCACTACCCAGTCTCTTGCTTTGAGTTCAACCGGAGTATGGTCAATTTCTACGCGCTCTTCGTGTCCGAGACAGCGCGTGATTAAATTCTTGTAAGGATTAATGCGGGCCTGCTCTTCGGTCAATCTGCCTGCCCTGACCATCTCCTGCACTACCGAATGGTCGTTGGTGAGAAGAACTGGCTTACCGTCGCGCAACAGATATGCGCGCGAGTCACCGACATGCGCAATTTCCAGTGCTTCTTCCGATTGGACGCCGACCACGATGGTCGTACCCATGCCTCGGACCGAGGCGTCTTCTTCTGCTTGCTGCCAGACTGACTGATTAGCCAAATTGACAGTCTCAAGCAACCATTTCTGAATTTCGGAACGTCCGATTGAAGGAGGTGGATTATCGGTCCACTGCTTTTCGACTGCTTCCACTGCCAATTTGCTGGCTTTCGCTCCGCCGACCGCGCCGCCCATGCCATCGGCAACCGCGAACACACGCAGGTCCGGGCTCACGTAGTAATTATCTTCGTTCCTCTGCCGTTGGCAACCGGCATCAGTCCGCGCAGCCGCACGCCATTTGAGCTTCGTCAATCTCCGCTGCCCCCTTGAGAATCCGGCTTGTCTAACCGTGTTATCAAGCTAACCGGTGTCACTAAATGCCACATTATAATAGCCACCATTACACCATTTCCAATCAAGAAATAGGGGGCTAACGGCCTAATTTCAGTAATCTGTGTTGACCCGATATAAGCGAGGTCGAAGATGCACAGAGCTGCTGACAAAAGGCTTAAGCCAAGCCGTTTGCGCTTATTAGCCGATAGGCGGGTTTCCAGCAGCTGCAATCTTTGACTGAGATTGGCAACCTGGTTTTTCATCTGAATATCGGCTGCCTGTGTTTCTTTTATGCTTGCTTCCAAAGCTTTTGGGGTGCCACTATTGGTAATGCGAGCCCCCTTCTTCAGCGCGTTTTGACTGGATTGAGGCAGGTCATGCGTGCCGGAAAGTTTGGAAAGTGACTCTTCAAGTAAAGTTACGTTACCACCGTAGAAGAGGCGCAAAAGTGGAACCGCCTGTTGCGGGCGATTCATGATCCACTTCTTGAGAGCTGGTTTAGCTGCCTCGACGAAGCTGAAATTGGGCTGCAAAGTCCTGGCGATTCCTTCAATTGTTGAACCTGCTCTCAAAAGATATGCAAGAGATGGCGGCAAGCAAAGAGATCGATCGAGAGCAATCTGATCGATATCGTTTTCAAGATCAGTGAAGTCGAGATCTTTCACCTCGCGGCCGGCGTAATAGTCGATAAACGGCTTGACAGCGCGCTCGATCGGCACTGAATTTGCGCCTTCCTTGAGGATACCCAGCCTGCGCAAATTGGCAATCAAATCTTCGGTGTCTTTCTGTATGACAGCGGAAATGCAGCCTGTAATCGCATGTCTTTGCTCGTCGGAAATTTCTCCGACCATGCCGAAATCGTAGATGACCAGTCGTCCTTCATCATCTACTGCCAGATTGCCGGCATGCGGGTCGGCGTGAAAGAAGCCGTTCATCAGCACCTGTTCGAGATAGCAAGTGACTAGAAGTTTGCCCAAACGCGGCAGGTTGACGTTGCGCGCCAGCAGATCTTTCACTCTGTCGATTTTCGTGCCGGGCAGATATTCAAGCGTGAGAACACGTCTGCCTGTGTATTTCCAGAATACACGCGGCACGCGAATGTCCGGATAGTCTCTGAGCACACGCCGCAGTCTGTCTGCATTTCGACCTTCTTGAATGTAATTTACTTCGCAAAAAAGATTGCGTCCGAACTCGTCGGCCAGCTCGTACCAGCCGTCCCAGTCCGCATGTTTTTTGAAAAGAGCGCTGCCCAGTCGGATCAAAAAGCGCATGTAGCCGAGGTCCTGGTAAAAACGCTGGCGCAATTGCGGGCGCTGCACCTTCACAGCCACTTCGGTGCCGTCTTTCAGGCGCGCTCTGTGAACCTGTCCCACCGATGCCGATGCGATCGGGTGTTCGTCGAAATGAGCGAAAAGCTCATCGGGAGAGGCACCGAGATCGCGCTTGATTGTCGTTTTTACCGTCTCGAAGTCAAATGGCGGCACCTGATCTTGCAGGAGTGACAGCTCATCGGCAATCTCGACCGGCAACGCGTCACGCCTTACTGAAAGAAACTGTCCAAGCTTGATATATGTTTCACCAAGACTGATGCAGGTTTCCTTCAACCGCACTGCGCGAGTCTTTTGCCTGGACTCAGATTCTTCCGGTGTTTTGGGCGGATGCATTTTGTCTGAGATGCTGGCATACGTAAAACTGAGCATGGTTTTGAGCATGCTCCAGAAGCGCGCATCCCATATCAGATTACCGACCTTTACCGAACGATCGGCTTCGGCCGGATCGTATGGGTTGAAAGACTCAACTGATGAAGACTTTCTGGCGATTAAGGGAAATGGGCTGCCGGAATATGAACGTATTTCTGAGCTATGCGGGCTGCGCTGCGGAGGCGTCTGGTTGGCCGTCTTGGGTCGCTTTTCCGGGGTGGTCTCGGAGGGAGTGCTTTTGGTTGGACTGCTCTTGGCTGCACCGCTGTGAGCCATAGCGGGCGTGCCCTTGGCGGGCTTGCTTTTGGGAGGAATGCTCTTTGCTGGCGAGCTCTTAGCAACGCTGTCGTCAGGCGCAGACTTTTTTCCTGCGCCTTTACTGGCCGAAGTATCAGCCGGTTTGTCGTCCGAAGAATCAAATGGAACGTCGGGCGGGCTCACGAAGTATGTCCCCGGTGCCTTACATACGTGTGTTTATCGCTTGAGAAGCGTCTTAGACACTAACTTTCATCGACTTGAGTTCGGAAATTTCCGCGCGCAACGTGGCGATTTCGGCTCTCAATTCGTTGATTTCCGTGGTGTCACCCAGGGCACCCAGAGAAAAATCGGCTACCTGCCTGCGGATGCGTTCACGCACCTGACTTTCCAAAACTTCAGAACGTTGCCAAATGTTTTGCGAAATTTCGCTGGCGACTTCTTTGGCTCGATCTTTGTATTCATGTACGCGGTCAGAGCCGGTGGATTTGTATTCGCCTGCTTTGGCCGTCAAGGAGTCGAGTGCGTCCTCAACCCGTTCGCGGGCAACTTCGAAGGCAGCTCTGCCCAGGAAAAACAATTTGATCATTGGCCGCAACACGTAACTAACCTCCAAGCATCAAGACTGAGCGCCCGCAATATTTGGATCACTAAGCCAACTGGTGAGAATCTGTAACCTGCCGCATGAGGCATGAGACGTCAAATCTGACGTTGCTGCCGATTGGCTAGTTGGCCCAGACAAAACAATCTAGAGATTATACACTAGGGGCATTGCAGAGATGCTCGATTTGCAGTTTTCGTATAGCGATGCTAACAACTGTTGCGATATGCATCAAATCGCAATATGTGGGAACCTTGAGCGAAATCGCAGCCAGCCTGCAGGTTGAAAAGAAATCCAATAGATAAGGTGGCGAACGTGGCACAAGAGACGAAGTCAAAGGCGAGCACCCACAAGCAAGTCAGTCCGGCGGCGACTGGTCAGGGTCGACGAGGACGTCCCGTGTCCCTCATTTATGTGCCGCTCTTCCTGGGTGGCAGTCACCGTGGTGCCAGTATGGGTCCGGCAGCTATGCGTGTTGCTGAATTGCCGGAGCGGATTAGAGCGCTGGGATTCAGTGTCGCCGAAGAGATCGATATTGATGTGCCGCACTCTGTCTGCTGGTGGGACCAAGACTCACAAAGCAAATGCGTTCCTGAAATTCATCAAGTCAGTGAGGCCGTGGCTGATGCCGTTGAATCCGCCATGGAAGCCGGCAATTTGCCGATTACCATCGGCGGAGACCACAGTCTTGCCATCGGAAGTATTGCCGGAGCTGCCAGTCACTATAAAAAACACGATCAAACTTTTGGTTTGATCTGGTTTGATGCTCACGGCGACATCAACACACCTGATACCAGTGCCAGTGGCAATGTCCACGGCATGCCTCTGGCTGTTTCGTTAGGGCGTGGCGATGAAAAGCTCGTCAATTTGAAGGGTTTCAGCCCGAAAATTCCGGCGAAGCGATCGGTGCTTATCGGTATTCGCGATGTCGATCCACCCGAGCGCGACATGATCAATCAGACTGGAATTACCCCTTTCACTATGAAGGAGATCGATCACCTGGGTCTTGGTCGCGTAACTGATCTCGCTCTGGGTTCCGTCGGTGCGGATGTGGCAGGTATACACGTATCTTTTGATATAGATGTTATCGATCCCGATGTAGCGCCAGGCGTCAGCACGGCGTCTCGCGGTGGGCTCAGTTACAGAGAAAGTCACCTGGCATTGGAACTCCTGGCTGAATCAGATCTGGTGCGCTCTATAGATATTGTTGAATTGAATCCTGCCTTCGATGTTCGCAACAAAACTGCCGAACTGGCTGTGGAGCTGATTCTTTCAGCATTGGGCAAACGAATTCTATAGGCAGAACTGAAGAATTTTTCGGACCTGACATTTTGCTCGCTGGTTAGGTGCCGAAATGTTGTCGTCCATCCACTCCGAAAAATTTGATTTTTCGGAGTGGATGCAAGAAGAAGTTTTGGACCTAGAGCTACAAAAATGCAAAAAACGCGCTGGCTGAGTAAGTGAGCTTCGCAAAAGACCTGCTGCAAGGCTGCAACAGGTCTTTTCAAAAGTTAGTGCGGATGTCTGCCTAGTCGTCCATGTCTTTGTTGGTGACTTTCATGATCGAGCCGTCGGTGGCATTGATATGGAAATTCTTCGCTTCTTTATCGCCTCTGACGCTGATCGACCAGTAGAGTGTATGCGGCTTCTTGTGCATTCTCTCAAGGTCGCTGTCAGTGACTTTGCCTGACAATTGCTTGAGAGCAATAGTTTCTGCGTCTGCTCTTGAGAGTTTGGCTGTTTGTCCCCTCTTGCCCGTATCGTCATCAGCAAATACTGATGTGCCAAACGATGAACCCATTAAAGCAAGCGCGGCAGCCAGCACCAATATCTTTTTCATTTTCAAAACCTCGTCCAGCGAAATCTGCAAGGGCAAGATTTTACGACAGCTAACCCTTTCACGCGAGCGCTTGATAACAGTGGGTGGTTGATTTCCTTCTTGGTAAGTGGCGGTTTTAGAAGTTCAATTGACTTCAGTTGAACTTCTAAATTGATAATCGCAAACGGGCGATTGAGCATTTTGGGGCAGTGGCTGGGTTTTGATTTGGCTACACGCTAAGGAATTTGGGCGCTTGGAAATTTTTACTACCGGATTAAGTTGGGGCTTGTCACTCTCAAATTTTGGTACTATACTTACGTATGTATCCAGGGGCATTTGTGTTCCCAGGTATGTTCAGAGGAACCATCAAAAACTCTTCTGATTCACAAACAGGGGCGGCGCTCGAGGGGGAAATTATGGATTTAGACTGCTTGCCGCCACGGCAGCGTGACGTGATTAAGTCAATTGTTGAGCTAACTGAAGAAAACGGCTATCCGCCCACTCTTGCAGAGTTGGCAAAGGCACTTGGTTTGCGCAACCGGATGACGGTTCACCAGCATGTTGCTGCTCTTAAGAAGAAGGGCTATGTGCATTGGGAGCCTGGTCTGAACCGCTCGTTGAGAGTGGTTTCTCAGATCACCACATCGGTTGGTGGCAAAACCACCGAGACAACAATTGAATACGAAGAGTCGTATACAGATTCTCACGGTATTCCTCTGGCTGGCACAATTGCAGCCGGTCGGCCCATCGATGCGATCGATCCGGGTGAATATTTGGCAATGGACAACCAGTACGCCGGCACGGATTGCTTCGCTCTGAAAGTGAAAGGCGATTCGATGATCGAAGACGGCATCTGCGATGGCGACTTCGTCATCATCAAGCCCAATCCTTCGCCGCGCAACGGTGAAATAGTGGTGGCATTGCTTGGTGACGGAACAGCAACTTTAAAACGTCTTTTCAAGGAGAAGGGCGGCTACCGTCTGCAGCCGGCAAATAGCGAGCTTGAGCCGATCTTTGTCGATGCAAAAGACGGACTTTCAGTTCAAGGCGTCGTAGTTGCTTTGTTCAGGAAGATGTAGAACAGATTTTTCGTAACAGAAATTGCAGAAGGGCTAATGGCTGAACAACTGCTTCATGCACTTGGGCATTGGCGCTGAGGTGTCGATTTCCAGAGTCTTTTCGTTCTCGTAGCGAACCTGACCTGGTTTGTCTTTGCCCAGTTTTTTGACATATTTGACATGAGTGTAGACGACTCGCACTCTGGTGCCCGACGTTCCACCTTTCGATAGACGAGCGGCAATCTGTGCCGCTTCCTTCAATGTCGTGAGCGGTGGTTCCTGTTTCGAGGCTGGTACGCGAATCAGCACATGAGCACCGCCGGAGCCAAGAATGTGCAACCAAATATCATTAGGCTGGGCAAGTTTGCTCAAAAGCTGATCGTTTTCGTGCCGGTTGCGACCTACATAAATGGTCCAACCGTCCGACGAAGTCACGCTCAGCATGCGCGGTTTGCCCTTCTTCTTGTCGAGGGCGGGTCCCTTGTTTTGCTGCTGTTGCTGTTGCATTGCCGCGGCCGGTTTTCTGCCGATGATCAATTCGCGCAGAGCACGCAACTCATCATTTGTCTGAGCTTTTTCCAATTGCTTGAGTTGGGTTTCAACCACCGTGTGTTTCCTGGCAGCTTCATCCAGAGCCAATTTGGCTGCCTTCTGGCGGCTGCGCGATTTGGAAAATTGACGGTAGAACCACTGAGCATTTTGCGAAGCTGAAAGATTTGGATTTAGTTTGATTTTGATTTTTTCGGAACTTCCGGAGAACAAATCATCTACTTCGAGTTCTACCTGACCTGGTTCGATTACACCTAAATTGGCTAAAATCAGGTCTCCTGCGCGCTTCATTTCGCCCAGGAATTCGTCATTTCTAACATGCTGTGTCGCCACTGAAATTCGCGAAGCGAGTTTGTCGTCTTCGGAGCGAAGTTCGTTGCGCAGTCTTTCGCGAAGTTGTTGAAACTGTTCGCGCGCTTCGACGGCACTATAGTACTCATCGACCAGATCGTTGACGGCGGGGAAATGTTTCCAATTGCTTTGCGCATCACCGGCGCCGGCAGTTGAAATCGCAGCGGCTGGAGCTGTGTCTGTGGCAGCGGCTGGAGCTGTGTCTGTGGCTGCGGCTGCGGCTGCGGCTGCGGCTGCGGCTTTGTCTTCTGTTTGAACTGTCTGCTCTGCAAGAGTCTCTTCGCTTGGTCGCTTTGAAGCTTCCGTGTTTTTCAATTCCGGTATCAAAGACAAAACCGTGTAGCGTGAAAGATCTGTGCGCATTGCTGGTTTGAAAGTCAGGCGCGGTTCACCAAGCAGTTTTACTACCGACCAGACCTTTTCCTCGCTCTGGGCATCTTTCAAGGCTTCCGCGACCGTACTTTTCGCATTCGCTGCCAATATCAATTCTTCGGACAAATTTCGTCCCAACCCCGTAAATGTATGAATGAGCCATTGCTCCACCGTCGCAAATGCCGACTGAGGCGCAGTCGCTAACTGTGTTCGGGTACTCGCTCCGCTGCCTTCGGTTGCTGTCGCTCCGGCTGCACCGGACTCACAGGACCCAACAGACCCAACAGACGCAACAGACGCAACAGACCCAACAGACGCAACAGACGCAACAGACCCATCAATCGGAGATTGCTGAAAGTTTTCCGCGAGCAATTTCCATTGCTCGCCAAATTCCTCACGTGTGATCTTGAAAATATTCGGGCGCTCCTGACCGGGCGGGCGTTTGTAAGTCAGCCCTGGAGCCACTTCGCGCTGGCGGCTCATCTCCTTTGTGACGATGTGGGAGGCGGCGATGATTTTCTCTTTTGCCTTGTCCCAGAAAATCAAATTGCTGTGCCGTCCCATAATTTCGGCGGTCAAGACTTTGTGTGTGGCGGTTCCAACTTCGTCTGTCGAGGAAAAAACAAAGTCGACGATGCGTTCGCCGGGCAATTGTTCTATATGAACCAAAACGCCGGATGCCAGAGTTTTCCTCAAAAGCAGAGCAAAATTGGAGTTGTTTTGCGGTGCGCGATCGTTTCTGGCGCCCTGAGGTGCCTGTTTTACAAGGCAAATGCGACCATAGGTGGCATGCGCCGAAAGCAGAAGGTGAACCATGCCCGATTTTGAGCGCAGAGAGATGAGAAGTTCGTCGCGCGCCAATTGGAAAACCCTGTCAACGCGCCGGTTGAGCAAGAGCGGCTTGGCCTCGTCTAGCACTGCCCTAATTGTCAGGGCATCGAACGGTTGCATGGCTGTTCTCGTTTAGGTTTAATAAGGGCTCAGTTTTGTTATAGACAATCTATCAAAAAAGTGAAGCGGTATTATGAATCACATAGACTTCACTCTTTTCAAAAATTTCGGGCGATACGACTGACAAAGAGGTGCTTATATGCCGGCCAGCAAAAGCAAACAGTCCTCCTCGAAAGAATCGGCGCCCACTCAAAGCCGCAAGCGGGGGGAAAAGGTGACTCCGGGCAACCTGTTTGTACTGACCGGACCATCTGGTGTGGGCAAAAACACGATCATCGACCGCGTTTTGTCAGAAGCGGGCGGGCTTGTGGAGTCTGTCTCCGTCACCACTCGAAACCAGCGCGAAGGCGAGCGCGATGGAGTGGAGTACTTCTTCACCGACAGAGAAAGCTTTGAGAAGATGCGCGCCCACAATCACTTTATTGAAAGTGCCGAGTTCGCCGGCAATTACTACGGAACGCCCAGAAATTGGGTGGAACAGCGCATGAAGGAAGGTCTGGATGTAGTTCTTGTCATTGAGGTGCAAGGCGCCAAGCAGGTCAAAAAGCACTTCCCTGATGCCATTCTGATTTTTCTGGCACCTCCTTCCATTCACGAGCTTGAAAAGCGTTTGCGCGGACGCGCCACAGAACCGGAAGATGTAATTGCCATGCGGTTGGACAAAGCAGGACAAGAGCTGAAGGAGCGCGATGTGTTCCACTATGAAGTTGTTAACGAGGATGTGGACCAAGCTGTCAACAATGTGCTCTCGATCGTGTATGCTGAACGTTGTCGGATAAAACCCTAGCTGGCGCCTTAGTTGGCGTTCAGTAAAGGACTTAAAACCAGACCATAGGGACCAGATGAGCACAACTAGAATCCTTGACCAGTTGATGGACAAACATGGCAACCGCTACGAGCTGGTGCTGAAAGTCGCACAGCGCGCCAAAGTCATTAAGACTGAAACGCGTGACCAGCACAAAGCCACCAACGCCGTAATTCAGGCGTTGCAAACGGTCGCTGCCGAAGATGACGGCACCATCCTGATCTCACCAGGCGGCTACCAAATCTATTGATGCACCACGGCGCTTCAGCGCTGTAGGGGCGATGCCTGACATCGCCCAGCCCAATGGATCGGGCGACGCACGGTGTCGCCCATACAAAAGACCGCAGTAAGAAATTGAAACGACGCACCGGCTCAAATCGGTGCTTTTGTGCTTTTTCGCCATTAATCTTGCTTCAGCTTGCCTTGAGGGGGGATTTTCCCGTTGCCAAGGAAACCGGTCGGTCTTAAGCTTTGCTCAAGAGGAAATTCAGATCTTCTCTTTTAGTGTTGGCAAGCGACTTTCAAGAACAAAGGCCACGAAGAACAATGGATCTCTGGGCAATAATCTTACTTTTCGCGTTCATGGTCGGCATCATGGGCTGGGGCATGAACCTGTTCGTCAACGGTGTCCTATGGTACTGCGACTGGCGTGAGGGCACCGAGATCAACTGGGGCCTTGAGACCTTCTTCACGCTGGCCATGCCTTTCACGTGGCTGTACACTATTTTTCTGATTGTCGTTCTCTACATTCGTTAAGAAGCGCTCTTTGCCTTCTTTTCCGCCAACCAGCTCGCAAAGTTCTGCCAGTATGTCGGCTGCATCCTGTGCGCAAGAAATCTGCGTCAGCCGCGCTCTGAAGGGCGCCGCGCCGGTAATGCCTTTGGTGTAGTGGGTCATATGCCGTCTTGACTCGTTCGAGCCGACGCGCGGACCTTTGTATCTGGTCAGCCAGACACAGTGGAGATAGGCAAGGACCAAGCGTTCTACGTCATCGGGAGCCGGTGTGAGAATTCCTTCTTCGATGTAGCGCGTGATTCTTGGAATCAGCCAGGGATTGCCCAGGGTTCCGCGCGCTACCGCCACTCCGTCACATCCGGTGATTTCCAGCAGCCTGATTGCGTCTTCAGGTTCGAAAACATCGCCATTGCCGAAGACAGGAATGCTGAGCGCTGCTTTTACTTTCGCGATAAAACTCCAATCGGCCTTGCCGGAGTAGAGCTGCTGCCGTGTTCTGCCGTGCACAGTGACCGCAGACGCACCAGAATCCTCGACCATCTCGCCGAATTCGACGGCGTTTCTCGAGCTGTCATCCCAGCCCAGACGGAATTTCACCGTGACCGGGATCTTAATTGCGCTCTTCACCGACGAAATAATTTCGCGCGCCAGATCCGGCTCTTTCATCAGAGCGCATCCGTCTTTACCTTTTGTAATCTTGGGGACGGGACATCCCATATTGATATCAACGAAGTCGGCGCCTTTCTTCTCGGCCATCTGCGCAGCCTTCGCCATCACATCAGGCTCGTGCCCGAATAGCTGGATGCCGATTGGGTGCTCGGTGTCGGAAAGATCCATAATTCGGCATTCCGGACGGTTCATCAAGGCGCGGCTTGATACCATCTCCGTAGACAAAAGGCAGTTAGGATCGATCTGCCTGACGATGTCGCGAAAAACCAGGTCCGTGACCCCCGCCATCGGTGGTACGTACACGCGGCTTTTCAATGAGATAGAGCCGATTTGAATAGGCATACAAAGAGTTTACAGGACACGACCGGTTTGATGTCAAATGGTAAGACAGATTTCGACATAGCCGAACTGAAAAGCGTTCTCGAAGACGCTTATCCCATCGGCATAATCAACGCGATTGAGTCGATTTCCTGCGATGAAGAAGAATTGCTTGGGACATCCGGACTTGTGCTCGGGGTCTCGAAATCAGGCGTTGAGGACGATTTTAGAACGAGCTTCCGAGTTTCAGCAGACGGCAACGATTACTTTCTCAAACGCGTCGGCGACTGGATTGGAGAGACCCGGCTCACTGAAATCGAAGGGTTCATCAGATGGACCGAGGCGCATAACTACATGCTTTCTCCAACGCTAATAGTTTCCACTTATGGTGAAACACATGTAGCGGTTCGTGAAAACCGTTTTCAGCTATTCGATTTTCTCGAACAGGAAAAACGGCAAGTATGGATGCGCTCGCAACTTTCGCCGGAGGATTGTACTCTTGCTGGTGAGTTGTTAGCGCGAATGCACATGGCGTCGGCAGATTACTTACGAGACAACACAGACAAGAGAGACCTTTTTTCAATTTCTACGGACTGGGGGGCAAGCTTCGAAGCGTTGTTTCAACGTATAAAAAGCGCCAACACGGCTTCACACCCTGTTTTATTGCGTGTTGCAGAAAACGAGGATCACATAAGAGCCAGATTGGGCAACGCTTTAAGAATGGTGAGCTTCACTGAAAAATCAGCCACTCCTCTGCTTGTACATGGCGACTTTCATCCCGGAAATGTTTTGTTCTTCAAGAACGAAGTTGGCGCCAGCGCGGTCAGCCTGGTGGATTTTGACTATCTCCGCAGGGGGCATCCACTTTTTGATTTGGGCTACGCGCTGATTATGTTTGCGAGATGCCAGCCATTTAGCGAATCGAAAAGTCCAGAGCGAACATCTGATCAGGGGTTGGATTGGCGGCTGGGAAAAGCTCTCCTGCGTGGATATGTCCAGGCACTGCACAAGAGTCCGGATGAGAAGGAAGAATTGCAGATTCGCAAGGCTGAAATCATGGCTGCCTTAGTTGTGCCCAGGCTCCCCTACTATGTGACGATTTCTTGTTTTCTTATTATGGATTGGGCTGTAGAAAAACTGATAAACGGGCCAGGTCCTTTTTCTGAGGTTTATGCGGGCGTTATTGAAATGATAGACAGCTTTGGCTTTGGCGACGTCGACCAGGTGGTGGAGAGCATCTGGATTGAGGCGTTAACTGAGACACCGTTTTGATGTATATTTGGCGTGTTTGCATAAAGAAAGTACCTTGCTTAGCAAAATGAGTATCGCTCCAGGTTCAACTCGTTCTCCCAAACGCCGTCTCAGTTGTGTCGGCTCAGTATTTCTATGTATAGCTTTTGCACTGCCGGCCTGGGCTGACGTCATCATAAGAGGTCGCATTACAGATCCAGCCAGCAGCCCTGTTACAGGCGCCAAAGTCGTCGTCTTCGATGACGAAGCAACCTGGTCTGTTTCCGACACAACAGATGGTGACGGAAAATTCTCCGTCCGACATGATCCTTGCCAATCGTGTTTTGTAGAAATTACTCCACGCAAAAAGGGTGAGTTGGCTGCCGCTTTGATAGAGGAAGTTAACGGCAAGACCAATCACAGATTTCTGATTCAGCTTCATCACGGCTTTTCGGTGCGTGGCTCCGTAGTTTCGCCGGAGGGCAAACCTCTGAAAGATGTTGTCGTCAAAATTTCCTCCGCGGATAAAGATGAGGATTCCTCAGCAAAAATACACGGCGGCGGTGCCGCTGTCACAGCCAAAGACGGCAAGTATCAACTTTGCCTTACCCCTGGTCACAAGAAGTTGACCATTATCAACGAAAAGTATCCTGCGCTTGTGAAGCATCTTGTGCAAAAGTTTCAAGTTACATCGGACGGTGCTCTGGAAAACATTGTTCTGCCGGGAAAGCACAGCGCTAGAAATTAGTTAGCAGGCATTCGCACATTCGCATACAAAGGTAAGTTAGATGCATACAGCTTTTTTCGATTGTCCATTCGGTGCGGCCGGAGACATGCTTCTGGGAGCCTTGATTGATGCGGGTTTGAACATCGAGCAATGGAAGGAAGAACTGGCAAAGATCGATCTGCCGGAAGGAAGTTTTTCGGTTCGCCCGGAAAAACTTTTGCGCTGCGGCGTCCACTCAACCAAGCTTCATGTTTTCCTCACCGCTGTAGGGGCGACGCCATGCGTCGACCGCTCACACGATCATAATCATGTACTGTCGCACGAACACCATGACAATTCACACGGCCATTCTCACGATCATGAGCATGGGCATAGTCACGATCACAGAAACTCGCACGATCATTCGCACGATCATTCGCACGGGCATGAGCATGGTCACTCTCACCACGACCATGTAAATCACGAAGAGCACCCACATCGAGGTTTGTCAGAGATTCTTCGCATTATCGAACAGTCTTCAATAAAGCCCGGTGCCAAAAAACTTGCCGCCCAGATTTTCACTCGATTGGGTGTCGCTGAGGCAAAAGTGCATGGTGTAACGCCTGACGATGTTCACTTCCATGAAGTCGGCGCCGTTGATGCAATTGTGGATATCGTGGGATTTGCCATCGCATATGATTTGATGGGAATCGAAAAAAGCATTGTTTCCGCCCTGCCTGTAGGCGGTGGCACAACGGCGAGCATGCATGGCGAGTTTCCCGTGCCAGGACCTGCCACGCTGGAATTGATACGAGAATCACGTGCACCACTCGCTCAGACTTCAATTGACTATGAGTGCTTGACGCCAACCGGCGCCGCTATTCTTACAACCATCGCCGAGCGTTTCGGATCGCAGCCTGATATGTCGGCTGTCGACGCCATCGGATATGGTGCCGGTTCTCTGAATCCGGCCGGACATCCCAATGTTTGCAGAGTTGTGATCGGTCAGTCCATGCCCAAAAAAGGCAGCGAGAAAAGTGCGCCGTCTTTGCGTTTTCGCAGTGAGCTTGTTGCAGTTGTCGAATGCAATTTCGACGATCTGTCCCCGCAAGTGATTAGCTACACATCCGAAAAGTTGCTGGCTGAAGGCGCGCTCGACGTTTTCGTCACCGCCTGCACCATGAAGAAAGGACGCTCCGGGCACATGCTCACTGTTATCTGCCGATTGGCAGATGAGTTGCGCGTTAAAGAAATCCTGCTGGCGGAAACATCTACTCTGGGTGTACGCAGCCAGGTGACGGAACGATTGATTGCTGAGCGCGAGATGAAAAAAGTCGAACTGAATTCAGCCGATGAAGATGCTCAATCGGTGCGGGTGAAGATCGGCAAAGACCTCGACGGCAATGTGATTAACGTTCAACCCGAGTTCGAAGACTGCGCTTCGTATGCGCGCGCAACCGGAACACCTTTGAAAGAAGTTCTCCGCACCGCCGCGACCGAAGCGCGCAACGGTCGTGACAAAAATGTCTGAAGGGTCTCCGCAACAGAAGCAGTTTAGATATCTCGGAATAATCACTGTTTTGTACGTCACCTTGCAATTGGTGTCGGACGTGACGGCAGGAAAGATCATACAGGTGATCTGGTTTCCCGTATCGATTACTGTGATCTACTTCCCGCTTACTTACATATTTGCCGACGTGTTGACTGAAGTTTACGGCTACGCAACAGGACGAAGAGTCTTGTGGACGGTGCTTTTGTGCTCGGTACTGGCGGCAGCGCTCTATCAGTTTGTCGTCTACTTGCCGCCGGCACCGGGCTTTGAGAAAAACGCCGGTTACGTGCAGGTTTTCGGTCAGGTTCCACGCGTCGTCATCGGCAGTTGGGTGGCAATTTTCTTCGGAGAGATTTTCAATAATTACGTGATGGCAAAGATGAAAGTGTGGAGCGAAGGCAAGCACCTGTGGTCCAGATTGGTCGCGTCCACAGTATTCGGGCAGTTTGTGAACACGGCGCTTTTTTATTCCATCGCGCTGTTCGGCGTTTTGCCTACCAATCTTTTGATTGATTCAATTTTGTCCGGTTGGATTATCAAAGTACTTGTAGAAGTTGCGCTCATTCCGGTTACTTACTGGATTGTTGGGAAACTCAAAGAGATCGAGCACGAAGATTTCTTCGATAGAAAAACAGACTTCAATCCGTTTGTGATCGGGCATTAACCAGCCATTTGGTTGCCACATACTTTGTTGTAGCAACTGATGGCGCAGTCGCCGGAGCGCGCAATCTCAAGCCAGCCGGCAAACTAATCCGCGAGCCAGTGGCTCATGCGGTGAACTAAAAGAACCTATTGCACTAGATGACCTTCTCGGTCGAATTGCACTTGCTGTTTTTGGCCTCCCCTGAATTGTTCGATCGCGTTTCCGAGGTCCTTTCTCTTTTCTGGCTTTGGCTTAGCAGCCGCATTAAGGGCGTCAATATCGCTCATGCCTTTCATTTCGAGATTGACTGCCGGCGGCGCCATCTGCAGTGGCGCATGCAACGATTGAGGCGGGGGAGGTACCTTATCCATAAACACCAGAGCTTTTTCCTGTCCCTGTGTTTTGGGCGGTTCTACGAATGCGCCTTTTGTGGGAATAGCGTCGCTTGTCTGAAATGAAAGAATCTCGATTTTGATTTTGCCGAAGGAGTTGGCAATTTTTACCGTGTTGTCGTCGGCAATTTTCAAGTGTCCGGCATCGACAAAAACCTCGTCCCAGGTCGGATCGACAGATATCCACCTTTCGCCGTCATGAATTTCGTTCCAAACGTGCCAGTAAAACTGAGGCTCGGGTGCTTGCGTGTACATCAGGCCTGTCACTTCACGCGAAGGAATTCCAGCCGCTCGGGCAAGCGCGTTGAACAAGAGCGCGTGCTCCGTGCAGTCTCCCGCCTTTCTTTCCAGCACTTCAAGAGCCGTATTGGAATTGCGATTGACGTCTTTTCCTATGAGCTGGAAAACAGCAGCCTGCAAAAGTTCCGCTTTCTTGATCGTATTTGTTTCACTGCCGACCGTGCGGGCGGAGAAGCTCTTTATCTCTGTGTTGTCTGATTGAATTGCCGGCGTCGCCTTTAGATACTGTTGCAGTTGTTCTTTGCTCAAGGGCTCTTTGTCGGGGGCTTTGAAATCACGAGTGAGCATGAGCGTCGTCCATCCCGAGCCCTTTGCGTCTGTGGTTTGCAACTGACGGTGTGAATTCGGAAGGTTGTATTTGATTCCGGAGATTTTCAGCAAGACCTGCTTGAGTTTTCTCGGATCTCCCATGCGAACATTTGTCGGCACCGAAGATGCCTCAATTAAGTCCACGCCCTCTGTACCGAGTTTTCGCGCCGTAGCTTCCTCTTCGAGCCGGAATGTAATCGGACCGAGGTTGCCGCGTATGAGTCTTCCCTGGTTGTCGCACTCGTATCGCGTCACTTCGTCGTCTCGATCGTCTCTTTGTTCTAAGGAATGGATTGTGGTTGGAACGCCGTTGAGAACGAGACTTTTCCTGGCGACGTACTTATAGCGAGAAATGTGCTCGTTGAATTCTCCGCCATTGAAATCGGAAGACTTGTATTCAAATTCATCGCCTGCCTTGGGCGAAGATTTGAGCCAGTCGCCTAGCTGCTTATCGTTGTTCAGGCTGGTTTTCGGCGGTTCGACCGTAACCGATTTTGTGCTCTTTCCGCCTGTGCTGGTTTCAAGAAACTTGTCGCCCTGCTTCATCAACATGCTTGTGTAAGTGGCGCCATCCCGCTCGCTGACTTGCTCAATGCTGGTCAACTCTCCATTGCTATCGAGGTTGAACAGCCGAGTCAGCGTGCTTTTGTCGACAAACTGCTTGCCGCGCTTTGCCGCGCTGAAAAGCGTCTCCATCTTTTGTTCGAAGAAATCGGTGTCGCCGCGCTTCACTACTTTGCTTGTACCAACAAGGTAGCCAACTTTTTTGCCATCCAGGTACAACCCGCAGGCAAAGCTGCCCTGAGAGTTTTGAGCGAACTTTTTGACCGGACTTTCTTCAGGTGTCGCCGGTTTGACCGCCAAGGTTTCACCTTCTAGGTTGGGCTTCTGATTTTCTCCAGTAGTGCAGGAAGTAAGTGCCAGCGAAAAGGCTGCGCCCAGAGATAAAAGAATTGCCATCCTGCTCTGCCGGCGCACTGACTGATTTCCCCTTCTCGCGGTACCTGTGGCTTGTAGGGGCGACGCCATGCGTCGCCCGGCTTAACCGTTGCCCGGCTCAACCGTCGCCCATATTACCCGGTCGCATCTATATATGTGTGAAAACCCGCCATATGTGGAATTAATGAATCAGAACATGGCGCAGGTTTTTACTAAGAATGGCATCTAGCGACAAGCCGGATTTCATTGAAATTGATCAAAAAGAAGCGCCCGTCAATCTGACGACGGGCGCTGAAGCTGGCCCGGAGGTGGGCGCTGCTGCGGGCACTGGTGGGCAGGCGGTGGATCTCACGGCGGTTCCCACGGCGGCAATGCAGGGCTCGTCCGATAGCCCAGGTTCCGACTCTCAGAGGTCGACTTCCAGTAGAACCTCGACCGCATCTCCGCTTCTTGCACAGCCGAATGCATACTTTAAAACAGCATATAACCCCAAAATAAATGACGACGTTCTTGCCCTCCAAAAGAGGTCAATGTCACCTGGGAATTCAATGAGGAAACTGCCGGGAGGCTCCGTCACTTTTATCGGACTACTTGTCGCAGTTTGCTTCTTTGGCAATCAGTTGGATGAGCTGCGCAATCGGACGCTTACTGATTTGGCCAAGGGATTTGCGATCGATAATCGTGGCTTTGTCGAAACCGTTGCCGACTTCGGGGCTTCTCTGCGCCGTCACCGTAAGCTGGATGAAGCTAAAGCAGTCTACGAAAAATCGCTGATAGATCTGAGCGTAAACAATCAGGATAAAGGCGCTAAAGGCGCTTTTATCAGGCTGAAACTGGCCGAGATTGCTTTTGCAAATGCCAATGCTCAAAGTGCTATTGGGTATGCGCAACGCTCTACACCTGAAGAGACCGAAAAAGCATTTCAGAAATCACGCGACTACAAGAAAGAAGCTGAAGACTTGGCGCAAAAGGCTCTCGAAATGCTGCGTGCCGATAATTCCAGCCTTCTTTCTGAAACTCCTTTTCTGCTTCATTCTGTTGCCGATGAATTTGAAAATTGGTCGGATTACCAGAATGCGATTCAACTCAACGAATTAGCTCTCGAAATATGGGGACCGGGGTCACCTAATCGGCGAGCCAATGTAAACGGCTCTCTCGGATTTGAATATCTGATGTCGAAGCAATTCGAAAAGGCTGAAGATCGGCTCAAGAAGTCTCTTACCTGGAGCATGAGAGACGGCAATACTGGTTACAATTCATGGCGCCAGTCTATTCTTGGTCGAGCGCAAGTGGGATTGAAAAAATACATGGATGCAGAACAAAGTTTGGTCAACGCGAGAAAAATGCACGAGGCATTCACCAGAAAAGATCCTGATGCAGACACGGATTTGGCGAGGATTTATACAGACCTGGGGCGGGTTAGAGCTGCTCAGGGAAAAATGGCTGAGGCTCAGCAACTGTTCGAAAAGTCCGCAGAGATACTGGAGCCGAAAAAGCGTCGCCGATGGGATTATCTGCGTAATCAACTAGAGCTTGCGAACCTTTACCGAGACATAGGGCAGTTCACAAAGGCTGAAGACCTTTATGCCGACATAATGGGACGATTGTATCAAGGCGATGAAGGACCTGATCGCAAAGACGTGAAGCGAGATTGGGATCTCTTGCGCGAACAACGAGGAACACGCTGATGGCTGACCTTAATGTAGTCATTCCCTATCGCTCGGTGCCATTGAAAGTAGTATTTTCTTCGATGTGCGCGCTGTTTCCACTGTGGGCGGTTATCGCGCCGGCAGTGCTGGGATTCCTCATTGGCAGAGCTTTTGCGTATCCGGGAGTGATTCCGCCGCATCTTGTCGCAATTGGATGCACGACATTGCTAACAACTATGCTCTCTTGCATGGCATTGTCTGCGGTATCAGAAGCCAATCGCATTTACATTTCAAAAGATGGTTTGTGTTTTCCGCCATCGTTCTTGCCGAAGCTCAATTTCAAACGTAATCGCAACTGGAATGAGCTTCAGGCAGCCACTCTTGTAAAGGACGATAGCCCCTACGGCGGACATCTTCTCCTCAGCTTTAACGGCGGGGAGCATCTGGATCTGAGTTTGAAGAACATCAAGGACGCTGATGTCGAACAATTGCTTCTTGGTGTTGAACTCTGGGGGGCTAACTGTAATCGCTCGCCCGAGCTGATTGAGTATCAGCGCTCCATGCAAAATCAATCGAGAGGAATCGGACAGAAGAGCTATACGCAAATGTGGGAAGATGAGCTTTCTCGACGCTTTGCGCCTACTACTTTTGTTCCGCTGGAACCTGGTAAGAAACTCCAGGGCGGTCGTATTGAGATTGTCAGGCAACTAGCCTTCGGTGGATTGTCGGCGATCTATCTTGCCCATATGAACAAAACCGATCTGGTTGTTCTCAAGGAAGCAGTTGTGCATGCCAAGGCTGATCCGGAAGCGAGGAAGCAGGCCGAGCAACATTTGGAGCGAGAGTCGAAAATACTCTCGACGCTCGTGCATCCGAACATCGCCCGCGTCCTCGACCACTTTGTAGAAGATGAGCGCCATTACCTGATCTTGGAATATGTCAGCGGTCAAGATTTGCGCCAGTTCGTAAAACAAAACGGCGATCAGGAAGTGGAGAAAGTTGTTGATTGGGCAATCGATGCTGCCACTATTTTGTCTTTCCTTCACTGTAATTCACCGCCGATCATTCACCGCGATCTGACGCCGGACAATCTCGTCGTGCGTAATGATGGTGCTCTTGTGCTGATCGATTTTGGGGCGGCAAATCAATTTGTTGGCTCTGCAACTGGAACCGTTGTCGGCAAACAGGCGTACATTGCCCCCGAGCAATTGCGCGGAAAGACTGTTCCACAAAGCGATTTGTACAGCCTTGGCGGGACAATTTATTATTTGCTGACTGGACGAGATCCGATGCCGCTGTCTGTAAGTCATCCAAAAACACTGCGGCACGACACGCCTGATTCACTTGATGAATTGGTGGCGAAGTTGAGCTCTTTCGAGCCGGAAGAACGAATTCAAACTGCAGATGAAGTGGTGCAGCTATTGAAGCAGATCAAAAGTTCCATTCTACCCGGTGGGGTTGTGGCGACCGGAGACCCTGCCTGATGGAAGAGCGAAACGAAGCATTCTTGAGTGGAGGGCTGGCAGAGCCGATTCTGAAGAAGGGCTCGGCAGTCGACGAAAAAGAGTTAGGAGCGACAGCACAACTCAAGGTCTCATCTGAAAATCTAAATGCCGAATTGCTACCCGTGTCTGAAGAAGAGTTGACCAGAGCCAGTGTCGGCGATCTGACAAAGGCGATGCCGTCGGCTCGCTCGAAGGATAAATCCGAAGAAACATTCGAACCGCTGACCAGGCTTCCGCGCGCCGGTATAGGACTCCTCTACGCATTGCTCATGACTCTCTGCATGGGGGCGTTTGCTCTGTTTGCTTCCGATGGAATGCCAAAGACGTTTTGGTTTGCAATACCTCTCCAGGTCTATTTCGCATACTGTATTGGCCGTCTGAGCGATGTAATCGGTATGAAGAGAGCCATGCCACCTCCTCTGTCTCCCTTCGCAGTGACGACTATTTCGTTGGTTTCACTAATGTGTTTTCCAGTGTTTGCGGAACACTATCACTACCCGAATCGTTTTCTCGATCCGTTTTGGTTACTGTTTATGACCGCCCAATGTGTTTGGCCTTTGGTGTTGTCCCACGCCATAGAGCGCACGTTTAGACTGCGAACGGTGATTACTACTTGTGTTGCTGCAATTCCTTTCTTTCTGATGTCTTTACTTCCGCTCATGTTTAACGTCCCACTGTTTTTCTTGCCTGTCTGGTTGTTCTCACAATTTGCATGTGTCGTGTACTTAAGCTCGCGACTGCAACAAGTCTTTTCAGACGATATGAACATCATTAAAGCGAAATTGGCAGCGTTGCGGGCTCAAGTTTCGGGTGTTACCAAAGACGATATTGTTGTGCGCTACAGGCCTTTTGCTGCAATAGAGCGCTGGATCAAACAGCGTTTTACCGGCGGAGATTTGGTAAAGGGCACACAACTACTTTTGCTTTGGACTTCCGTTCCAGTGGTTGTGTTGCTTCTCTTGTTCGGCTTGACTGCACTGGATTCAGCGCTCTACCAGACCGTTGATTCCACTCCTATTGGTAAGGCAGCAGCACAAGCGGCTGCGAATTTGAACGGTACTTTCCTTCGCACGTTTCTACCATTTGTTTTCCTTCTTTTCGTGGTCCCCCTTGCCCTTTATCTCAAATCGCCCACGCATTTACTCTTCAACCGGCATGGTTTGCGTTTTCTCTGGCGTCATGGCAATTTCTCTTCTGATGGCAAGGAGCTGAGTTGGAAGAATTTGGACACTATCGATCTGGAAAGACCTAAAGGTTCCACTCAACCGCTCGACCAATTCCTGTGCTTCAAATCAAAAACCGGTCAAGTTCAGAAGCTCAAGTTGAGTGCGGTCGACTCGATACAAGACCGTGAGAAAATCCTGGCGATGATTCGCAATTGGGCGCCGAATGTTCCTCGCCCCCCTGAGGTCGATCAATGTTTGGAGCCACCGCCGAATCACAGTTATACAGAAATGTGGCTCCAGGCATTGTCTGCGCCACCAAAGCGAGAACGCTTGAAACCTCTTTTGGACGGTGCGTCTTTGCAGGCAGGAAAATACAGAGTATTGAACCAGTTGGGAGTCGGAGGGCAGGGTTCCGCTTATCTTGCTAACGACAATATTGACGATGAAGTCGTGGTCCTGAAAGAGTTCATACTTCCCGTTCACGTGGATGTAAACGTGCGCAAGAGCGCTCTGGAAAGTTTTGAAAATGAAGCGCGCATTTTGAAACAAATCGACAGCACTGGTGTCGTAAAGCTGATCGACTTTTTCGTTGAGGATCACCGAGCGTATCTCGTTCTCGAACATATCGATGGCATGTCGCTCCGGGAGCTGGTCGAGAAGAATGGTGCCATGAAGGAATCTCAAGTTAAAGAACTTGCGGTTCAGATGTGCGGCATACTTTCCTATCTGCATTCACTATCACCGCCGGTGGTGCACCGCGATTTCACTCCGGACAATTTAATTTTGCAAAGAGATGGCACGCTAAAACTAATCGATTTCAACGTAGCTCAACAAGTTGAAGCCACAGTCACCGGCACTGTGGTCGGAAAACATGCATATTTGCCGCCGGAGCAGTTTCGCGGCATGCCGACCAGCCAGAGCGATATCTACGCTTGCGGCGCCACCCTGCATTTCCTTTTGACGGGGTCTGATCCAGAGCCGATATCTCAGTCGCATCCCGGAAAGCAAGTCGCCAATTTGAGCAATGGCATGGACCATGTCGTTGCCCATGCCACCCAGCTCGATTGCGGTCAACGCTACGACACGGTCGAATCGATGGCCAGAGACGTGGAAGAACTCATGTAGACATCACTCCGTCTGGGCATAATTAGACTATGCCGGGGGTATCTCAAGTGCATAATGGTAGAACTGCGATTCTTCTGCAAGAACCTTCACTATGACAAAACACATAAACCGGTCGACGCTTGCTGTCTTAATCCTGGCGCTGTCGTACGGCGTGTCCCCTGCCCTGGCAGGCGATACCGACCACGTCATCAGCAGTTGCGAGGCTCGCACTGAAAATGCCATTACAGCCACGAAGATACCGTGGGAGACATCCCTGGAAAAGGCAAAAGCAAAGTCTGCCGCCTCGGGCAAGCCGATTCTCTGGGTCCATATGCTCGGAAATATCGACGGCTACACTTGATCCGCCGCCAACAGCTTGAGAGCCGGGTCGCTCTCTAAAGAACCAGTTCTTTCCAAATTGCGTGACCGCTTCGTCTGCGGCTACCGCAACATCATGAAAGACCCGTATGCGGGCAATTCCGGGATTCACCCCGCCACAGGGCCGGCAGTCACGACCACCAACGGCGCCGGACCGCGCAATCTTCAATTGTTCATCATGGCGAAAGACGGCACTGTTGTGCATTGCATGCCGGGTTATTGGAACCCCAGTGACCTCGACCACGAACTCGACCTGGCCGACCGTCTTCATAGAGTGTGGCTCGACAATTCGATAACAGAGCCGCAAAAGAAGGCATTGTTCGCGCAAGAGCAACTGCGCCACATTCAAACCCATTCGCAAGAAGAGATTGCTCGCAGCGAACTCCAGGGCTTCGACAAGCAATTCTGCTACAAGAATCATGTCACAGACGCAATTGCCAATGCTTCCTTGATCCCTGCCGAATGGCATGATGTTCCCAAAGAGGCGTTCAAGACCACTGATGTGATTTTGCACGAACGCATGGCCAAACAACCTTTCGTCAATTATGCAAGTTTCAACGTAGCCAGTTTTGTTAACTACGGCAGCCATCACTACGACAAACATGAGAAGGATATCGAGCCGGAAACAATGGCCAATGTGCGCGCGCGCAACCTGAGGGACGTTCTTCACGAAACCGGCGATCCTGTTGCCCCCAAAGCTGCAGTCACCAATGTCGCTGCTACAAAACCAACTAACTACCCCAATCCTATTCTCAAGCCGAAAGAAGTCGATAAAACGATGATCGACGGTTTCTGGGCATACGCTCGAAAAGGCGACTGGGTAAAGGCTGACCGTGTCGCCTCCTACATGCTGGAAAAACGTCCGGGCAGTCCGTCCGGGCATGAGATGAAAGCTGTTGTAGCATACGGCAAAGGGCGCTATGCGGAAGCGTACTTCCATTCGTACAACGCGATTCGAATGGGCTCCAAGCATCCGACCATTGTCGGCATCTATCAGAAGTCCCGCACGGCAGCCAGCAGCAACAAACCGTAGTCAGCTTAGTTTCAGCCGTCGCAAATAAATCAAACCGCCCAGCATGTAGGCGCCGAATATTAGCGGCAGAATGTTGTACGGGTATGCCGGCAATGGATAGACAGAACCTACGAAGGCAAAGATGAGAACAGCGCAGGATGCTGAGGCGGTTGCAACCTTCACGAACGATAGTTGTTTTGCCTGTCCGAGCAGTTTGGCTGCAGAGACTGAAGTGGACAAATATGCGTAGATGAAACCGAAGGTGGCGAGCGTTCCCAGCCAGCCGACCATGTCCATAAGAGGGACATTGAAGGCAGACAGGCAGAGCGCAATAGTGAGGCTGACAGCCGAAGACAGCCAGACAGCGATGTGCGGCGTCTGATTTTCATGATGGCAATTGCCGAGCCTGTTGTGGAGCAAACCATCCTGGCTCATTTTATAAAGCATCCGCGCACCGGCGTTCAAGTTCGCCAGACCGGCAGCGAAAAAGCTGACCATAATTCCTGCGTCGATGATGTGCCCCAGGGCCGGAATGCCGACAAAGCTGCTCATTGAAAGGAGAGGTGTAGAGCACTTATCCAGGGGCACGGGCGCGGTGTGAAAACTCATTACCATCGCATATGACGAGACGATGAAGAATGCACCGCTGAAGATGACGCTCTGCATGATCGCTCTGGGGATTGTTTTGAGTGGAGCGCTTGCTTCCGTTCCGAGCGAGGCAGCGCTTTCAAATGCAACGAATCCGAAGATTGCCATTACCAGACCCATACGGACGTTTTCAAATTTCACGCCTTGCAGTCCGAACTGTTTCCAATCCAAAACCAATCCATGCTGCCAGAGTGTGAGACCTACTACCAGAAGAATAAGTCCGACGGAGAGTATTTCCAGCTTCAGCATTAGACTGGCTGATAGCTTCACATTCTTGTAGCCGACAAATCCTACAAGCAGCGAAGAAAGTAGCATCATCAGTTGGCTGGAAACAGAAAGATGGATCGTGTGCTTCAAAAGAGATAGAGCATAAAGTGCAAACTCAACTACGCAAGCCGAACCGCAAAAGATATAGGCGAACAGTAGCGCCCAACCGGTGAGCATCCCGGCCTGCTTGCCAAAACCGAGATTGACGAAACTGTATAGCGAACCGGGACAGGCCGAGCGCGAAGCGAACTCGTTGATGCACTGGGCGGTGAAGAGAATTCCGACGGTGGCGAGCAGGTATGAAAGCCAGGCGCCGTTGCCCGCAAAACTGAAAACGATGGGAATGAGCATACCCGGCGTGGCGCTCGGGGCAATGCCGGCGATCGATTGGGCGAGCGTTTCCAGAGGCGACAAAACGCCGTGCTTCAAGCCGCTGACAGGTTGTGGCGGCGCAATTGGCGAGGTTTTTACGGGAGAGTCTTTAGTCTTAAGCGCTGGCATGGAAAGTCCCGGATTTGTCAGATCCGGAGATTACCCCAAATTTACAGCTCAATATAGGGTGAAAGTACGAACAGGTCCATGCCATGCGTCGCCCCTAAGAGGACGCGTAATTTTGCAATTACCTGTGCCGGAGAGCTGGCTTCGTTTCCGGGCAATCACAAAAGGGCATAAAGAGAACTGTGCTGTGATGGCGGGACCGCCGATGTCCGAGCAAGTTCAAGAAGACTTGAAAGTCACCGACCAGGGCGCGGAAAAAAGCGTCCAGAAAACTGCTGAAGCGGCCAAGCAAGACGCTGTGATTGGCGGGCCGCCGCATCAAGAAGTGCATGGACGAGCGTTTGCGCGGGCTCATCAAAATGACCAGACGTTGTCTGAGCCGGACATGATCGCAATGGAAGAAGGCGAAACAGTCGCGGAGCATAAGGAGAGGGTAGCGCGGATTCAGGCAAACAGGTGTAGTTTTTACGACTCCGCAGAAGGAAGCAACGGATCGGCAGCGGCGACCGGTACGGTAGTAGACTACCAGTACAAAAAGATCGGCGATAATTTCTACGCGGTCGGTATGGACTATGAAGAAGGCCGCGACAGCAGATCGATTTATGAAAAACTGTCCGACTTGGGCAAGTCCGCAGCATCTAGAGCGACGGACCCGGAGGGGCAGAAAGCCTACATACAGGGGCAATTAGACAAAATAATCGGCATCGGTGAAGGGCTAAACATAGCTAAGGACGGCACCAAAGCCGCTGTAGTTGCCGGTTTTACCGCCTTGACTGATGGCACCGTCGCTAGCTTTTTGTCCAAGCCTAATGCGATCAATGACCCGCTTTTTCATGCTGTAGGTGGCGCGCTCGATGCCATGGTGCACGATCCCAACGCCGTCAATCATGCATTAGGGAAAGTTGGCAGCATCGTTATGAGCGCCAGCGTGCACTACACAGCTGCACCGAACAAAGAGAAAGGACACGTGATCGGTGAAACCATGTTTGCCATGGTCAACCCAGAAGGCAGTGCGGAAGCGGGGGAAGCCGCTCTGAAAGTGGCAACTAAGGTAGCTACGAAAGTAGATGCCGTGATGTGGGACACCATCGGGCAAACTGTGAAATCCATCAAAGACATGACTCCTGGTGTGGCGAAGCAAAGCAAGCGGATGCTTTATGATTACATCGAGAGTAAAGGACTTACAGCTTCGCAGTTGGAAAGAGGCGGACAAATTCCAGAGGGATTCTTCGAAAACTTAGAAAAGCCGCCGGAAGGAACGGCGTTGGTTGGCAAAGGAGGGGATTGGCCGGTTCTTAATGAGCGACCTTCGCCTGATGTTGTCTGCCAGGCTTCTGATGATTCGTGTGTAGCCGCCGTTGGCGAAATGCTTTCAGGAGGAGCACTAAGACAGGCTGATTTATACAATGAAATGGTGACGATACCTGAAAAACTAGCCGATGTGTTAGGACTAGGCTGGAAAGGCGGGTTAATCCCCGAACGGAATATTGAAAAGGCATTTGATACTTTTGTTCGAAGTGAGAGGCCTTGGGGCGCTGAGTTACGCGACGAGTTTTACCATCGCGTAGGAATGGGACACATGATAGTTGTTGATGGAATGGACGAAGCGGGTAACGTGATGATTCGCGATCCGCAGCACGGCACTAGATATGAAATGACCAGAGAGTCTTTTATGAAGCACTGGTCCCATCGCGCTGTATTCGGAACGAAACCAGGATGAGAGGTTGAGCAAAATGCTTAAAATGCAACCAATTGCAATAACAGTAGAGGGAGAACGCACTTACAGAGTCCGTTTTCAGGCTGAAGACGGCCAGATTACAGAGTTTACTTTCGAAGTGGACAGCTCAAATGGTTTCGACTTGGTGGTAAGCGAAATGTCTTTCTTAGAGATCACCAATGGCGACCCAGCCGCCGACCGGCTCAAAGAGTGCATTGGCGTTCTTCATGAGGCAAGGCATTTTGCGTATGAGTCGGGAGAAGTGAGTAAAACGGCTGACATTAGCGTTTCGCGGTCAGATACAGACGCAGCAAAGAAAGCCAGCGCGTAAATAACGCATACCTATGAGGCGGCGGTTGCTGTTTCGGCTTCTGCTTCCTCTTCTTCGCCTTCGCGCTCTTGAATGGTTGTTCCGTGTTTCTTAAAAGAGAGTCCGTGACCGTCTAACGATGCATCGACAGTAATGGCGTCGCCGTCCATGAAGTCTCCTTGCAAGATGTGCAGGGAGAGCGGATTCTCGATTTCTTTTTGAATCAGTCGCTTCAATGGGCGAGCGCCGTACATCGGGTCGTAGCCCGTCTTCGCCAGCCATTCCTCTGCCGCTTCCGTGGCAACGAGGACCATTTTGCGGTCCAGCAGTCTGCGATTCAGATAGGCCAGCTGGATGTCGACGATACGCTTCAACTCTTCTGCCGTGAGCGCGTGGAAGACAACAGTCTCATCGATACGGTTGAGGAATTCAGGGCGGAAGTGCTCTCTCAATGCTTCCAGGACTTTATCGCGCATTTGCGGATAGCTGTCATCACCGCTGACTGCTGACTTGAGCTGGTAGTCCAGGATGTGCTGGCTGCCGATATTCGAGGTCATGATGATGACTGTGTTTTTGAAATCAACATGCCGTCCGCGCGAATCAGTCAAGTGACCTTCGTCAAGCACTTGCAGGAGTACGTTGAAAACATCGGCGTGTGCTTTCTCGATTTCGTCGAAGAGCACACATGCGTAAGAGCGGCGTCTGACTGCTTCTGTGAGCTGACCACCTTCATCATGACCGATATAGCCCGGAGGAGCACCAATCAAGCGTGCAACGGTGTGGCGCTCTTGATACTCGGACATGTCGATGCGCACCATCGCAGCTTCGTCATCGTAGAGAAACTCGGCCAGCGCTTTTGCCAGTTCCGTTTTTCCAACTCCGGTCGGTCCCAGGAAAAGGAAACTGCCGATTGGTCTGTTTGGATCCTTGAGTCCGGCACGGGCACGTCTCACACCGTTCGACACCACTTCAATGGCTTCCTGCTGTCCGATCACGCGCTGGTGTAAATGTTCTTCCAGGCGCAGCAGTTTTTGTACTTCACCTTCAAGAAGTTTCGTCACCGGAACGCCCGTCCATTTGGAAACGATCTCGGCGATGTCTTCCTCATCTACTTCTTCTTTGAGGAGTCTGCCACCACTTTTGGTGTTAAGTGGAGCTTCTGCCGCTTTCAACTTTTGTTCCAATTCGCGCAATTTGCCGTATTTCAGTTCGGCGGCTTTCTGCAAATCGGTGGCACGCTCGGCTTGCTCGATCAGAAGTTTTGTCGCTTCAATGTCCGCCTTCAGTGTTTGGATTTCGCCGATCGCTTCCTTTTCCGATATCCATTGAGCTTTGAGCCCATCAGCTTTCTCCTGGATGTTGGCGATTTCTCTTTCGATTTTTTCGAGCCGTTCTTTGGAAGCAATGTCCTTTTCCTTTTTCAACGCTTCTCGCTCAATTTCCAATTGAATGCGGCGTCTTTCCAGTTCGTCCAATTCGCTTGGCATTGAATCGATTTCGATACGCATTCTGGCGGCAGCTTCGTCGATCAAATCGATGGCTTTGTCCGGCAATGACCGATCGGTGATGTAGCGGTGCGACAGTACAGCGGCGCTCACCAGTGCCGAATCTTTGATACGGACACCGTGGTGAACTTCATAACGCTCTTTCAAACCGCGGAGGATCGATATTGATTCTTCCACGGAAGGCTCTTCCACCATAACTGTTTGGAAGCGCCGCTCCAATGCCGGATCTTTCTCAACGTGTTTTCTATATTCATCAACAGTGGTGGCACCGATACAATGCAATTCACCGCGGGCAAGCGGTGGTTTCAACAAATTGCCTGCATCCATCGAGCCTTCGCCGCTGGATCCAGCGCCTACCACCGTGTGCAACTCGTCGATGAAGAGAATGATTTCTCCTTCTGCTTCAATCACTTCTTTCAACACAGCTTTAAGTCGCTCTTCGAATTCACCGCGATATTTCGCACCGGCGATCAGTGACCCCATATCCAGGGCGATTAGTTTTTTGTCTTTCAAACCTTCGGGTACATCGCCTTTCGTAATGCGGATTGCCAGCCCTTCGGCGATAGCCGTTTTACCTACACCAGGCTCCCCAACCAGGACCGGGTTGTTTTTTGTGCGCCTGGAGAGCACCTGCATGACTCTTCGAATTTCTTCGTCTCTGCCGATTACAGGATCGAGTTTGCCTTTGGCAGCTGCTTCGGTCAGGTCTTTGCCGTATTTTGCCAGCGCTTCATAGGTGGCTTCAGGGTCCTGGCTGGTGACGCGCTGCTTTCCTCGAATTTGTGTAAGCACTCTGAGAATAGCATCGCGCGTGGCGCCATGTTGCTTGAGTATGCTTCCGGCTTGAGTCTTGATGTCATCGGCGATGGCAAGCAAAATGTGCTCCACGCTGATGAACTCGTCTTTGAGCTTGTCGGCTTCACGGTTTGCAGATTCGAGCAAACGCATCAATTGGTGCGAAACGTGAATTTCGTCCTTTTGGGTGGTCAGCGCCGAGCCCTTAGGCTGGTTATTCAAATATTTACTGACGTCCTCGATAATTTCCTTTTGGTTAATATCGAGCCGTTCAAGGATTTTGACGGCGACACCCTCTTCTTGCTCCATCAAAGAGAGCAGTACATGTTCAGGCGTGACCTGACTATGTCCAAAGCGCGCTAATAGAGTTCTGCAGTTGGTAATGGCCTCTTGCGCTTTGTGCGTAAACTTCTCAAGATTCATAAAAACACCCGTTGCTCAGAGATCCCGAAAAACGTCGCGTTAGGAACCGCCCTCTGGACGATTGCCTTATAAAGTCGCCACAATTTGATTATGGAAGCTTTAGTTAAGGCACATTCATTTATCCACAATTTATTTATAAGCTGGTTTTTGTCCCCTCGAGATTCAAGGTAAATCGGCCTGAGACGGGGCGCCCCTGTCTTTGCAACCCTTTTGTGGGGACGGCTCGCGCTTGGAAAGTCAATCAAGTTTGTGTTCTTGTTTGTCCTAAAGTCTATAAAAACCACGCTGCATCTGGCTAGAAACGGCTCTTAGGGCTTAAGATATGAAGTCATTGACCAGAGTTGCAAAGTTAATAGGATGCAGGAGTTCGAGGAAGACTATTACGCGGTCCTCGGCATTGAGGAATCCGCTTCCCAGGAAGAGATCCGCAAGGCTTATCTAGCGCTTGCCAAAAAACTCCATCCTGATCGTTTTCCCAATGACCCTGAAAAGCGTTTGGTTGCGCAAAGCGAATTTGCTAGAGTTTCGCGCGCCCATGATGTTGTCAGTGACGCCGAGCGTCGCGCTGAATATGATGCCGTCCGTCTGCTGACGCGCAAAAGGCACTCGCAAAGCAACTTAAGTGCTGTAAGTTCTGACAACCCCGAGGCAGGAGATGCTCACCCAGCGGACCTTCCACTTAGTTCGACAGGAAATTTTCAAATTCCCGGGAACGAATCTGAAGAAGAGAACATCAATATCAAATGGGCGAATAAACATTTGAGCAGGGCGGACGATTTGTTTCGCAGGCGTAATTACAAGGAAGCGGAGACCGCCCTAAAGGAAGCGATTCGGCTGGTGCCGACGGATCCCAGGTATCACAACAAGTTAGCCGAAGTCTATCTGGCCAGAGGCTGGAAAACGTTGGCGATGACTGAAGTGCAGTCGGCACTCAGGAACGATCCTAAAAACGCAGAAGCAAAGAATTTGGAAGCCAAAGTGAAGGCTCTGGCCCGAGAGAAATCCCAGACTCAGCAGATGAATAGGCCCAAGAAAGGCTTTTTCGAGCAGCTAAAGGAAATTCTTACTCGCAAGCTTTGACTTTTTCCGGAGAGATTTATCCGATGTTGACCTTGCCGAAAGCAATAATCGAAAGGATGCGCCTGCATAAACCCAAGGTGCTATGCCTTTCGGCTGCTTTGCTTTTGGCTCAGGCACCATTTTCGGTGCAGGCGGCGGCGGCAGTGGATGGTGGCGAAAAAGTTCAACCTACTGCAGAGAAGACGCAGAAAGCCTCAGGCGGCGCCAAAGATATGAAGGGCAAACTGCTGCAAGGCACTGTAATTCACGAGGCCGATCGTTCTCCGCTGCTCGATGGTGTCGTGCAGACGATACCGCCGGGAGTGGATGTGAATCTTTCGTTGAATTGCTTTTTGAACTCTGAAGTCAGCCAAAAAGGTGACGAAATATTTGCAAAAGTCTCAGTCGATGTTAAGGACGGCAGCAAGGTCATGTTGCCGGAAGGCTGGTATCTGCGCGGTCTGGTAACCGACGCGACCGGTCAGAAACGGCACTCGCGTGATGGATATATTGAAGTGACGTTCGACAAATTGATCAGTCCCACCGGCGACATCGAATTAGCTTTTCCCGCCAAGTTCTCGACAAAAGACCATGCACTGAAGTCAGTGGCTAAGGTAGCCATGATTGATACGGCTATTGTCACTAAGAATGCACTGAAAGGAGGTTGGCTGGGGCTAAAAATGGGAGGCATTCCGGTGGCTATTGCCTCCTATGGTATCGTCCCTGGTTCGACAGCGGCTGCCGGAGCTGCTTTTGGCGCCTTCAAAGCTGCACGCAGGCAGGGCGAAATCAGGAGCATCACCCCTGGTGACGTCATAAAATTGAAAACGGTAGAACCGATTTCACTTCCCGGATTCAATGTAAAAGCGCTGCCCTCTTATCAGAAGGCGCCTCCTATGAGGGGGGCCGTAATCAACATCAATAAGTGTTGGTTCGTGCCGGACGTCAGAGACAAGAAGGCGCAACTGCTGAAAGTCGATTTCACTTTCGTCAACGAAACCAAAAGACCTTATAGCTTCAGAGACTTCATAGTAACCACGAACCTGGGCCAGAAGTACTTTCCGGAGGTTCTTTCGCCGGCAAATTACGCACAATTCAAGGTCAAGATTCTGCCAAACACTCAAGAAAGAGGGATTGTTACGTTTAACATCGATAAAGGCAAGAGTGAATACTATCTAATATTGATGGACTACAACGAGAAGGAGCTTTCCCGGGCTTTGATTAAATAAGCCCCCGGTTTTCCCCCCTGAAAACTGGATCTGAATCCTAATTCGTACTAATATACTTCTGTTGATTAGATCAAAACCTGATGTAGTCGAGTTTATATCCTCTATATAAAAAGAGGATCAGGATCAAGATCTATATAAGGTCTGGTAAGGCAGGTTGCAGTTCTCTGGCAGGGAGCCGCAGGGGGATATCGATGAAAGCCCACTTGACTCAAATGCTGCAGTCTTTCCATGGCACATCCCGCCACCGTCAGGTGGAAGGACAGCTCAGAAAGATGCAGGGCCAGATTGTTCAGCTCGAGCGGAGCATTAAAGAGAAAGAGCGCGAGATCGATCGTCTCAGACATCAGCTCTCGAACTCTGATGCCCGGCTGCAAGAGCTTATGGGTACGGACGTGCTGACGAATCTTCCCAATCGTCACGTCTTCAAGGAGCACCTCACTCATTCGATGAAGCGCGCTTTGAGATTGGGTTATTCCTTGTCACTGATGCTTATCGATATCGATCACCTTCGCGATATCAATCTGCGTTATGGACATGAAGTCGGCGATGAAGTGCTGATTGAAGTTGGCAAAATTTTGAAGAGTTCTGTACGCGAAATCGACATGCCGGCCCGCTGGGGCGGCGAAGAATTGGTCACCGTATTGCACGAGACCGATGCCGATGGCGCAATGGTAGTGGCAGAGAGAGTCAGAAGAAGAATCTCGATGCTGGAAGTGAAGGATCCTAAGACGGGCAAACCGATTAAGATCACAGCAACACTTGCAGTGGCCAGCTATCCTCAGCACAGCAACGATCCGCAAGGCTTGCTGGAAGCTGCATGCGAAGCGCTGATAGAGGCAAAAGACAAGGGCTGCAATAACGTCCTTACCGCCCAAACTTAAACTTCATTATCCGTATCAAATCATTGACGGCATAGCGGCACTATCCGCGGTGCTAGTTAATTCTCGCCGATTATTGCGTCTGCTTCGATTTCGACAAGTATGTCGGCTGAGATCAGCCGGCTTACTTGCAGCATGGATGTTGCAGGCCTGATTTCGCCGAAAAACCCACCATGGACTTTGCCGACTGTCTCCCAGTCGCGTTCGATATCGGTGACATATATGCGCGTGCGCACCACGTCCTTCAGTGACGCGCCCACCGCTTTGAGCGCCTTTTCAATGTTTTGAATCACCTGCACTGTTTGATCGTGAGCACTGCCGACTCCGACTAATTCGCCTTCGGAATTTGTGGCGGTCGTGCCTGAAACCGCCACCTGATTTCCGTGCCGCACCGCGCGCGAATATCCGACTATCGGTTCCCACTTTGTGCCTGTGGCGTATTTGACGCGTTCCATGTTCGGGCTCCTTGCAGTTTGGTTCGAATTTTATAAGTTCAAAAAACAATTGGATCGGATTTTTGGTGATCCGATCCAAATGAATTCTTGAATTTAGTTTTCGATCTTCAAAGAAAAACTATTTGACGTCCAACAGTTCAACATCGAAAACCAAGGTGGCATTCGGAGGAATTACTCCACCAGCGCCTCTGGCACCATAACCAAGTTCTGGCGGAATGGTGAGTTTTCGTTTGCCGCCGACTTTCATCGAAGCTACCCCTTCGTCCCAGCCTTTGATTACTTCGCCGCGTCCCAATGTGAATTGAAACGGTTGTCCGCGGTCACGCGAGCTGTCGAATTTGGTGCCGTCGGTAAGCCACCCCGTGTAGTGTACCGAGACTCTTTGGCCTTGACGCGGAGCCGCTCCATCGCCTACCTGCTCATCGGAAACCTTCAGTCCACTTGGAGTTGTAACTTCTTGTGCTTGAGTCAACTTTCTCTTCTCCTTAAATCAGGTCTAAATGATTCTTTGAATTTAGTTTTGAATTTCAAATCAGATTTCGAATTTCAAAAATCAGTTCTTCAGTAAGAACTATTGAATACCCAACAGTTCAACATCGAATACGAGCGTGGCGTTTGGAGGAATTACCGGTGGCATTCCTCTTGGACCATATCCGAGGTTGGAAGGAATGGTGAGTTTGCGTCTGCCGCCGACTTTCATCGAAGCAACGCCTTCATCCCAGCCCTTAATCACTTCGCCCTGACCCAGATTAAATTGGAAAGGTTGTCCGCGATCGCGTGAGCTGTCAAATTTTGAACCGTTAGTGAGCCAACCTGTGTAATGCACCGATACTCTTTGACCTTGACGCGGAGCCGGTCCACTACCGACCACAGTATCTTGATATTTCAAGCCGCTTGGAGTGGTCACGCCTTGAGCTTGAGCTAACTTATTTTTCTCTTTTGAAAAGAGACCTTTTGCTTCCATCCCAGTTGCCGGAGCAAAAAGAATAGTGAGCAGTGCAGCTAGAGCCGCTAATTTTTTTGAATTGATTTCAGACATCGTGTGCGCCTTTTCTCTGCCCTGGAATAACATTCGCGTCATTATAGCCGCGATATAAATTTGATGCCTGTTGTAAACCGATGCCATGAATACAAAAATTGAGGGCGGCAAAAAACTAGGCCTGTTAGCCTTTGGCGGACGTTCGAGCGTGTATCCTTAAGTTACGGTGATTCAGGTTCGAATTCACTCGGTACCAATGCGCCTTATTTGCCAGGCTTGATGCGTCGGACATTTCAAGGGATCCCACGATGACCCGGTTACTCCTAGTTGACGATCACGAAGAGACCAGAATTAAGGTCCGTGAGCAGTTGGCTCAGGGCGGTTTGATCAAAATCGTCGGCGAGGCGGCGACGTCGGACGAGGCCTGGAAGCAGGCTAAAGAACTCTTGCCTGACATGGTTCTGCTCGATCTGCACCTGCCGGGTTTCATCCAAACCCATGATCTGATCAAGAGACTGGTCTCCTTGAGAAACGGAAAAGTGCTCGTCTTTGCCAGTCAGGGCAAAGCGGCCGAGGTTCAGGACCTGCTCGATTGCGGCGCCTCAGGATACGTAATGAAGGACGACCCTCCTGCTTTGCTGCGTATGGCAATTGTCATGGTCCAGAAGGGCTCCCGGAACGTTCTGACGCCCAATTTGCCCAGACACATAACCCACCTTTCAATAGATGAGCGCCATATCCTCACTTACATAACCATGCGCGGGAAACTGAATAAAGCGGCGCAGAGAATGGGGCTCACTGACGAAGAATTCAACGAACACATCGAGGCTCTGGTTGAAAAACTCGAGTTGGAAGACGCCGACAAACTCGTCAAATGGGCGAAGAAACACGGCTTTCAATTGTAGATTTCCTCTTGAACGTCAAGTCGAAAGAGGAGATTGATAGTTCGGATTGTAAAACTCTTGTTT
>JBGAVL010000170.1:0-12650 GCA_044228145.1 Obscuribacteraceae bacterium (SeqCode)
AAGCGGCAGCGCGGGTATTTCTTAGCCAAAAATTGCACATCTGACTCTTTCAAACTTTCCGTAGGAACATACATGATCGCGACCAGCTTCTTGTTGGTGAGCAGCTGCTCAACGCCCGCTGCACTAATTCTTGTCGAGACGATACTAATCGACCTCAGTTCTCGCATTTGCGAGAAGTAGGAGGCGGCTCTATCACCAACGTCCACGCTCTCAACGTCGATGAACCTGAGTTTGGAGTCAACCATAGGCGCAAAACTCTCGTCACCGAGACCAGTCGCGCCGCGCATCACGAGCTGCTCTAATTCTTGCATGTCGGCAAGAAACCTGATACTGAGAGGAGTCAAAGCGATGCCGCTGACCTCCAGCCTCCTCAAACTTTTCATGGCAGTGAAGTACGGAATAGCTTTGTCGGTGATGTTTGTCCAACTGACGATAAGATCCCGTAGATTCGGGCATTTAGCGATACCTGAAGCACCTCCGTCATCCAAATTGGAATAACTGATCGTCAGGTGGATGAGACTGTGTAACTGAGAAAGTTCGATCAATTTGCCATTGTCGACCGTGCATCCCAAAAGGTCCAGAACCTTAACCCCTCTAGTCCGCGTGATCGCCTTAAGACCCGAGTCGTTGATATCGATAAATTTCAATTTGAGCTTGTGAGTTTTCTCTTGCTCATTGATTGCCGCCAGAAGAGCATTCAGAGATACACTGTTCTTGAGTTTCTTAGGCTCAATCGACTGGACAAAATTTTTCACTTCTTCAATGCGCTTCATTGGCACTTCCGGGTAAAATAATTTTTGCGTGAATCCGGAGGCCGCTTTGGCTTCTGGAGCGACTTCCGGCTTGCTCGCCATCAGGCTGGTAATCCAAGACGACAGGACTGCGCTTGCCACTATCAAACCGGCCATCGCCAGGCAAAAACCGCTTCTATTGAGCTTGAACTCACTGACTGCAGGCGCCGCTTTTGGTGGTTTCTCGTCAATCAAAACCGAATGGGCAAGCAAATGCGGGTCGGCAAGAGTGCGCTCGAGAGCAGCCAGATCTCCGGCAACATGAGCGAGAGACTGATAACGGTCGTTGACATTTTTGGCGAGCATTTTGGCAATGATTTGCTCGATTAAGGGTGGAAAGTCCCTACCCATCGATGCTTCTTTCAAGGACGGCGCCTTCTCGCCCATGTGTTGCATCATCGTCGTCAGCGCATTGGCGCCGACAAAAGGAGTAGTGCCGGTCAGCGCTTCGAAGAAAACACATCCCAGTGAATATATATCCGAACGCAAATCGACGGGGCTGCCTGTGCACTGCTCAGGGCTCATGTAGAGCGGACTTCCGAATACTTCACCAGTGCGCGTCAAAGCTTGAATATCGTTTTTTTCGAGCTGTGTAAATTTGGCGATGCCGAAATCCACGATTTTTACGCTGCCTTCTTCGCCGGACGATATGTTATCTACAAGCATGATGTTGCTGGGCTTGATGTCTCTATGAATGACACCTTGAGCGTGCGCGTATCCCAGCCCAAAACAGATGCGCAGAAAAACCGGCACCGCCTCGGCAACTGTCAGCATGCCGTGCGACCTGATGCGCTCGGACAGGCTCTGACCGCTAACATAATCCATGACAAGAAAAGGCACTTTATCGTCCAGCAGACCGAAATCGTGCACGGAGATCAGGTTGGGATGGTCGATTCCGAAAGCTGCACGCGCTTCATGCTGGAAGCGACGCACGGTTAGATCGGATACGCAGCGCGTGTTCAAAACCTTCAATGCCAGCACTTTGCCGAGATAGACTTGCTCGACTTTGTAGACGGTTCCCATGCCGCCGCAAGCTACCAGCGACAATATTTTGTAGCGATTGCCAACGAGTTGTCCGGGCTTCACACGAAAAAAATGCTCGGCTCCTGATGGCAACCCCGGCTCAAAAGTTTCAAATGACTGAACAGACTCAGTCGGCTCGGCAGTATGCTCAGACGCAAAAGGTTCGCACTTTGAACAGGCGGAAAAATCATGCAGAGTCGAAGAGTGCGCATCTGGTGTCGGCGAACCGGCCATGTGGCTACCTCAATTCAGGCCTGGAGCCAGGCAGTAACGGAGCAGTCTCTAGATACTAATTCAGTCTGTGAGAGGGCTGACTCTAATATACGTAGACACCGTGACCTTAACGTGACCAATACATGCATTTTCAACTTTAAGATAAAGATGAAATCCACGGGATAATTGATGCGTTCGAAAAGCGCCTAAGCGCCGGTTTTTCAACTCTTTTCGGTTATTGACAACCGGCACGCACGCGAGCTGTGCGAGGGTGAAACATAGACAGCAAAAGGGTTTAATTACACCTCAGCCAGAGGGGCGGTTTATTTTGTGAACCTGAAAACACAGACAGCAATTTGGTTTTCAGTTGTTTTTCAATACCTTAACAGCGGGCAGTTCACAAAGCTTCGAGGACTCAGGAAAAACCCTTCTGCTAGAAAATGAGCATCTCAGTTTTTCCGAATCCTCAACCACCCCCCACCCAATACCCGGGCACTTCGAAGTAAAGATATCTGAAAACGACGCTTTGATTGCGCCGCTTGCAGACCAGCGACTGTCGAACACAAGAGCAAAAGCCGTGTTTGCCTGCCCGAGTTTTGAAACTAGAAATACCTGGCTCGGCTCAACGCCTCTTTCAGCCTGGAGTATCGCAGGAGTAGAGACATGAAACGCTCAAACGCCTCATATCGATTTGCAATTGACGTCTCGTGGCTGACCATGAAAGACGGCGTTCGCCTGTCGGTCACCCTCTTTCGTCCATTGCAAAAAAGATCCGGCGAGCGTTTCCCGGTGCTCGTCGAAATGCTGCCCTACCGAAAAGACGACTCGTTTTATTTGCGCGACTATCCCATCTACAGCTACTTCGCCAGATCAGGTTTTATCATGGCGAAAGTAGACGTGCGCGGCACGGGCTCATCGGAAGGCGCAGTGCCCAGCCGCGAATACTCGAATGCCGAAATCGAGGATGCCATAGAAGTAATTGCGCAGCTGGCCAGGCGCGATGATGCCACAGGCAAAGTCGGCATGTGGGGCATCTCCTGGGGCGGATTCAACGCCATTCAGGTGGCCATGCGACGCCCCGCCCATCTTCATGCAATCGCCGCTTTCCATGCCTCCGACGATCTCTTCCATGACGATGTGCGCTTTATCGACGGCGCCTTTCACATCAACCATTACGCGCTCGAGATAGACCACGAGCTGGGTCTTCCCGCCACGCCCGAATACGTAATCGATGCGCGCTATCTCAAAGAGCGCTTCTCCGCCCGTCCCTGGTTTCTCACCTATCTCAACCAGCAAACCGACAGTGATTTCTGGCGCCAGAAGTCGCTACGCTGGCAGTACGATTCGGTAGATGTGCCCATCTATCTGGTCGGCGGGCTTCTGGACGGCTACAGAGACACAGTGCCGCGCATGCTCGCCAACATGGCGGTGCCGATCACCGCTGAAATCGGACCATGGAATCACGACTTTCCCGACACGGGAAAACCAGGACCCAACTACGATTGGCGCAAAAAAATGGCGGCATTTTTCCATCGCGAACTGAGTGGCGGCAAAAAGACCAGGCGAAGGGCAAAGCGGTTGCTTACTATGTTCGTCAGAGCCGGCCACGCTCCAGATGCCAATCTGGAGGAAACTCCCGGCAATTGGCAGGTGCGCAATTGGCCGGCAAAAAAACCTTCCACAATGCGGCTTTACCCGATTGAAGCGGGTCGGCTGGCCCGAAAACCGCGTAAGCCCGTGGTCGACGAACTCGCCTATGTGCCTACTGCCGGTGTGCAGGCGGGCAGATGGTGGGGCGAGCCGACCGGCGACATGCGCGCAGCCGATGCGCACAGTCTCGTGTATGACAGCGATGTGCTCAAGAAACCGGTCACAATTGCCGGTTTCTCAAAAGTGAAAATGAAGGCGAGTGTGGACACCAACCACGCGCACTTCGTCGCACGGCTTGAGGACGTCGATCCCAGCGGGCAAGTGTCACTGGTCACGGGCGCAGTCTTGAACGGTTCGCAGCGGGAGTCGCGCCTTCAGCCCTCCTATCTCGAGCCCGGCGAAACTTACGACCTCGCTTTCGAACTGCACTTCACCACATGGACGTTTCGCCCCGGTCACAAAATTCGGCTGTCCATAAGCAATGCGCAGTTTCCCATGATCTGGCCGACAGCCAATCACATGACCATGTCATTGCATCTCGGCGAAGACACCAGCATCGATTTGCCTTTGCTCGGCAGAGGCGGAAAACAGCCTGAGCTGCCAAAAACAACAGCTCGCGAGATGCGGCCGGATGCTCGCGAATTGAAAGCCAAACGCTGCGGAAGCCAATGCTGTTTCGATCGCCATGTGCGCGATCGGCTCAGCAACACTGTTTCCGTCATGAGCGCAAAATGCGAGCGTTTCGTCATCGCCAGACGCCGATACAAACTCAGCCAGAAAATCTGCTACAAAGCCAACGACAACAATCCGGCCAAAGCGGAATTCGACGGCGAGATGGTCACCACGATCAAAGACAGCACCTTATCGCTTGCCTTGACCACATCAATCAAGGTGACATCAGACGAGAAATTCTTCCATGCATGCGTCACGCGCAAGCTCGTGAAAAACGGCAGACACGTGGCTAAAAGAGTGTGGAAAGAGAGAATTCCTCGTTGTTTCAACTGAGCTACAACAGCTCCACGAAGCGAACCGAACAAAAGGAACACGTCATGAACAACTTCCTCTGCATCCTGCTTGCAGCTCTGGCTGCGGCGCTCATTCTGGGCAGCTGCATCCGTCAGGACATGCGCACATCGCACAACCTGCCGAACGCTCCGCAGATCGCACCTATCAGCGTCGCCTGACGCTCCGCAAAGGAAACCCAACAACAACAACAACAACAACAACAACAACAACAACAACGGCAAAGACGAGGACTCGAATATGGAAGACATCGCCACCATCGCCTTCGTCGCATTCGCTCTCGCCTATCTGCTTCTGCTGTCCTACTGTGCCAAAGAACTTCTCTATGCACTCTTGGTCATAGCGGCAATGGTGATCGTCATTGATGGATGCGGGCTGAACGAGAGAAAAACCAGCTCCCTTCCAGCGATCCGTGAAACAGTGCAGCCCTTCGAGTACGAATAAACTCGACCAACCTGAAAGAACAAACCATGACCCACATCATCGAATTCGCAGGACTGATCTACGTGATCGCCTACTTCATCATCTTGTGGCGCTCAGCCACGCCGGGCAGCCTGCGCGTCCGTACACGCCGCAGCTGACAATAAGAGTCAGCATTAACAGGGGCGGGCCGACGTCCGCCCCTGCATCCTCACTGCAAAACTACAAATCAGTCAAAGCTAAAAGGGCAATGCAATGAACCCGCAATCAAACACATTCCTTCCATCGGTTGAGTCTCTTCGCCATTGCGTGGCAGACTCTATAGCCACAGGAATTGGAGATCGGATCGCCGCCTCTCAGTCGCGCCAATCACTGGAGACTCACCTGAGCTCTCAATCAAGACTTGCCGCCGAGCAAGAAATTAGAGCCGCGGCAATAGCGGGAGGCATTCCGCTCAAGGTCCGCCGGGCAGTAAGCGCCAGCATGAGCTGGGACAAAGAAGTCCGCGTTGCCGTGATGGAGCTGACTTCAGAAGAGTACCCCGGCCCCTTCTACCGCATGCCGTCCGTCGCGCCTGAGCCGGAGTTGGACTCTGCCAAATTGGCATACGCGGCTTTGGCGATCTGGAAATATCTCATCGCCTCCGGCTTTTCGCCAAAACTGAAATACATCATGGACGATGACATTCGGCGCTACAAGCTGGCCATCGTCATTGACGTGCAGTGCATCAGGTAGAGCCAGTTTTGAACAACCAACAGCGTGAAAAACTGGCTGGTCGAGACAAAGGGGAGTATTCCCCTTTGTCTTCAATATCGCAAAAACGTCCAGCGATAAATGGGACAGGCTCTCACGATAAAAAAAGCGCGAGGCAATACGACCGCATCTAGTATCTACAAATCACCCCCATTGATGAGCTGTTAGTCGCTCCTCAAGCAAATTAGAATCGCTCACCCCAAACAGTCGGTCTGAGTATGCCGACAATAAAACAGACCGGCGTAAATAGAGCGCCGACTATGTCCGTCAACGCATCCAATATCGTGTAGCTTTTACTCATCTGAGTGATCGCCGTTTGCAGCGCTTCCATCATTGCGAAGGGCAGAAAACCCAGAGGGCTCAAAGACATACCGATAAGAATGCCGAACACGATTGTTGTTCCGATATTGCGGCCCAGTTTGTAATCAATAAACTTTGCCAATTGGCGACCAATGAATAGCCCTAGAAAATAAGCAATTATGCAACACAAGAAAGGCACGCTAATAAAAGGCAAGAGCCAGCCGGCCCCACTTCCGATGGCAATGCAAACCGCAAGCGTCTTTGCGACAAGCCACGGGCTCACCGAAGTGAGCGGATTTTTCACATTGCCGCATGACTTACAGCGAAAGCCGACCGGACATTCGACCAGGCACTTGCTGCAGATGATTCCAGCGCAATCAATGCAGGATATTCGCGAATCACCGCAAGAATGTTTGCCGACCACGATTGCCCCAGATTTTCGCCGACTCAGTCAGGCATTTATCTTCTCACAGGACGGCAGGCCTGTCTAATAAGCGTGAAAAAGCAAAGAGCATTGCCATCGCAGTCTGAGAAAACTGGTATAGGATATTATCTTGGACCTGGTTCGCAATGGTGTCTCGGAAGCTCTGGTAGCGAAGCTCGAACAGGCAGCGCATGCGGATTTTTTTCATCGGCCTTCTGTTCTTAAATACACTAAACGCATCCACACCAGCTGCGAAGGCAGCCGAACCCGGATGGGTTATCGATCAGATAAGCAACGCCCAGGGCAAGCAACAAGTTCTTCTCACTCAGCAGGCAATTTCAATCTCGCTACCTAAGCAGAGGTACAGGATCTACAGTTTTGCGCCAAAATGGAATGTCATCTACATCAACGATCAGATTGGCACATACATAGATTTCCCGCACGCACAGTTTATGGGTTCGATCATAGGCCGTTTAGGCAACCAGCTGGGCAATGACATTCAGATGCTCCCTTTGCCAAAACCGCAACTGGTCAACAAAGACGGATTTGAGTACGCAGTCTATGACCATAAACTGGCTTTGACACCTCACGAAAAGCAACAGCTGCTCATAAAAAATAGCATCAAGGTTCTTTATGCCGCCCGCGCCATCAAAGCAAAATACTTGCGTCTGGCCACTGTTCCAAAAGAAGCAAAAGAACTCGCCTGCAAAGTCAGTTGTGTACCCATGAGTTTTGACTATCCAATCGAATTCAGCTGCACCAGCGGCTTTCAAAGAATTCTGACCGTGCTTACAACCGCTCAAGATCCACAGAAAAAGTACATCACCATCACACCGCCGGACTTGAAAAACCTCAAGCACGTAAAAACAGAGACCGAACTCTTTAGCCCGACTCAAGTCAATGACGTTTTTGAACTGTTCGGCGAGCCGGCAGGCGACAAAAAACACAAGCAATAAGGTTCTTCGCCTCAGCCTGCGGCGCCTCAAATTTCTTTTTGAACGACCACCTGCGGGCGTTTCCGCCAGTGTGATGTGATTGTTATGTTGACGGCATAGGCTCTGAAGAACGCCACCCATAGATTTCCCCCGGTGGTCCCCTAAGAGAGGTCTTCAGATGACTGAAGCAGCCGCTTCGGCCTTCCAAGCGCAATACATCCCCCCGTTCGTTCAGCAGCCTTTTGCTCCGCGCACGGCGGAAGCAGCTCTGGGCGCTTCCCTCACACTCGAACAAGAGCTTATCGTGACCAAACACCTTGCTGAGGTTGCACCTCTAGAAACCATCAGACTGGAAGCTTTCGACAAAGCTTTGCGCATCATGCAAAAGCTCTTGCGCGGCGCAACTGCCAATTCCATGCCCACAGCGATGAAGCTGAAAGCCTGGGAAGTCCCACTCCTTCAATATGCTCTCGAATACTCGGCCAAGTCGCCTGAAAACAGACGCATCGTCACACGCCGGCTGGTGGAAAATCTGGAGACAGGCACTGGATTCTTTTCCATAAATCGCGCCAAACAAGGTCTGAAGGTAATCGCCAAAAAGACCGGACTCTCCACTCTGGAAGCCGAGCTCGAATCAGATAAAGATGACGTGCGAAGAGCGGCTGCCCATCTGCTTGGCTGGCTGAAGCACGAGAAAGCGGTGTTGCCACTGCTTAAATCTTTCTGCCATGGCGCTCGCTCGGATCGCCGCATCATCGGGCGCGTTCTAAAACTACATTACAGTCATCTTGCTCCTTTTTATGCGCATCGCTACTTGCCCGAATTCCATCCCAGCATTCTGGCGCTCATGGAAAGCGACAGCGAAAGGGCGCAAGTGGAGACACTCAACGATTAGTCGCAACTGATGCGCTGACACGCACAAGTTTATAAAGTTAGCCGATCCGGATGAAACAGTCGCTCAAAAGGCGGCTGTTTCTCCTTCTGCGGCACCAGCGAAAACCCTGTACCCATGGGCAAAATACGAAGCCTGAGTGGGCAAATGTTATCTGAGTGTGATGTTGCCGGCGCAAATTTATTGCACCCCCCGAACACATACGGAGTTCACTGACCATGAGTAAGCCAGACCCCATTGTTTCTGAAGTATCGCGCTTAGCCTCCGAAGGGCAACCAGGCAGTTATGAACGCGCATACGAAGCACTACAAACAGGCTTTGACAAATTTCTCGACAACGAGCGCCTCTGCTCCAAAGGTCAACAAATAGATCAAGCAAAAGCTGATCAATACTGGAAAGACATCAATAACGAACTCTCGCAAAGAGGTTTCATTCCCGGACTTTCTGTCGCCTATTTGAACGCCAACTTCAATCGTCTCGACACTCAAGGTCGCAAGACAGGCGATCTGCCCGGCCCCGATGGCATGCTCACTCACAGCGAAATCAGACAGGAAGAAGGACGCAACAAAATCTTTGCCCGCCACTTCGATCAACAAGAGGGCAAGAGAGACTTCTTCTTTGAAGTTGCCAAAATGTCTGCCAATGGCAATACAAGAAAAGTCATCGAGCACGAAGACGTCGACAAATATCTCAGAAAGCAGGACAAAACCAACGCTAAACATGAGAGACAGGACGCTGCCAGAGTATCGATGGAACCCTTGTTCCAGGAAGACGAATGCGACAAGAGAACCCTGCTCGAGCACATCAATTCGAAAAATCGAAACGGTCGCGTCACCATGAAAGAGATGGAGATGTACCTGGACGAATGCGCCAGAAGAAGCAACAACCCGGACAAAATCTACAATCAAAAGAATGCCGACTATGTGCAAGGGCTTTTGAACGGAGATGAGTCCTGGAACAGAGCAGGCGACGGCTTCCAAATCAACAAACTGGCTCGCAAAGGCAATTTCGACGCCCTCAATATGACGACCGCCAGCTCGCACGAAGATCTGAAGAAGAACTTTGAAGCAGCCGACGAAGTATTCGAAGAAAAACTCGCACCCACCGAGGACAAATTCACTCCAAAAACCGAATGTGAAATCCTCGAGGAAAAGGAAGCCGAGCAAAAGGAAAAAGTAGAAAAGACAGATAAGGTCGGCTGTGTCGAAGTGCCGGACGGCATTTTCACAGTGCGCCAGGGCGAAGGTTATTGGCATGTCGCAAAGCGCTTGCTCAGCCTCGATCCGACAAGCAAGCCGACCAATCAGGAAATCATGCATTGCATGACCGTGATGATGACGCAAAACAGCGCTCACATGGCGGAAAAATTCCCGGGCTATACACCGATGCTGCACACCGGCGACAAAGTCCACTGCGATCTGGATCTGCTTTGCCAGCAGGTTCCGGCAGCCAAAAAACACCTGCGCAGATAACAAAACTATCCGGTCTTCATACGGGGGAGCCCTTCACGCAAGTGGGGGGCTTTTTTTTGCTAGAATCTGGTTTTTCATTTTAGGTGCCTGGGGTTTCCAAATATGCTCAGCCTGCGCGTCAAGACTCAAATGTTCTCCACCGCCCTGGAAGGCGATCGCGACTACAACAACGGAATGCCGGGCAGCCAATTTGCCGGCTGGTTGCGCTCGCACCTCCAGCCCAAAGGCTTCAACTGCGCCGATGTCATTCAGGAAGACTACGGCTGGGGATTTTGGATAAAACAGGAAAAACTGTCGGTCTGGGTGGCCGTCTCATACGCCGTCGGCGACATGGGCGAAGTCGATGAGATGCCGGAATGGGGCGTGATGGTGGAGTTTGAAAAGAACCCTTTGGACCCCGGACAGTGGTTTAAAGGCAAAGACGGAGAAGCGCTGGCCAAGAAGGTGTTCATTGAAATCGATCAACTGATTTCAACAGAGCCTCAAATGGACCGCGTCGAGTGGAGTTAGCTAACGAATTATCGGCTTGTGGAATTGGTTCAACGAAGACCTTTGTGCCGGCAATTGTTACCGCTGTTGTCTCGGCGATCGTCTAGCGGAATAACTGGTAGTTCAATCATGCGGCAACTGATTTCAAGCGCCATTTACCATCATTAGCGGTAGAGAAATGAAAATCGTACCGGCAATGATGGTAAAGCTCGAATGAAACCCTGCGTCAACTGATCGCATGGACACCCTTGAGCCGCCACGGTGACCAGGTCTACAGTAAATAGCAATTCGCTATTGCTACATGCAGTAGTATGCAGCCTCAAAAAAGCAAAGAGCGAAGAAATTCGATGATAGGGCTCTTTGCTTAAGTCAGTAATCACAGGTCATTTCCTTACTTTCGGCCGGGCATTTTTGGTTTTAGTTTCTCGCCGACAAACGACGCAACAGCACCGAACAAAATGAAAAATACTGCTGCATAGGTAGCGTTTACTTTGGTCCCAGAATCCACAAAGCCCAGCAAAAGAACTTGCAGAAGTCCGAGCAACAGAAAGCCATTTCCGGAAAACCGAAAGGCGTTTGAATAGTCGGACCTCAGCTTCGTTTTGCCGGCGTTGTAGAACTTCACCAGTGCGGCGATGAACAAAACACATGCTATGAGCATGGCTGCGTAGGAGATGATCGCCAGCGCATTGGCGCTTACGACCATCAATTGAGAAATTGAATGTTCCATAATTCTTCGTTGTGAATGTTAGAGATGATGATGTCTGCGGTGATTCCGGCTGCAAGTGCACGAGCAATCTGAATCTCCTTCTCCTGCGAGTTGGGAGCAAGGTCTTTGTCAAAAACGCCTTTCTCGGTGAATGGCTGGTTGAGCAACTTTGCAGTTTGCAGAAAAGCAACGGCAGAACTGTTCATGGTCACCGCATTCACATATGAAGAGATCGAGGGCGTCATGAATTCGACCACGCTGACCGAATCGACTTCATACTTGGTGGCAAGAGTCAGACACCTTTTCACTCTGCGCGCCAATTCCGGAATTGCAGTCGCCTGCGCATCCAAACATGCCACCACCAGATCCTCGCCTCCATCGTTGGCAAACAATGGCAGTCCCATACGTGAGTGCTGGCCCACGGTGAGGGCAGTGGAGTGATTGAGGGCAGATTGTGCTCTGGACAACAGTTCTGAAACGACAGCTCCGGTAATGTTGGCGCCTTGCAGCACACCCAGGCTTTGAGCAAGACAGGCATCTACAGGCGCTTCGCCAACCAACTCATGCAGTTTGTTGAGTCGCAATTCTGTCTCTGCGATTTTGCTCTGCCAGGCGTCTTCCAGATACTGTGCAATGAATGCCAGATACATTGCCAGATGTTCGAAGACTTTTGCTTCTTTGTGCTTGCCGTGTGGAATGAACGAACAAACCGCTCCGGCTACCGAATCGATCTGCTTTTGACGCAAATTGCGCTGCGTCTTAATCAATCTCAGTTGATTGAAGACATTATTTTCTTTCATGTCATTTTGTTTTTTGTGATTAAACAATGTTTTTTAGCAACAGCACGAACACAGATGGCTCGTGCTGTCGTTTCTGTGAATTTATCAGGGCAAGATGCGCGCATCAGGCATTGCAGATCCATTAGCTTTTGCTGCCACCGCCGGAAATTACTTTGATGATGAAGTTAAACACCATGAGTACCAGACCGCCCAGGATTGCGTAGCCGAAGCCATCAACGGAGAAGTGTTTCGGGAACCACCAGCCAAGCACTTCCAACTGTATAGCAGGGATAATCCACCAGCCCAGTATGTAGAGAAAGATGCCGATGAAGATTCCGATTCCTCTTGTCGCAATGCCAAATGCCGCGGTAGCAGCAAGGAGCGCGATGTTCACGAAAATCGACACGAGGCCGAAGAAGATGCCGTAGCAAATGGCGTTCCAGAAGCTGCCTGTAAAGTGAATGCCCGGAACGAGGTTGAGAACGTAAAATGCAATTGCTTGCAGTACGATTGCGATGATGAGTTTCATGCTTTTTGTTTTTTGTTTGTATAAAAAAAATGATTTTGGTGCTGTTCAAACATTCACCGGCACGCACCTTTGCCGGTAAAACGGCGATTCAGGGGCCTTGGTGCACCCCTTCAGTTTCCCAGATGATGAACGAGATGATCGACAGAGCGATTGACACCATCGCGGCGCCCAGGAATCTGCGCGCCAATTCAGCATCCAAGAAGAAGAAGAAAGTAACTGCAGAGACAACAATCAAAATCGCCGACAAA
>JBGAVL010000170.1:12660-13001 GCA_044228145.1 Obscuribacteraceae bacterium (SeqCode)
AAATCAAGAAGATTTTGCGTAACATGCTGTCGTCCTTTTGTAGGGGCGATGCCATGCATCGCCCGTTTTGATCAGTCGTCTTAGCGCATGGCCAGCCGAATGATGGGATTTTCGCCCTCCAACCCCGAATGTCTGGATACCTTCCAGTTCAGCGCCTTCAGTTCCATTTCGATAATGTTCACTGCATCAGGCAGGTACTTCGAGATAGGAACATCGAGAGGCGGCCCGCAGAACTTTCGGATCTTGCTTTGGCACTCTCCGCGCAGTTCTTTAACCATGCGCTTGAGCTTCTTTATCCTTAGCTTTCCGAGAGCCTGATCGGGCGAGGGGAGGACTTTAGA
>JBGAVL010000171.1:0-12975 GCA_044228145.1 Obscuribacteraceae bacterium (SeqCode)
AAACCGGAACCACCATGTCCGCCGAAACCGGTTCCGAAACCGGAACCACCATGTCCGCCGAAGCCGAAGCCGGAGCCAAAACCGGAACCACCATGTCCGCCGAAACCGGTTCCGAAACCGGAACCACCATGTCCGCCGAAACCGGAACCAAAGCCGGAACCACCGTGTCCGCCGAAGCCGGAGCCAAAACCGGAACCACCGTGTCCGCCGAGACCGGTTCCGAAACCGGAACCAAAGCCGGAGCCACCATGTCCGCCGAAACCGCCGGATTGCAAACCTGACGATGATCGCGATAAGGAGAAACAGGAACGTCAGGAGCAGAAACAAGAAATGAAGGAGCAGAAGAAACAGGAGAAAGAAGAGGAGAAAGAACAGAAGCAAGAACAGAAGCAAGAACAGAAGCAAGAACAGAAGGAAGAGAAGCAGGAACAAAAACAGGAACAAAAGCAAGAGAAGACGGAAGAGAAAAAGGAAGAGAAAAAGGAAGAGAAAAAGGAAGAGAAAAAAGAAGAGAAAAAAGAAGAGAAGCATGAGGAGAAATCTAACGATTAGTCCTGAATGCACCTAAGGAAACTGACACCGTGTGTCACAAGTTTTCCACGGTCGCCATGTAGTTTGAATGTGTAATTCAGGAGCGGCGGTGCTCGATCTGCATTATCAATTCAGTGCAGATCGGCATTGCTTTGCAATTTAGGGGCGTTTCAATTATGTCTATCGTTCTGGAAGAAAAACTGATCAGTTCGAGCCCAGTCTTCGTAAGAGAATCCGCAGTGGGATTTAGTTCACTTCTCCGCTCGGTCATCCTGCCTGCATTGCTCACATCAGCAGTATGCAGTGCTGGAGTTTTTGCAGCACGTTCGTTTGGGTCATTTGACCTTACTCAAACAGCAATGATCACACTTGCTGCGATTGGTGCTTGTATTTGTTTTGTTTCACTGCCAATTTTGGTGGCACTGAGTCGAAGGAAACAGCAGGCGGCTTTGGTCGCAGCATCTTGTGTCATCTCTTCGATGGTGATACTTGCCTGCGTGATTTCATAGTGTCCATAACGGATCCGAGTTAATTGATGAAAACTACTTCGGGAGGTACGTCATGAAAATCGGCGACCACTTTGTATTTGATCCGAAACTCTTTTCTCTAGAGTCCCCAGATTATAGGGACATATTACGTTCAGTTCAACCTGTGGCAGAGGTAACCTTGTCCTGTGGAGAACTCATAGTTGGAGTCGATGCAGACGATACGATTATTTCCGCAAACTTTAAGGATGGCACGACGATGATTCGAAATGCGGACTCCCGCGGCGGACACATTGTTTTGGTGGAATCACCAGATGGCAGCTTTTGGTATATGAATGCACCAGATTGTTGGATGCGCTTGGACTGATTGCTGAGAAGTCTCAATGAGAAACTGACGATGAATGTTGATTGTTCAATTCTTGCAAATCAGTGCCTGTCGTTTAAGAGCGGGAATAATGGTTATTTGCGCCAAGCAAACAGGAGTGCTCTATTGGAAATCGCCACTTGTGGCATTGGGCGGACCGTCTTCTCATTTGAATCGGATGGAGATGTGATACCGCGAATGGTGTACTTCGAAGATGGCAGCAGTCTAAGGCGGCAAGGCACGTCAACTTCATGGTTGTTTGTCAAAGATTGTGTTGAGATGCCGTGGCATGGTGAAGTTTACGTGAATGATCAAAAAGCGATCATTTCGGCCGGAGCTGTTGCCGATTTGTTTAACCTTGATGGGTCCCATATACGATATTTAAACGACAAAATAGTCATGCTTGTCACCATGTGCGGTGATGTATTTGAATTCGACTATGCTGACGAGATTCTGAGGACAGTCGAACTGAATGGCAAGTCTTACATTCAATGGAGACATGGTAAATGGCAGCTCGCTAGCACCAAGATACAGGTTTGTGGTGTACCTGAGGTTAGTGTGCGAGGTTTTTCCTTTGACGCCAGAGTGATGCATGGATATTTCGATAAATATCTGACAAACGGTAATTTGACGACGATGCGCGATGGTGTATGTAAATTTACTTTCGGCGCTGCGCGCATTTAGCAGTCGATTTTAAAAACTAAATCGTTTTCAAGTTTACACCACCAGGCAAGGTGCTCTTGCGTGTTGGAATGAGGCTAAGGTGTGGCACCAATGGAGCAGGATTTTTCTATACCATCGAGTGAGTCACGGGGGCAGACATGGCGCGCCCCTTATGGTGGCGATGTCGGTTCTACCTTTGTCATTGGGCAACAAGAGGAGCAACGGCAGCAGTCTATTTGGAAGAATCCGTATGTTGCAGAGGCCACATCTATTGTGTCTTTTGGCCAGCAGTACTCTGTTAATTCCTCTGAGAATAATAGAAATTCAAGTGAGGTCGATCCACTGACAGGTCAACAGATCATTCGAAATGCCACTCAAACTTATGGTGATGCATCGAACGGGCAAGTGGCAGTCTCCAGTCAGCAGGACCGTGGACAAACGCTCAATAAATCGACTACCGAAAGCTGGCTGCAGCAGTCTGAAATTACGCGGCAGCGTTTGCTGGTTGATAAGGCACTCGATTACAATCCGGTTGGCGTTGAAGGAAATCTCATCGCCGGGGGTATCGGTGGAGTTCTTGGATCGCGCACAGTGCCATGGCTCATGAACCGGTATACGCGAGGCGTCAGTCTTGATTCAGGTGCGGAACCGACAAGTTTTAGAGAGAGAGTCACCAAGGTTTGGCGAGACAACTACGACCCCAATTCCTGGGGCGGGCCGGATCTGGAATTTATCACACGACAAATTGACGGACCCAGTGGACTTGCGAAACAGATGGCCGGCTTCAACCAGCCTGTTCAGGCGGGTCTTGAGTGGCGCAGCCAAAGAGCGACTCTTTTCGAGCCATTCAGAAGAGTCGAAATATTCGCAGATGATGTGGAGCGCGCGAAAGCTGCGGAGCGTGCGATTACCGCGAATAAACAGGCAATTGCACCAAATGCCGGACAGGGAAAGGCACTTTTCACATCAAAGGAATTGAAGTTTCTTGAGGATTTAAAGCAACCAGGGGCGATAATGCCTTTCGGCTTAGAACAATCAATTGCAAGAAACAGTGAATTTCATTCCCTCCTTTCCTTTAGAGGTAATACATTCGCCAGGCTTTCGGATCCCAGAATTCTCATTGTTTCAAAAGCCGATAGCTCATTTGCTCGATTGTCAACCGTCACCGATGCTATCGCTCAACACGAGCAGGTCGTTGTGTCCGGGCAAAAGGGTCTTTTTACTGCAAGTGAGTTGACTGCACTTAAAGAATATCGGGACGCTGCTCAGTCCGCGGCGCGAGCGACGGAACTATCGTCAGCCGGCAGGATCAAATCATTTGTTGGGGGGTATGGTCCCAGTATCTTGAAAGGTGTCGGTGTAGCAGGCTCTCTTATGGTAGTTGATCACTACGCCGATCAACTGCTTTTCGGAAAAAATCATGCCAACGGAATCGGAGACAGCATTAACTCAGCGTTGGTGCCGGCAGCATTATTAATCGGTCCTCAAACCAGTATGTGGAAAGTGGGTTTAGTAGGTGCCGGAGCTCTTGTCGCCGGAAAGTTGATCGGGGCTTCTTTGAGTAAAGGAGAAGAGCCAAGCTATTCTCGCTATTTCAGTCAGTCGATGCCGGAGTCCTTGCTACTTGCCGCCGAAGCTCTGCTTCCTTTAAAACCGGCAGCCGCCGGCGGGTTCGGCGAATTTCTAAATTGGAAACGGGCTGCACTAATTGGTGGCACGTGGTTAGCATTTAGAGGGATGAATATACTCTTCGATCCGCCATCGCAGTCGGATACTAGGGCTGCAGCCTGGGAATTGCTCGCTGAAGACTCCAAAAAACGCACCGACGGCTCAATGAATGATGCCATCGACAAATTTAAGGCATTGGGCGCTGGCGATGAATCGCACGGAATCATGGCCTGGTCAAATGTCTTTAAAGAAGGCATGGGAAAGACCAAGGGTGCAAGAGGCGAAGCCGCGCTGCAGGTATACCGCACCGAATGGCTGACCAAACCAACCAGTGAATTCGGCAGCATGCTCGAAGCCAATCGCGGCGCCGCAATCTTGTGCACTGCATTTGCTGAATCGCGCCTGGCTCATGGAACTCATGTCCCTACAATTGTCGATACACCTACGTACCTATTGGAAGGCAAGAATCTCGACTTAGGTGGCAAAGCAGCTAGAGATCTCATCATTGCTCGCATCAATATAGAAAATGCCAAGAAACAAGTGCAAGAGAATCTCGACAAAGAAGTAGTCGGCAAGAAAGTAAATCAGTCGGAAATCGCGGATCTCGATGACGTGAAGAAGCGCATCGAGGCTGGTGAAGTGAAGATCTATGGCGAACATGACATGATAGGGGCCATTGAGGAACTAGCGAAATGGGGAGAAGGACTGAATGCAGCGCACATGGCTAAACTCGAAGTGAATCTTAGAAACACCATCGCAGCTAATCAGAACTCCTCGGATGACCGCTACAAGGCTAAGCTCTTCCGGGACCTTGCAACTATCTATCTGTCTAGTGCATATGCCAAGCAAGTTGGTGATCCGCAATCCGCTGCCAGGTTACTCGGCGGCGACACATACTCGGGCCGTCAGGCGCTAGACATGAGCGGAAGTGAGCGCGGATTCGATGGTGCGCTCGATTGCATCGCTCGAGCGCGAGAACTGGATCCCAATAACGCTGACCTTGTTCAGTTGTATCAAATCGCGCAGCAGATCAATGCGAAGCTGCCTGGAAATATCCAGAAGCAGATGAACGACCACAAATACAATCCAATGCAAATTCGTGAATAGCTAGAACACAGTTAGTAATCCTGGTGAAGAAGAATGGATTGTAAGCGCTATTGTCGGGAGGCGGAGATCAATGACTTCAAATCGCCTATATAGATAAACTAATACTCTTTCAATACTATAGAAGTGACAATGGAAATCCGCTCCACGTAACGGTTTTCGCAACGAACGGTTGACACCGTATGCGTACTGCACTGACAATGTTGGCATGCAATTCAATTTGTCTAGCTCCTTACCGCTGTCCCTGGGTCTTAACCTGGGCGCCCTGCTATTGGGTGGATTTATTTAGACGGAGCCGTTTCATTTTGCTTGTTTGCAGGGCTCTGTCGTCGACAGAGCCCTTGTTGATTTATCCAGATTTTCTCAAATTCTCCAGGGGGCACCATGATTCAAAAAGCACAAGCGATTCTTCGCTGTGAGCAAGCGAATCTTCGCTGTGAAGAGGACCGTCAAATCAAAGTGTTTGACACTACACTTCGCGACGGGCAGCAATGTCCCGGCGCCGGAATGGACTTCGAGCAGAATATTGAATACGCGCGCCTGGCGTCATTACTAAAAGTGGATATTTTGGAAGCTGGCTTTCCATCAGCCAGCAGCACTGACTTTCGCATCGTGCATACAATTGCCGAAGAGATGTTGCACATGGAGCACATGCCGATTGTCGCTGCCCTTTGCCAGCTTCGCGAAGAGCAAGTGATTAAGACAATCGAGTCGCTTCAACCGGCTATTCCTCGCGGCAAAGCACGTTTGCATACCTATGTCCCTGTCGATCCGGAATTGATGCCTGCATCTCTCGGTCGCAACGCTGACAATAAGTCCGGCATTGCCAATGACGTCTACAAGCTCATTTCCATGGCGGTAGCACAAGGGTTGGAAGTGCAGTTCAGTCCGGAAGGATACTCTCGTATGAGAGAAAATTTCGATTTCACAACAGAATTGATTCGTGCTGCCGTTGCCGCTGGTGCAACTATCATCAATTGCCCCGATACGATCGGCGGTGCCTGCGCATTGGAAGGTGATGAATACTTCGTTGCCAAAATGCGCAGACATGCAGAAATCATTGAACGTGAATTCCCGGATAAAACAATCACATGGTCCGTTCATTGCCATAACGATCTCGGTCTTGCCGTGCCCAATACGATCAATGGTGTTTTTGACGGTCCGGCTCGGCAGATTGAAGGATGCATCAACGGCATAGGCGAGAGGGCAGGCAATGCCTCTCTCGAGCAATGCATCATGATTATTCGCCAGTTCGGTGAACGCCAGCAAGAGGGCAACCCTTTCTACACAGGCATTGCTGCAGAGCGAATTCAGGCAATATCAGATTTTGTTAATCAACACATGCTTCCTCGCCAGCCACACTGGCCTGTAAGCGGTGATAACGCGGCTCGCCACTCGTCGGGCGGACACACCAATGCCATTCTCAAAAATCCAATGGCATACCAGCCGTTTGATCCAAGAGAAATCGGCAAGCGCATCACCATGCTTTTCGGACCGCTCAGCGGCGGCAATCATGCCAAATCTATTATCGAAGACTATGGCTTTGTCTGCAACGACGACGAAAAGGCAGCGATCGCGCAATACATCAAAGACAAATTCAGCGAGAGACGAAAGGGCGTCACTGACGAGGAATTGATGCATGCATATTTTGAATACAGACAACCAATTGCTATTGAAAGAATCGATTACGGCAAGACTGCCAATCGTGCCAGCGTGAGATTGCATGGACGATTCTTCGATCGCACTGGAGAAATTCAGGAAGAGCATCTTGGACGTGACTCAGCGCTTGCTGCGGTAAAACGCGCCATTGAAGACAAGTTTGGTTTCATCGAAATTCTTTCCCACCAGAGTCGTTCGGAAGGCGCAGGAATAAACGCAAACAGCAGATCGAGAATTTTGATTACTGCTGCAAATGGAAAGCAATACGACGGCGATGGAGTTGATCAAGACATTGAAGTTGCAGCAATGAGAGCCTTGATTGATGCAGTAAACAAAGCCTATATAGATCAATATTTCTCTAGAGAAGGAAATGTGAACAAAGGCGCCACAGTCGCGAAAGCTCAACCAGTGCAGGCTTACAGAGCTTCTTAAAGACCCCGTTCAGATGCCTATGTAGCCTCCGCGCAACAAAGGGTTGACGCCTGAGCGGGGTGAGATATCCTGGTAATACGCGCAGGCAATCGCGCCTTCGCCTTTGAGGAATTTCTTAGTGTTCGCTAATTTGCAAGTCGTCATTATCCTGAACCTGGTGCTGATTATTCTGGTCACCGGTGGCGGAGCGTTTGCATAGTTAAGGGATAACCCAACTACTAGCCCCGCACCCGGAACACACGGTGCGGGGTTTTTGTTTAGCCCACTTTTTCACCAAGAGTAAGTTAGCCAACCGAACGTTCAATCAACGAATCCACAAGAGTCACCCGAAACCATCATGTACAGCGACGCCATCAAAAAAGGACCAAACCGCGCTCCCGCCAGAGCGATGTTTAAGGCGACCGGATTGACCGATGCCGATCTTGAAAAACCGCTCGTTGCCATCGCCAACACCTGGACGGAAGTTGGTCCATGCAACTTCCACTTGCGCGAACTGGCCGAAAAGGTAAAAGAAGGCGTTCGTAAAGCCGGAGGCACCCCTCTCGAGTTTAATACAATTGTCGTGTCTGACGGCATCTCCATGGGCACCGAAGCGATGAAGGCATCGCTTGTCTCCCGCGAAGTAATCGCTGATTCTATCGAGTTGTGCGTGCGCGGGCACATGTTCGATGCTGTTGTAGCGCTTTCCGCCTGCGACAAAACCATACCGGCAACGCTCATGGCTCTCGCCAGACTCGATCTTCCTTCGGTCATGCTCTATGGCGGCTCAATAATGCCCGGGCAATATGACGGACATGATGTGACCATTCAGGACGTTTTTGAAGCCGTTGGCGCTTGCGCTGCCGGACGCATGACTGAAGAGCAGCTCAAACAAATGGAGAACGGCGCTTGTCCCGGCGCTGGAGCTTGTGGCGGACAGTTCACAGCCAATACCATGTCCACCGCCGCCACATTTCTCGGCATGTCGCCAATGAGCGCTAATGACGTGCCAGCCAAAGATCCCAGAAAGTTTGCCGTAGCCGAGCGCTGCGGCATTCTTGTAATGGAACTTCTTAAGAACAACGTTCGCCCTTCGTCAATCATCACTCGTCGCGCTTTGGAAAATGCCATCGCCTCTGTCGTCGCCACCGGCGGCTCCACCAATGCCGTTTTGCACTTATTGGCTATCGCTCGCGAAGCAGGAGTCGCACTCGAGTTGGAAGAATTCGATCGCATCTCGGCGAAAACACCGATCATTGCCGATCTCAAGCCGGGCGGTCGCTTCACTGCACCCGATATGGAGAAAGCAGGCGGCCAAAGACTGCTTGCAAAACGTTTGCAGGAAGCTGGTCTCATTGCTGATTCGCCCACCGTCACCGGTCGCACACTTTTTGAAGAAGCAGCAGACGCGGTGGAAACACCCGGGCAGCAGGTGATCACCACCGTTGCACAGCCGAAGAAAGCTACAGGCGGCATCGGCATATTGCGCGGTTCGCTCTCGCCTGACGGATGTGTTGTAAAACTTTCCGGACACGATCGCACAAACTTTGTTGGACCGGCGCGCGTTTTCGATACTGAAGACGCTGCATTCAAAGCCGTTCAAACAGGCGGCATCAAAGCAGGCGATGTGGTCGTGATTCGTTATGTAGGACCGAAAGGCGCACCAGGCATGCCTGAAATGCTCGGCGTCACAGGCGCAATTGTCGGAGCCGGATTGTCGGATTCGGTTTCACTCATAACCGATGGTCGCTTCAGTGGTGCTACTTACGGATTTATGGTCGGTCATGTTTCGCCCGAAGCCGCCGTTGGCGGACCAATCGCACTCATCAATGACGGCGACGAAATCGAAATCGATGTCACCAGGAAAGTAGTTAACGTGCACGCCGATCTGGCTTCTCGCAAGGCAGAGTGGCAGCCGAAAGAGCCTGCATATAAAACAGGCGTTTTCGCCAAGTATGCCCGACTCGTTTCTTCTGCATCGGAAGGAGCAGTCACCAACAGTTTTTCCACACAAGAACCGGCTTTGTCGGCGAAATCGTAGGGGCGATATCCGAGTAGTGCTACGGGCGTCGCCCGTTCGCAGAGAAATGACAAAAAGGAGTAAGAAATGACGACTATGTACTGGGAAAAAGATGCCGACGCCAACGCCCTCAAAGGCAAGAAAGTGGCCGTTCTGGGCTACGGCAGCCAGGGACGTGCACATGCGCTCAACTTGAAGGAGAGCGGCGTTGACGTAGTCGTAGGTTTGAGAAAGGGTGGAAAGACCTGGCAACAAGCCGAGCAAGATGGTTTTAAACCGCAGACTCCCGAAGAAGCCGCAAAAGCCGCTGATGTCGTTTGTTTCCTTTGCCCTGACATGGCCCAGCCCAAGCTATACAAGGAAGCTGTAGAGCCAAATCTCAAGCCCGGCGCAACGATCATGTTCGCCCATGGATTCAACGTTCATTACAAAACAATTCAACCAAATGCTCAGACCGATGTCATCATGATCGCGCCGAAAGGGCCGGGAGCACTGGTTCGTCGCCAATATGAAGAAGGGCGTGGCGTCCCCTGTCTGGTCGCTGTGCATCAAGATGCTTCCGGCGGCGCTTTCAAAACCGCACTGGCATACGCGCATGCTCTTGGCGGAACCAAAGCCGGAGTCATCGAAACCACTTTCCCTGAAGAGACAGAAACCGACCTCTTCGGCGAACAAGCCGTCCTCTGCGGTGGAGTTACAGAACTGGTCGCCGCCGGTTGGCAGACACTCGTCGATGCGGGCTATCAGCCGGAGGTCGCGTACTTCGAATGCTTGCACGAGTTGAAGTTGATCGTCGATCTTATCTATGAAGGCGGATTTGCGCGTATGCATGAGTTTGTCAGTGAAACCGCAAAATTCGGCGATCTCACTCGAGGACCGCGCGTCGTCGACGACCATGTTCGCGCCACCATGAAAGAAATTCTGACAGAGATCCAGAACGGCAAATTCGCACAAGAGTGGATCGACGAGAACAAAGGCGAGCGTACCCGCTATAACGAATTGCTCAAGAAGGATCTGGAACATCCGATCGAAACAGTCGGCAAGAAAATGCGCGACAACATGAGCTGGCTGAAAGAAGCTGCTGCCAAAAAAGCCGAGCGCGAGCCGGTCGGCGCAAAAAGGTAGGGGCGATGCCATGCATCACCCACCAATGTAGGGGCGACGCCATGCGTCGCCCGGTGAAAAAGGAAAACACATAAAAGCGTGGACGCCACCTAGAAACCTGGAAACCACTGTCCAAAAGCCCAAAAAGAGATTGAAATGAAGGGTGCCGAAATAGTCATAAAAGCGTTGGAGAAAGAAGGTGTTGACACCGTCTTCGGGTATCCGGGCGGCGCCATCATGCCTCTTTACGATGCGCTTGTAGATTCTAAGTTGAAGCACATTCTTGTCCGTCACGAGCAAGCGGCTGCATTGGCTGCTGATGGATATGCGCGTCACAGCGGCCGCGTTGGCGTTTGCCTCGCGACGTCTGGGCCCGGTGCCACCAATTTGATCACCGGAATAGCCAATGCGTTTCTTGACTCAGTTCCGATGGTGGCAATCACCGGTCAGGTGGCGACACCTTTCATCGGTACCGACGCGTTTCAAGAAGTCGACATATTCGGCATCTCGATGCCGGTTGTGAAGCACAGTTTTCTCGTGCGCCGCGTTGAAGATTTGGCCGGCGTGATTCACGAAGCGTTCCAAATCGCCAGATCCGGACGCCCCGGACCCGTTCTCATCGATCTTCCCAAAGACGTTGCTCTTGCCGAATTGGACATCGTCGCATTTGACGATACTCCAGATGAAAGTCCGGCTCGTCCTGATGCGCACCAGGTTGCCACCGCTCGTCACATGATCGAGAAGAGCAGCAAGCCGCTTGTCTATGCCGGTGGCGGCATCCGCATCGCAGGCGCGACGGAAGAACTTCGCTCTTTTGTCAACGCGACAGGCATACCTGTTGTCACCACGCTTCAAGGCATCGGTTCCGTTCCTTCCACTCACGAGCTCAACCTCGGAATGCTCGGAATGCACGGCACCAAACAAGCCAATTTGGCTGTTCAAGAATGCGATTTGCTCATCTGCGTCGCCGCTCGTTTTGACGATCGTGTCACTGGCAAATTAAAAGAATTCGCACCGCACGCCAAAGTCATTCATCTGGATATCGACCCGGCCGAAGTGAGCAAATTGCGCGCTGCCGACTGCTCGATTGTTGGCGATGTGAAAGTGGCGCTCAACTTCTTGCATGTTAGACCGCAGATAGATGACTGGAAAGAACGCTGCCTCGCCAACAAAGCTGCTTATGAATTCAAATACGATGTGCAAACCGAGCATGTTTACGCACCGAAAATGCTCCGTGATTTGAGCGCTCAAGCAGCAGACGATACCGTCATATCGTGCGATGTCGGGCAGCATCAAATGTGGGTCGCCCAGCACTGCCAATTCAACGCTCCTGAAAACCACCTCACCAGCGGTGGCTTGGGCACAATGGGATACGGAATGCCCGGCGCCATCGGCGCTCAACTCGCAAATCCTAAGGCTCGTGTCATCAATGTTTCCGGCGACGGCTCGATCATGATGAACATACAAGAGCTTGCCACTATCAAGCGTTACAGTTTGCCTGTGAAGATCGTTCTTTTCGACAATCAAGCATTGGGCATGGTGCGCCAATGGCAAGAATTGTTCTTCGCAGAGCGCTACAGCGAAGTCGACCTTTCCGACAATCCGGATTTTGCAAAAGTCGCTGAAGCATTCGGAATTCCGGCGATAAAGGTTGACAGACCCGATCAAGTGCAAAATGCGATCGATCAAGTTTTGAAAACAGAAGGACCACTATTTGTCCACGTAATGATAGATCCCCGTGAGAATGTTTGGCCGCTAGTGCCGCCCGGCAAATCTAATGCGGAAATGATGGAGGCTAAGGCAGTATGAGATTTACGCTCGAAGTGACGATGACCAATAGTGAAGGCGCTCTCGAACGCCTTCTGGGACGGCTCAGGCAGCGTGGTTTTGGCATTCTGGCCCTGAATGCCGACGTCTCAAACGATTACACCAATCTCGGTGCGCGAATTACCGTGGAGAGCATGCGGCCGGTGGAAGCAGCTCTCAAGCAAATCGCCAAGCTTTACGACGTCGAACAAGTGAAGGTACACCATGCAGAGCAAGAGCATGCAAAACGACAAAACCAGCAAGCAGAACTTTGTTTATCTCTATGACACCACGTTAAGAGATGGTGCACAGCGCAAAGGCTTGAGCTTTTCGCTTGATGACAAAGTGAAAGTCGCGAAGCTGCTCGACAGCTTTCGGGTTCCTTACATCGAAGGCGGCTGGCCTGGATCGAATCCGAAAGATGCTGAATTCTTTCGGCAAATGCGCGCCAATCCGTTGAAGCATTCAACGGTGGTGGCATTTGGATGCACTCGCAAAGTCGGCGTCCGCGCTCAAGACGATTTGAATCTCAGAGCCTTGCTTGATGCCGGCACCAGAGCCGCCGCGATTGTCGGAAAATCTTGGATTCTTCATGTCGAGGAGGTTCTCAAAACCGACCTCGAAGAAAACTTGAGAATGATTGCCGACAGCGTACGCTTTTTGAAACAGCAAGGGCGCGAAGTAATCTTTGATGCCGAGCACTTTTTCGACAGCTTCATGAGCGCGCCTGATTATGCAGTCAAAGTGGCAGCTGCAGCCGTTGAAGCTGGTGCCGATTGGATTGTCCTTTGTGATACCAATGGCCGTTGCATGCCGTCAGATGTTCAAAAAGTCGTTGCTTCTATGATGAAAGCAGTGCCGGCCCGTTATGGAGTGCATTGCCATAACGACATGGAATTAGCAGTCGCCAATTCCATCGCCGCTGTCGAAGCCGGTGCACGCCAGGTGCAAGGGACGATAAACGGATATGGCGAACGCTGCGGCAATGCCAATCTCGTTTCGCTCATGCCTACATTGAAATTGAAAATGGGCTATGAATGCGTGCTCGAATCTGATTTGAAAAAACTCACCGATCTTTCACGCACTGTCAGCGAAATTGCCAACCTCAATCCCGACCCATGCGCAGCATATGTCGGCAGTTCCGCATTCGCGCATAAAGC
>JBGAVL010000172.1:0-12897 GCA_044228145.1 Obscuribacteraceae bacterium (SeqCode)
TGGAAGTTGTGCTGTTTCCTCTGCCTGAAGCGTTGGGAAGGATGTTGCGCTGCTCAGCAGGCATGGACTCGATGCTTTTCAGGGCGGTTTTCGAATAAGTTGAGATAACGGAAGCCGGAGCGAGTTTAACGACCAATGAGTACTCTCTGGACGCCTCAGAGAGTCTGCCCAACTTGATGAGGCAATTGGCTTTGAGGTAATGAGCTGCAGCATCATTCGGAAGTTTCCTTAAATGCAGATCGGAATACTGCACACCGCGTTCGAAATCACCCGTTATGTAAGAGTGATTGGCAATGTCCAGTTCAGTTGTGCCGCCTGGACCCATCGCCAGGGCACAGTTCGAAAGCCCTAACCCGACTGACAGTGAGAGCGAAAGCAAGACCGTCACGAGACTGCAAATGCCAGTTTTCGTTTCATGCATGCCGAGTCTTCCCTGATCCGTAAAGCACCTTGCGAGCTACTTAACGCCCGTCAACTCGCGCTTCTTCAAATTATTCGAACTACTTGAATTATACTCGGAGGGCAAAACTAATGCATCGGGGGCCTTCATAGAATTCGGAATGGTGTAGAGACCAGGTTCCGTTGCGGCTGTTTCGACTTTCTTCTCGGTGGACTTGTAGAGCCAGCTGAAGAAAAGCAGAGCCGCCAAGCCACCCAGCAATTGAATACCAATGTAGGCAGGAACATCAACAGGTCTAATACCGCATATGGTGTCGGTCAGAATTCTGGAGACTGTTACTGCCGGATTGGCAAAACACGTCGAGGACGTAAACATGATCGCGCCGCATACATAGAGGCTCACCGATGCAGGGACCGCGTCAGGCTTGTTGCGGGAAGTACCGAGAATTACACCGATTAATCCAAAAGTCGCTATGAACTCGCCAAGCAATAGTCCGGCACCATGGCGTTCCGTCGTCGAGATTGAGACCGCAGAGCCGTCGAACATCAAGTTCGCGAGAATAACACCAGACATGGCACCCAGCACCTGTGCGGCAATATACGGTGTGACGTGCGACCAGCGCAGGTTTCTCTGAATTGCGTTGACCAGCGTGACGACGGGATTGAAATGGGCAGACAGAGAACCGAGCATCTGTATCAATGCATAAAGCACACAGCCGGTAGCGACAGAGATTCCTAGGACAGTTACGGCTACATTGCCGGCGTCGATCTTATGCAGGAGAATCCCCGAACCGATTACTGTAGCCAGCAATAGAGCTGTTCCCAGAAATTCTGCAATGAGGCAACGCATGAGCATTTTGGGTCCTCCCGATTATTCCAAACGCCAGAGAGTGATGGCCGAATTGGCAAATGATACTGGGAAAACGGTTTTCGAGTATTAACCGGCTGGCTTGATAGCGCGGACTGGAGTTATGCGCGAGATTTCGGCAACCAGCCTCGAGTTCGAAGGGATTCCTCGAATGTACAGAAATTGGTTAGGTCGTCGTACAAAGCCACCGCAAACTGCGACTTTGTGATTTCACCTTGATCGATCATGGACTGACCGAGTTTTGCGATTTCGAGATCCCTGGGCTCAAGTACATTGAGCGCGATGACGTGTTCGTCCCAGGAGACTTGTGGAGATTCTGTCAGGCGCTTCTCCAGCTCGTTCATAAGGTCTTCTAAGAGGTGGATTTTGAACACTTGCATTACAGGCGGCAAAATCGATGATTCCTTGGGTTTTGCCATTGCCTCGAGACCAATCAGTGCTTCACTCAAGGGTCTGCCGAGCTGCAAAATCGACATCACACAAACCGCTATGTGTTCTTTTGAAATACGACCGGCAGCCAGAAGCTGCAACGCATTGGAAAGGGCAGAAACCTCTCTTTCGTCGAACAGACCCGAATCGGTAAAGACTTGCTCGGGCGACTTGTTCGAATTTTCAGAAAATGATTTTGTCAGTGCTTCCTTTTGGTCCTCTTCGATAGCTCTCGCCGCTTGCAGGGCGTCAAGCAAAGCTAGAGCATGATCGATGCTCACATCATGATTCATAGAGCCTCCAGGATAGAGCCACCACACGAAGTTTCCAAAACCATCTTAGCCGGAAACTTGCTGGCCTTCAGGCACCGCGGTCATTTCGATTTCGACCAAAGCTTCATCGAGTGTAGAAAATGTGCTCAGCATAGTCGCCATGCAAGTCGCCACCTGAAAGATGGTGATGCGATTTTGCTCTAGCATTTGGAATGTTTTCCCCAAACCGGCAGCCTGCTTGGGTGTGAAGATGCCGCTTTCGGCAAAGATCTGCTCGGCAGGGCTGTCTCCAGCTCTGGAAAATGCAACCTGAAGCTGAGCCTCCTGTTGCAATGTGAGGGCCCCACTGGTCTGCATCGCCTTAATCAAAGCAGACGCACTGTTAATGCGTCGATTCTCGCTAGTGCTCAAGCTGTCGTCATAGACTATATCTTCAGACATAAAACCTCCAAGTTGAAGCCGCCCTCGAACCAACCAGAGTTTCCTTGTCTCTTGTACCAGCTTGACTATGCTTTTTGTTGAAAATTGGGCTCTTTTCTGTTTACGTTTGTTGTTTGTGGCGCATTCGGTCGAGCACGACCGCGACAACGATGATTATTCCAGTGACGATTTCCTGCACCCAGTTGGATAAACCCATCTGGGTGCATCCGGATCTGATCACTGTCATTATCAGCGCCCCGAGAATGCTTCCGAGAACGGAACCTTCGCCACCTGCCAGACTGCCGCCACCAATTACTACCGCAGCAATAACATCCAGCTCCAGACCCGAAGCGACTGTCGGATCGCCGACGGTCAATCGGGAAAATTGCATCAGCCCGGCAAATCCGGCCAGCAATCCGCTTACGCCATAAATCAATAGTTTGACGTTTTCTATCGGCACTCCGCACAATCGCGACGCCTGCTCGTTTGAGCCAATAGCAAACGTGTAGAGTCCAAATCGCGTGTATCTGAGAACCAGCGCGATCAAAATTGCCAATGAAATCAATAGCCAAACACCGGCGGGAGCGACCATCCAGCTTTGTTCTGGTTTGAGCGCAGCCAACAGTTCGTTGATCCAGCTGAGCGGAGCGTCTATCTTTTGTTCGTGTGCCAGTCCTTTGGCGCAGCCGCGATAAACCAAGAGTGTTCCGAGAGTGATGATAAACGGTACTAGTTTTAGTCTTGTGATCAAGGCCCCATTGATAACACCGCAGATTAGCCCGGCAAAAACACCGCCCAGCGCAGCTATTAATGGAGAGCAGCCGGCCATCAGAAGCCAGGCGATGCAAACAGTGACGAGTGCAACTATAGAACCGACAGAAAGGTCTATGCCACCGCCGATGATTACCAGCGTCATGCCTAAGGAGGCAATTCCGACAATGGTTGTCTGGCGCACAATCAGTTCCAAATTTTTCAGACTGACGAAACTCGGCGGCGCGATGATCGCAAAGACGGCATAAACGAGAATGAGCGCTGCCAGCGGCATCAGTTTGTTTATCCATTCTTTGATTTGCTTGTTCACGCGTTGTTCCTGCTGGTTGTTGATTCTGATTCTGATGCGATTGCTTCCATCATCACTGACTGCTCTGTCAAATCTTCGACATTGCGGGGAGGCGAAAGACATCCTCTATTCATCACTGCTATGCGATCGCAGGTGCCGAGCAGCTCTGGAAGGTAGCTGCTGACGATCAGCACTGTTTTACCTCTGCATGCCAGACTATCCATTTGTTCGTAAATTTGTTTTTTGCTGCCCACATCAATACCGCGAGTTGGTTCATCGAGTAGAAGCAGGTCAACGTCCTGGTGAAGCAGTCTGGCAAGCGCAATTTTTTGTTGATTGCCACCTGAGAGTTCGCCGATTTTTTGATCTGCTGCTCTGCATTTGACCGAAAGCTTGCCTGCCCATTCCGCCGCTGTGGCAAGCATTTTTGTCGGGGAGAAAGCGCCGGAAGTCTCACAGCTTTGCGGGCAGGAAAGAATGAGATTTTCGGCGATCGTTCTTGTTATCGCCAGTCCTTCGCCTTTACGATCTTCACTAACCATGCCGACTCCCTGCGACCACCTCTGGGATGGAGTGGCATATCCGGAATAGGTGCCGATTTTGATTTTGCCACTTTTGATTGAATCAAGCCCGAAGATCGAACGTATGAGATCGGTTCTTCCGCTGCCGACCAATCCAAAAATTCCCATCACCTCTCCGCGCCTCAATTGCAAGGACGCGTTTTGCAGCTTTGTTTTGCCGGCAAGCGATTCAAGCTCGAGGAGCGGCTCTCCTGGTTGATGTTGGCTGCGTGGATACAAATCTGTGAGTTGCCTTCCTACCATGAGAGATACTATTTCATCACGGGTGGTGTCACCAATGTTGCCACCGCCTACGGTTTTGCCGTCGCGCAAAATTACAAACCGGTCGGCGATTTCTTCCACTTCTTCGAGGACGTGCGAGATGTAGATAATGCTGTGTCCCTGCGCTTTCAAGTTGCGCATCAGAGCGAAAAGTTTTTGCACGTCCCGGCCCGTGATGCTGCTGGTCGGTTCATCTAAAATCAAAATTTTGCAGCCCACAGCACTTGCTCTTGCGATCTCCACAAGTTGTTGATCGGATATCGAGAGATTGCGTACAGGAGTGTTGAGCGCAATTTCGTGACCAAGCTCCTTTAGCGCTGTTTCTGCAACATTGCGCATCTTTCCGCGATCTAGAATCCAGCCTTTGGAAATCTCCATGCCGAGAAAAATGTTGTCTTGCACCGTTAACGAAGCGGGAAGTGAAAGCTCCTGATAGATCATGGCAATGCCGCTGTGACGTGCTTCTTCAGGATTGCGCGGCGCAAACGGTCTTCCTTCCAGTGACATTTGCCCTTCGTTTGGCATCACCGCTCCGGACAAAACCTTCATCAACGTGCTCTTACCGGCGCCGTTTTCTCCGATGAGCGCGACGATTTCGCCTGGTGCCACAGAAAAGTCGACACCGTCCAGAGCTATGGTTCCACCGAAGCGAACTTTGATATTGTCAAGTTTGAGCCGAATTTCTAAACTCATTCTTTCAACCATATCTTGATGTCCGGTGCCACCAATTCTCTAATTGCCGGGTCTTTCAAATTGTCGCGCGTCACAAGAGTGGCCGGCACGTCAATTTTTTTCTCAATGGTTTTTCCGTGCAGGTAGTCGACCAGTTTTTCCACACCGAGATAGCCCATGCGCACGGGATCTTGCACTACCAGTGCGTCGATATGTCCCTTTTTCAGTCCTTCGACAAGTTTGTCGGACGAGTCGAATCCGATGAATTTGACTTTGCCCGTTAAGTCACCATCCTGCAAAGCGCGCAACATTCCGAAAGCGCACGACTCGTTGGGGCAGAATATGCCGTCTAAGGCAATGTCTCCTTTTGCTAATTTCAACGGCGCCAGGAGATTTTCGCTTGCTCTGTATGCGGATTCCGTTGTCGCGCCGGCGTAAAGATTTGAGCTGACGATTTTTATGCCGGGTGCCTTTTTGAGCGTATCGAGAAAGCCGCGCTCGCGGTTGTCGGTGCTGGCGCTTCCTTCGACGTTGCGCAACATCGCCACTCGTCCTTTTCCTTTGAGGAGTTTGACCATGTGCTCTCCTGCCATCACCCCACCTTTGTAATTGTCAGTGGCGACGAAACTAATTGACTTGTCGCTATTCAAATTGGAGTCGATAATTACGACGGGAATCTTGTTGCGGTAGGCGTCTTCGACGGGCGCTCTGAGCGCCATATTGTCGATGGGTGCCAGGATTATGCCTTTGACTCCGCGCACTATCATGCTTTCAACAACGTCAATCTGAGCAGTGCGGTCGTCCCGCCGAATCGGACCCTGCCAGATGATGTCGACGCCTAATTTCTGTGAAGCCTGAATCCCGCCGGCATGGACGCTTTTCCAAAACTCATCGGTAGACCCCATCGGAATCAACGCCAGTGTGTCTTTTTTTGATTCTGGCTCACGATTACAAGCAGTGAGGGCAGCAAGACAGAACAAAAAGGCAAGAGAAAGGTGGATGCCAAGCGGGGCGCGGTAAGCCAGAGAGTTCGGCGCTGAGCGCAGTTGCAGCAACAATCTTGAATGGCGCTTTCGGTCCATGGGGACAGCGTTCGACCCTTCTATCAGAGAATAAATCCGCCGCCGCTAAGTCTATCTCTATTAACTGGTCAGTTGGGTATCAGGTTCAATTGGTTCATGCTGATCTCTTGTTTCTATACTTTCCAATTGGCTATCATTTACACGCCCAATTGAGTATGAATCATGTCACAAGTAAAATTATCCGTTCGTTTATTTGTCGGAAATAGAGCCAGTGCCGCTTTCGTTGTGCTTTTGCTGGCAGTGCTTGCCCTCGTTGCACTTCCCGCACAAGCTCAAGGCAGTGACAGACCGGTGCCGGACAAATGGGCTCTTGTGGTTGGCATCAGCCAATTTCAGGATTCGTCCATGAATTTGCAATACCCGGCCAAAGACGCAACTGATTTTTACAACTATCTGATTAACGAAGCACATTTTGCTAAGGACCATGTTCGATTACTGCTCAATGAGAATGCCACCAGAGAAAATGTTCTTTCTCAAGTCGGTGACAAGTGGCTGCCTAGAGTTGTCGCTCCCGATGATCTGGTCGTGATATATATTTCCAGCCATGGCAGTCCTTCTTCGATGGACGTGGTCGGTGCCAATTATGTAGTGGCGCACAACACCGATCGCGATCAACTTTATGCAACAGGAATTCCGATGAATGAATTTGCGCAAATGATTCAGCAGCGCGTTCACACGGATCGCGTGGTGCTGATTCTGGATGCTTGCCACAGCGGTGCGGCCAAAACTTCAGAGAAAGGACTGATTCGTCACCACAACTTCAATACTGAGTCGATTCCTCTTGGCTCCGGGCAATTGGTCATTTGTTCAAGTGCGCCTGACCAGGTTTCCTGGGAATCGAAAAGATACGCAAACGGAGTTTTTACCCATCATCTCATTGATTCGCTGAGAAAAAATCCAAAGCTCAATGACTCATACAACTATTTGAAAACGCAGGTGCAGACGGAAGTTCTTGCTGATAGAGGAGAATTGCAAATACCGGCGCTGAAAACGAAGTGGACGGGCAGTGATTTGGTAATTGCGACGGTGCCTGCAAGCCCCAGACCGGGAATACCCGAAACTCCTGCCAAGCCGAAGACCAATCCGGCTGTGGCTGTTGTAGCGCAGGCGACTGCACCTGTAGCTACGAAACCGGTGACTACGACTCAAGTGGCATCGGCAGCTAATCCATTGCGCCTGCCGCGTCCCGCGGTTACTGTGCAGCCTACGGCACCGGTTGCAGTGGCTCAGCCTGTGGCACCGGCGGCGGTGGCGCCTCCTGCACCGGCTGCGGTATATGGAGAGTATGCCACCAATGGCAAAGTCAAAATCAAGATTCTCGACGTCGACAAAAAGATGACCGGCACGTTCTACACACTTGAAGTACAGAATGTGACTGCTGCGCCAATCGGCATCTACAATTTTAAGTACTATTTCTACGACAACGGCTACTTGATGCAAGGAGTCGGTGGTTCGGAAGTTAATGGTTCGGGCAACGAATTGGGCCCTGGTGTAAAAGCCAAGGTGTATTTTTCTTCCACTACAAACTCTGATGCAATTCTGGTCAAATTCGACAAACCTGGCTGGAGTCAGTTGCGTTTGCGAACCGGCGACGAACCCGGCGGTGCGGACACATGCGGTCTGCCCGAGCAAGCGTCCGTACCTGCAACACAAACCACTGCTGCATATGGTCAGTACGCATCCAACGGGAAAGTGCAGATGAAGGTGGTAGATATCGACCCCAAAGTTACCGGCTTATTCGTTACGACTGAGGTGCTCAATTTGACAAAGGAAACATTCGAGCCCTATAACGTGACGCTCGAATTTTATAATGACGGCTATTTGAAAAATCAAATTTCCGGAGGCGCACTGTCTTTTACAGCTCATTATGTGGCGCCGGGCTTGAAGACAAAGATCACCGGGAGCACTTACACGGAAGGCGCCGACAAACTCGTTGTGAAGTTTTCGAAGCCCGGTTGGGCTCCGATCTCACTTGATCTGAAGTAAGATGCAGTGCAGAGCTCAGATTCTGTTTCCTGCACGCACACTACGGTCGTCGACACCTCAGGGCAACCAAACAAATGGCGAACATATCTCCTGTACTAGAATCAGTATTTCTTTTCCTTACGATGCTCGCCATTGTCTCGACGTGGGCCGCGTACTTTGTTGTTAAATACATTCCGCGACATGCTCGTGTTTCGCACAGAATGCTGATGCAACCGGCGCTGACTGTTTCTGGAATGATGTTTTCAGTGTTGCTCGGATTTTTCATTGCACAGGCGATGCGGGACTACTCAAGTTCGCAAGCCAACATTGTCAATGAAGCTAATTCAGTCGGTGAGGTATTTCGGGACGCCAAGGGATTGCCGTCGGCGGATCGAAAACGCATTCGTGATCTCTGCCGAAAGTATGTCGACGCTGTTATCGACGACGAGTGGCCTCTGCTTGATGAAGGAGGTGAAAGCCCCAAGGCGCAAGCCGTTATGAATGATTTGTGGGAAGCATCGCTATCCGTCAGACCAACAAACGAGCGTGAGGTAGTCATTTATCAATCGTTCTTTCTAGCGATGAACGAGTTGGGCGGACTGCGCCGAGTCCGCACTGCTACCACGAATAAAGGGCTGGCACCACATTTGTGGGCGATTATCGCCATTGGTGCGGCTGGAATCATTACGCTAACATTTGTCTTCGCTCCGGAGAGCCGCAGGCTTCATGCCGGGTTACTTACGTGTCTGATTGTTCCTCTGACATTGAATATTTATTTGTTGGCTGAATACACTCATCCGTATTGCGGTGTCGTAGCTGTAAAGCCTGAAGTTTTTCAAGCATTGAGGCGGAAAATCATGAATCAGAACGACGATGAGCCGAAGTTTTTAGGCGAAAGCGGGCGCATGCCGGCAACAGGAACCGATGGGCTGCACTAGAAGGTGGGACGTTCCGCATTTCATGCTGCTTAGACAGCACGGTTTGTATTGTGCCACTACCAGGAGCAGGCTCTAGAGCCTGTGATTACTTGCCGTAGGGGTACCACCACGATTTCGGTGTGGTGGCAAATTCCCAGTGTACGTGTTTGGTTTCGCGGAAGGAATCCAACCCTTCCTGACCCAATTCGCGCGCGCCTCCGCTCAGTTTCATCCCGCCGAATGGTCCGGCGTAGTTGTCCGTAAGCGGGTCGTTGATCCAAACTGTTCCTGCTTTGGCTTCTTCGAGAAACAATTTGGCTTTCATCGGATCGCTGGTCAGAAGGCAGGCTCCCAGCCCAAACATGCAATCGTTGGCAAGCTCGATCGCTTGCTCGAATGTTGTGTATTCCATAAGTGGAATCGCCGGTCCGAATGTTTCTTCCGTCATGATTTTCATCGAATGGTCTACATTGTTGAGCACTGTCGGTTCGTAAAAATATCCTTTTTGCGGATTCTCAGGGCGGCGACCGCCAGTCAAAACCCTGGCGCCGTGCTTGACGGCATCTGCAATTTGGCCTTCTACCTTTTCTCTGTAGGTGGCGCCAATCATCGGTCCGATATCTGTAGAGGCGTCCAGTCCGGGTCCCAGCTTCAACTCTTTGACGTGCGCCACCAGAGCCTCGGTGAATTTTGCCGCTTTGCTCTTCGGCAGGTAGACGCGCTCGGTCGAGGTGCATACTTGTCCGGCATTCGTCAGCGCCGCATAGGCAAGCGCTCTGGCCGCCACTTCAGGATCTGCGTCGTCGCAAATGACAAACGCGTCTTTGCCGCCCAATTCCAAATGTAGTTTTTTCATCATTGGCGCGGCAATTGATGCGATGCGTTGACCGGTGGCCAGGCTGCCGGTAAATGCGATTACCGGCACATCGACGTGTTGAACAAGCGGCTCTGCAACCTCTTTTCCGAATCCATTGATGACGTTAATCACACCGGGCGGGAAGTCATTCCAGCAGTGCTCTGCCAGGTAAGCCGTCGAAAGAGGTGTAACTTCACTGGGCTTGATGATCACCGTATTGCCGGCTGCAAGCGCAGGAGCTACTTTCCATGCCATGAGCAAAAGCGGGTAATTCCAGGGAATGATGCATGCCACCACTCCATAAGGCTCTTTCAAAACCAAATTTAGTTGCGAGTATTCACCCGATGGCAAGACTCGTCCACGCTCATGCCGACCCAACTCCGCATAATAATCGAAAGTGTTGACCAACCATTCGAATTCTTCTTCATTCTCAGGCACAGGTTTGCCTTCTTCCAATGTCAGCAAGTGCACGATTTTGTCTTTGTGCGCGCGCATTTTAGCTGCTGCTTCATGCATGAGGTGACAGCGAACATTGGCGGGAGTTTTTCGCCATTCTCGGTATGCTTCTTTTGCTGCTTTTACGACAGCCTCGACATCTTTTGCGTTGCCGCGGGGAACCGTATCGATCACTTCCTCTGTCGCGGGATCGATCACGTCGATTGTTTCGGTGCCACCACCTCTGGTGAATTTGCCGTCGATGTAATGAAGAGGCATAAGCTGTTCCTTTGTCTGTCGATATCGAGGTGTTTATTCTACATACTTATCTATGTGCCGGATGCAATTTTTCTTGGTTAAACCGAAATCTTGTTAAGCAGAGGCTGGACAACCGCCACCTGTGTGGTATATTGACATTGTCGGTAAATGCCAATGCGCAGCTGCCGCGAAGTCTCTTTCTTAAACACAATCTCTTTCTCAAATAGGACTACTTCCGATGATCGATCAAGCCACCAGATAGAAAGCTCAGGGCACTAGCAGTCCTATGGACTTGGCTCGCCTGACTTTGGGTTGCTTGCTTACATTCTGAATGGATTTCAGAGTGCTTCGGAATGCTGTCGTTCGCCCACTGTCAGGTCGCCATCCTGAGCCACGCTTTGGTTTCGGGAGGTGAGTATATGTTGCGTGTTTCAAATCTTGAGAAATACTTTGGCGATCAGCTTCTTTTCGAAAGAGTTTCGTTTGCGATCAGTTGTGGCGAAAAAGTTGGTATTGTCGGCCCTAACGGCGCTGGCAAGACCACACTGCTGCGCGCACTGGCTGGGCTAATCGAATCGGATGAAGGCTCAATCAATTTGCCTGACAAATTCAGTGTGGCTTATGTTCCGCAAAGTTTGCACACAGAAGACGATGTCACTCTAGGCGAGTTCATCACGCCTGAGTCCAATATCGTTCACAAGCGATTTCATAGCATTTTGAGGCAACTCGAACTTGATGAAATTGATCTTCAGCGTCAATTGAAAACATTGAGCGGTGGGCAGAAGACCCGTGCTAGTTTGGCGCGTATGGCTGTGCTGGATGCCGATCTGCTTCTTCTGGACGAACCGACGAATAATCTGGATCTGAAATCCGTTGAATGGTTGGAAGAATTCATAGAAAATTCTTCTGCGTCATGCATGATTATTTCGCACGATCGGTTTTTCCTCGATCGAACCTGTTCTCGAATTTTAGAATTAGATCCAATAACCTCCGCAATCGAGAGCTATTCGGGCAACTATTCCTGGTACAAAGCCAGAAAAGATGCCGAGCGATTGCGCGCAGAGCGCCAGTACAAGGAACAGCAGGACAAAATCAAGCAATTGACGAATGATGTGCGCGAGGTAAAACAGCAAGCGTGCAAAACTGAAAACAGTACAGTAAATGATTATCTGCGAGGACGTTCCAAAAAAGTTGCCGCTAAGGCAAAAGCAAGAGAAGCTCGATTAAATAGAATAATTGAGCGTGAGAAAGTGGAAAAGCCTCGGGATCTCGATGCGATACGTCTCAGCATCACCGGTCGTGTACACCATCGATCTCCTGTTGTGCGTTTGGAAGACATCTCATACTCGATAGATACGCGGGAAATTTTGAAAAGTATTTCTACTGAGCTGATCGGATCCACTAGGGTAATTTTGACAGGAGAAAATGGAAGTGGGAAAACTTCTCTGCTGAAAATTGTCAATGGTGTCTGTCAGGCTCAGCAGGGAGAAGTCTACGTAAAAGACGGCATCAAGATTTGCTACCTGCCTCAGCATCAGGAGTCGTTGCCGGACAATGAGACGATTTTGGAATTTCTGCAAAACATTGGATCGCGGCAGATGAATGAGGGAAGTTGGCGGACTTTTTTAAACAGGTTTCAATTCTCCAGAAGTGATGCTTTTAAGAAAATCGCAACTTTGAGCCAGGGCGAAAAGTCCAAACTTCTTCTTGCTGCCTGCATGATTGAAAATCCTGATTTGCTCCTTCTGGACGAGCCTACAAATCACCTGGATATTCCAGCGATCGAGGCACTGGAAACAGCTCTTGATGGGTATCAGGGCGCGATGATTGTCGTCACACACGACCGATATTTTGCTGAAAAAATCAATCCGCATGAATATTGGCATTTGGATGAGGGAATTTTGAAACGAATATTTGTATGAAAACCAGAAGGGAGACGCTACGCGCCTCCCTTTCTGGTCATGCCGTGACAAACCTTTTTTAGGGATGATGGAAAGCGCCGCGTGCACCCTTTATTGCGGTGATGGTGCTCGAGTCCATATCTTGCTTGGGCAAATTGATTCCACCGATTTCAATGTCAACTGCCAATCCGCCGCTGTAATAACTTTTGCGCGGCTGCAGACATATGGTTTTTCCGTCGAAGCCTCTGAAAACAGAGTTGCCACCTGATGGATTCAGCAGGGTTAATCCGCTTGCCAGCCTGCCTTTACGGACGGCACCGGCAATGAAATCATCACCGCCGTACTCGCTTAACTCGCACCAATTCAAGGGAGTTCCGGCAATCGGTTGACCGGCATGTTTGCCTCCAGTCTGAGTACCCAGTCGTTTGTCATTTTTGCGGAAAATAATAATCGGATTGTTAACGGAATTGGGGCGGGTGTCTACCGTCGGAGACACTTTTTGTTATGTAGTGTATCCAACA
>JBGAVL010000173.1:0-6493 GCA_044228145.1 Obscuribacteraceae bacterium (SeqCode)
ACCGGTTGGAAGAAGAAAAATTTTTGAGGGCTAAACGGATCATCGAGGAGTATTACTCATCTGTTTCCGTTCTCAGAAAAGCAAAAGCAGGTGCCGTGTCCGAGATGACAGTAAAACTGCTCGAGAATCATGGGGTGTTTTGAAGCACCGCTCTTTTGCTGCAGGAAGCTCCGGCATCCTCTCTTTGGATATTGGTTGGAGGGTGGTGATAACCGGCAGTGACTGCGGTTTTCGCCTATTGCATTCAGGAAGACGGAAAAGTCTTTCTTGATGCTTCACTAAAATCAACTTTCGCGTTTCCCAGGTCATTGCCTGAGGAAACCAGGAGTCTATTATGAAAAAGTACTTGTTACCTGCGGTCCTCGCAGTAGTTGTGGGTGCGGCTTTTTTGCGCATTCTATCGATGCCTTCCGGCATTATCAGCGAGGGGCCTCCCAAGCAATTCAACAACACCAGCGCGCCGAAAGACCCGGATATTCCCAAGCGCTTCAACAATACATCCGAAACCGTCTACGACAATTTCCCTGTTAAGGAAAAGGCGGCAGCACCAACTGTTACCGGGCAGTCTGTTCCTGTGGCAGCCGACGGCGGCGATACCAAAATTAAAGCTGCCGATCCCACTACTGGAAAACCGCTGGAAATCGTCATTAAGCACGAACATAGTCGAGATCACGGCGACGACCTTGAGAACAATCTAGGCCATGATCCGACCACTCTGGGATCGTTCTTTCAAGGCGTCCTTTCTGTTGTCACATACATCGCCAAATTAGCATTCGGCTTTTTTGTCATCTGGTTTGCGTTTCTGATCATTACCGGTCAGTGGCGCGGGCTCCTGGGCGGTGGTGGCGGACGGGGATTGTTGGCTCCCAACAGAGGTGGTGCCGGCGATGCACAAGGTATTGCCGACAAGGTCTTTGGTCAATGGGTCAACCCTGAAGACATAAAAGGCAACGGATTCTCCGATGTGGCCGGCGTGCCGGAAGCAATCGGGCAGATGAAAAAACTGAAGCTCAAAATTGTCGAGCAGGCGGAAGTAGTTAAGAAGATCCGCGCTGAAGAAGAAGCGAAAAAGGCGGAAGCGAAAGACAAAGGTGCAGTGGCTGTTACGGCTGCCGAGTTGATGACCAGACTGCAGTCGATGACCAAGAAGTCCAAATTCGGCGGCAAGCTGCCACAGTGCGTTCTGCTTGAAGGTCCTCCGGGAACCGGCAAGACCCTTTTGATCACCGCACTGGCTAAGGAGTGTAATGTTCCTGTCTTCGTTATTTCCGGTTCGGATTTTGTGGAGATGTTTGTTGGTCTGGGCGCCAATCGCGTCAGAGAGATGTTTGCCGATGCGCGCGACAAGAGACCTTGTATTATCTTCATCGACGAATTGGATGCTGTTGGGCGCGCACGCTCCAATGGGCCGGTTGCGCATCCGGAAGCGGATCAAACCTTGAACCAAATTCTTGTCGAGTTGCAAGGCTTGAACACCGGCAACCAAAACTTCGGTCTCTGGATATTCGGTGCCACCAACCGTGTGGATATTCTCGACAAGGCTCTTTTGCGTCCCGGCCGTTTCACCTGGAAAATCAAAGTCGATCCACCTCACCTGGATGGGCGCGTGGCGATTTTGAAGGTGCACAGCAGCAAGCGCGAAGTGCCTCTGGCCAAGGATGTCGATTTCTATTCCATTGCCAGTGTGCTTGGCGGTTTGACAGGAGCGGATCTGGAGAACGTAGTCAACGAGACCGCTCTGTATGCCGATGAATTGGCTGAGGCTGAAGCGGAAAAACTGCGCGCTAAAGGCGATCTGTCGGAGGAAGAGATCAAAGCTGCGGTCAAGGCGAGCGTCAGCCAGGAAGACTTCTTCGAGGGGCTATTGCGCCATCTCATGGGCGTCAAGACTGAGGTTTCTTTGACTTTTGACGAGATCTTCAACACTGTTGTGCACGAAGCCGGTCACGCCATTGGCATTGCCTACGAAGGATTCTTAGGCAGAACCGACGAGATCGTGCGTTTTATCGCGGTTGAGCCAAGAGGGCGCTCCGGCGGTTTGACTTTCAAAACACCCAGCCGAGATGCTTTCACGAAGACTCTTGATGATGTCGACGCGGATGCGGTCTGTGGTTTTGGAGGAAGCGCTGCTCAGCTCGTTTTCTTGAACACTAAAGACTCTGGTCCCGACAATGACTTCGAGGTTGTAGCGGCAAATATCTACCGGGCAATCGGCCGCTGGTATGGTTCCGAAAAACTGGGGCCAATCTCTCTGGGGCAGCGCGGCATGACCAATTCCACAGAAATGGGCGCCGCTCAAAAAGACTTGATCGATGCCGAATGCAACCTCAAGACTAAAGTCCTTTACGCCCGAACCTGGTGGATAATGAATCTCTTTATCCGCTCAGAAAGCGTCTGGACGATGTTTTGGGAATTGCTGGAAGGCAAGATCATGCGCGAAGATCGCTTTGCGACATTGTTTGCAGCGGCGATGAAGGAAGTGGAGGCACATCCTGAATGGAAGAACGGCAGCCTGGATGCACTCATGGAGAAGGTCAAAAAGGATCCGTATGGATGGGCGGCCGACCCGCTTGAAGAGGGAACTCGCGCTTACTTGACGCAACGCATCGAGGAATTGCGCACGCGCTATTCAGCTCTTTGCCAAACCGCTCAAGAGTGATAGAAGCGATCGGTTAGTTTGATTGTAAAGGCGCCAGGGACGGTGCCTTTTCTTGGCACACTTTGAAAGCCTGTGTTCTTTTTCTTGCCATACTACGTTTTGTAGTATTTGGAATTCGGGTATATTTTGGGTGCCCCACTGAGAAGGGCGGTATTCCTTTTGCGCCTTGCTATAAGATGACCTCTTCCATTTTCTTTCCACTGTTAGTGTGCCTGAGCACAACCGCCACATTTGCTGCATCCGTTTGCGCGGCGCCGACAGGGTCCCAGCAGGCTATGAAGCCTGGCGTAAACAATACCACTGGGTTGCAGGTTGGAGTTTCCCGCAGTGCCACAATCAATCGCTTGTTAGACACTCAGTCGACTCTTTCCCAGGCTTATCTGGAAGCCGGGGTGAAGAGCTGCTCTGTGACGCTTGCCGTTTATCCTACAAATGCAGATCAGCTTCTTTTGCGAGGATTGTTTTATTATCGACTGGAGGAATATTCCAAGTCCCGCGCCGACCTGGAGAGAGCCGTTTCGCTTCAGCCCTGGCAAGGGACAGCCGACATATACTGCGTAATCGGTCAATGTTATGCCGAAGGAAATCAGCCGGATAAGGCAATTTTGTTTATCAGCAAGGCCATTCAATTAGACAACACGAATCGCACGCACTATTTGCGTCGTGCACAGGCTTGCTCTCAAGCTAAGCGCTACAACGATGCTTTGAAGGACGCTGATAAAGTTGTGGCGAAGGCTCCGGGTGAGTACTGGGCTCTAGAATTTAGGGCTCGAATCAGCATGAACGCAAGAAATTACGAGAAGGCTGTGCGCGATTATAGCCAGTGTATCAAGTTGCAGCCTAATTCGCCGTCGGTATATTCGGAAAGGGCAAAGGCTTATGATCTTCTGGGCAAGAAGAATTTGGCCGAGGCTGACAGAAAGAAGCGTGACTCGCTCAATTGGAATTTTAACTAGTGTCGAGGCCGCGAGGATTTTTCATTGATGACGGGGATACAGTCCGTTGACATATGATTCCGGAGACTAAAGGGTCGAAGCATTCATGGTGCAAAGAAATACAGAGCAAGGCGCAATGCCTTTCAAGCCGATGGTTTTTCGCCGTGGACTTTTTGTTGTGCTTTTTCCTGCGGCACTGGCAAGTATCTTTGTTTTAATTCTCAATCACCTCTGGTTGACGACTGGAAAAATTTCACAGGAGGAGGAGAAACGCGGCGAAGTCGTTCTCAAGCTGAGCATGTGCTTCGACGCTCTGGTTGCCTACAGCTACGACATTATGACCGGCAGCTTTGATAATCAGCCGGGACTGAAGGACAAAGCCGAGAAAGATCGCAAGCGTTTTGTCGAGGTCGTTTCCAGTCTTGCGCCTGACTTTGACCAGCATCAAGCCGGCGCATCGGGGCAAGAGGTTCGCATTGAAGCGTTACGAAAATTGGCTGTTTCTCTGGCTGGTGATACCGAAAAGCTTGTTCCGGAGCTGTCCGGCGAACAGTTCAACAGCAATGTGGCGCGATTCATTCGATACAGTCGCCTGATGACAAAGGGGCTAAAGTTCGCAGATGCGATGGAAGCGGTTGTCTCAGACGAGCTTTCTGAAGCACGCAAGATTCGCGCACAGTTAGACCGGTTGACTACCTCGCTGCGGCAGTTGGTGCTCTGGGGTTTGCCTTTGGGAATCTTTGCCTCGATAGCCGTGCTATTTTTCTTTGCTCGCGATATTATCTCGCGTCTCAAAAGTCTTGCCCTCAATGCCGGTAATCTGACTCAGTTGTCTCCGCCTGACGAGAGACAAAAAGAGCTCGATGAATTCTCCTATCTCGATCAGGTTTTTCGCCAGTCAGCTGTCGAGCTTCGAGAAGCTGCCGAGCAAAGACAAGCGATTATGCAGATGCTTGCACATGATATGCGTTCGCCGATTATGGCTACGCAAGTTTATGTTGAGATCTTGCAGGAAGTAAACGCCGAGACTCTTTCTCCAGAAGCAACAGCATCGTGCCTTTCAATTAAGCGAGATTTGAATTCTGTGCATGAGTTTGTCAGCGACCTGTTGACGGCTGAAAAACTTGAGTACGAACCGATAGAGCTTAAAACTGATCGATTTTCTTTTGCCTCTGCCTGTGAGGAAGGGATCGCTCAAGCCGAGGAGCAAGCGGCAGAAAGTCGAATAAACCTTTGTGTCGAGAGTGCGGATGTAACGATTGAGGCCGACCGCGAACGCATTGTCCAGGCGGTTGTCAGTTTGTTCAAGGCTGCAATTGCGCTATCCATTTCTGGACAGACAATCTGCGCTGCTTTTGCAAATTCCGAACAGAACACAAAGTTAGTGGTTCGCTTCCCTGCTGCGCACCTGGCAGGCGCGCACGCAGATTATCTCTTCGACTCCTCGCCAGCTGTTCCTCCCGCTGATGTCGGCGGTCTATCCGACGCCCGTCTATCTATGCGTATCGTCCGGTTGATAGTGGAAGCGCACGGTGGCTTCTTCGGTGGAAAGGCAGATGATGAGAACGTCTGGGAGATCTGGTTTTCTCTGCCGCTTGAGACCAAACGACCAGAACTAGCTCAGCTGCCCCTTGAAGGAGAAAATGTTTCTTTGATCGCCAGCGTGAGAGAGTTGTTTTCCTTGTCAAGCTTTCGCAATTGCATAATGGTCTTTGTCGCCGCCTTGATTTTGCAAGCTACGTGCCTGTTCTTTCTGGACAACCGCTTGCAGGCATCGCAGTTGTTGGCACGCCAGGCCGCCGCGCAGTCCGACACGATCGTTGATCTGAATAGGCTCTGGCTCTGCCTTTTCAGAGCTAATACAATGACTGCATTCTTTCTCGCAGCCGGCTCGCCCAAGAGCCTGCAGCAGTCGGCAAAGCATATTGCCGACGCGAAAGAGCAAATCGATGCTCTCAACCTGTCCTTTCAAAGGAAGGAGCGCAGCTCGCTTTGGACACAAGTCAGATCATTCATTATGGATGGCTTGGCCAGGCTTAAGACCATGTCTGACCGCAGTGAGGAAGAGCGAGCGGCAAATGACCTTGGATTGTTGGGAAAACTTATTGAGCAGGCCGGTACCCTCAATTCTCAGTTGCAGGATTTGCTCAATGACGAGCTCAGCCAGCTTCGCACAATTCGCGTAGAGCAAGAACTGTTGCGAAATCGCGTTCAAAATGTCATTGTTTTTGCCATAGCAGGAAATCTGATCATGACCATCTTGCTTCTATGGGTATTCGCAGCCGACATTTCAAAGCGCCTGAATGTGATCACTCAGGTTGCCCGAAAAATTCCGCAGCGAGCCGAGATCACCGAAGTGGTCGCAGGTAGTGATGAGATTTACCGGATTTACTGGCTTTTGTGCCGCGCTTCTCTCAATTTGCGCGACGCTCTGGAGCACAGACGCGCCATCATGAATATGGTCGCCAGAGACATTGGGCAGCCGCTCTCCTCTGTTCAAAGCGCAGTGGCTGAATTGGTTGAGCACCTGCCTGCAAATGTTTTGGAAAAGAGCGCTGCCAGTCTCAATTCCGTACGCGACAATATCAATCGACTTTTGGCTCTTGTCGACGATTTGCTGGTCCTCGATGGACTGGAAGAGGGGAAATTGCCTCTGGACATTTGTGTTTGCAGTATGCGAGACATTTTGGATGCGTCTGTGAATTCCGTCGGCGGGCTGGCCGTGAAGAAACACATTACGATTGAGGTCACTTGCGAAGATTTTGCTTTTGCAGCAGACAGGAAACGGTTGATTCAATTGGTCGTAAATCTACTGGGCAATGCCATCAAGTTTTCCCCGAAGCAATCACGAGTCATCCTCAATGGCTTTCTGGTCGATGGAAAGGTGAATATCTCCGTT
>JBGAVL010000173.1:6503-6898 GCA_044228145.1 Obscuribacteraceae bacterium (SeqCode)
AGTCCTGGCGATGCCGAGCGGATCTTTCTGCGGTTTTACCAGAAAGCTGGGGCGGCAAGAAAGCAGGGATTTGGTCTTGGCCTGGCGATTTGCAACTTGATTGCTCGCTCTCATGAAGGAGAGATTTTGCTGAATAGCGAAATCGGCCAGGGAAGTACTTTTAGTGTCGTCATGCCTAGCCGGACTGAGAGCGTTGAACATCAAACGTGCTCAGCCACTATGCCCGTCTGATGTTTCAATTGTATATCCGGAGCCCAGGACAGTCTTTACCAGGTCTTCCTTGCCCAGCTCAGACAGTTTCTGACGCAGGGTTCCCATCCAGGTTCTAACTGAGCTGGTTGTACCGTTGCTGTCTGCTGTCCAGACGGCATCAAGAAGATTCTGGGCACTGAACG
>JBGAVL010000173.1:6908-12393 GCA_044228145.1 Obscuribacteraceae bacterium (SeqCode)
CGTTTTATTCGGATGTCTCATCAGATATTCAAGCAATGCGCTTTCCTTGGCTCTCAGTTTGATTTCCTTGCCGTTGGCTGATGCTTTTTTTTGATCGGGAAAGAGGACCAGACCATCGATTTTCAACTCATCAATGAATTGACTGTTGGTGCGACGCAATAGTCCCCGGACACGAGCGGAGAGTTCACGAATGTCAAACGGTTTTGACATGTAGTCATCAGCACCTGAATTAAAGCCTGTTTCTAAAAACGAAACATCGTTCTTTCCCGTCAAGAACATGATCGGAGTCATGCCGCCGCGTGCTCTGTAGAGCCGGCACAACTCGTCACCATCCATGCCGGGTAGTCCCCAGTCGAGTACGATTATGTCGTAAGAAAAATTTTTCATTAGCTGCATGGCATCTTCGCCGGTGGCCGTTGTTTCAACCGTGTGACCTTGAAGAGTAAGAAAGCCTTGCAGCGCAGTGCTCAATTCCAGGTCATCGTCAACAATCAGTATTTTTGCCATCTTTATATCCAGCTTGCGCCAAACAATTCGTATACTACCAAAGTGTGAGGGTATGACTACTCTCTCAAGCAAACTGTCTCTGAGTTTTTTTGAAAACCGGCCTTTTCCTGCGAGCTATCGAAGGAAGAAGTCATTTCTTGTGCGCGAATTTGATGAATATTTGACATCACATTCGGTATGAATCAAGAAGAGAACTGGGCTAAATGAAGGCGGAGCTAAAACTCCGCCCCTTTTTATTGGTATCACTGGTGGTGAACTGCCCGTGGCACCAGATGAAGACTGCTTCGCGCTAGCTGTTATACCTGCTGCATTTCACATCCTTTATTTATTGTTTTTTTTGTTGCTGCTATTTCATCGAGGCACTGTTTGATGCAAATTTGATGCGCCTTCTCATATAAGTATCTCAACCAACAAATATTGCGGGCCCGGGTAAAATCCGGGCCTAAAGTGCTTTAAAATGCCACTACAGGTGGTGGCGCTGCGCTATTCTTTGTGCATATAAAATGCTCGTCTTTTCTACTGCTGAAATAGTCCGACAAATCAATTTCGAAGCTTGCCTTAGAGCTGAAAACCTTTCTCAGTATTGGCTTTTGCGTGAGCTGGGTGAGGCTGCTTTTCTTCCTTTGTTGGAATTCGGTGCTCTTGACCGCCGTGCTGCCTGAGCTTCAAGGTAGAAATATCATTCGTAATTTCCTTTTCCGCTGACAGGTGCAAGCAACCCCTAAAACCAATGGCAGACCACTATTCATGCGTAACATCAATGCACCTTCGGTGTTTCAGATTCTTGATTCTCGGAATTCTTGATTCCTGTAGCAGATCATTTGGACTTGACTGATTTCTCTGACGAGGTTGCGCATCTTCGCTATTCGTCTGCTTTGACGTGAATTTGACGTGTTGTTCATGCTTTGCGCAATGTGCACAAGGTGTGCATCGCGCAGCGCATGGCTGCGTTTAACTTAAGGAGCCAATCATGGCTTTTGCATATTTCCGCACTCTTGTCACTGCGTTTCTCTCGCCTGCGAAGGAAGCTAAAGCCCCAATCCCTGCAGTTGAAGCTGTACCGGGTGAAGGTTTGACTGAGAGGCAATGCGGTGATTCGGGGGCGCATCTTCAGAGCAATCTGGAAATTCCGCCCTTGTCTCTGGTCGGCGATTATTCGGTACAAAAGCCGGATCCGGCTGTGTACGAATTTTGCCGCCGGCGCTATGCGCTTGCCGACGTGGTCTACATAGACGATCGGCAGGTTGAGAACTCTGATCGTCGCATGCGCCACCGTTCTCGCCGGAGTAAGAGCAAAGAGCGAGATATCGAGATTGACGCCGCGCGTCGCGCCAAGCGTGAGTCTCGTGGTTTTGCCTGAGCATTGTATCTTCTGATAAGAGAGGCTGCCGGCCTTGTGCCTGCGGCCTCTCGCTTTGCCATCAGAAATCATTGCTCTGGTTTTCGAACTCTGTTCAATTCAATGCTGATAGGGGCATTGCTTAATATGCATCTCGAAGATGCATATTAAGCAGGGTCACTAGTCTGATTGTTTCTCGACTCTGCGTAAGTGGCTGGGTGAGCACATCTCGTGTGCATGTAGCCATAAATCTTGTCTTAAACCAGGAAAGGGACATACTATGTTCGATCGCTTTGTCTCCAAGCTGACCGGCTTCCTTACGTCCAATAGGAAGGAGCCGACTGCCCCGGTGTCAGTTCCAGTGGTGCCCGTGGCGCCGCTGGTGCGCATCGAGATCGCAGTTGAAGATGAAGGCGTCGCCCCATCAAAGCATGGGCGGAGTCGGTCTGCTGAAAGGACCAGAAATCGCGATCAGTTGAGGGCCCGCCGGGGCACCGCCAACAAAGGCGCGCGGCGCATGGCCCTATACGCAGCCCTGGAAGGCTAGTAACTACAAGAAGGACCTCCGAGTCAGGAGGTCCTTCTTTAGATTGAAACTTAAACGCAACGCGGACGGCTTTATCAGCTTTTCCCTGTATGCGGCCGCTTGGGGTCAGAAGCCCCTTGAGCCGACGGTAAGAAATCGGCATGGTGCGAAACACCTCTAAATTGATCGGAGGCAAGAAAGGGAAGTCCATGACTGACCAATCATCAAGACAAAAGGGTGGAAGGTTCCCCTGGTTCACAATGTCGACAATCGGTGTCTGCACAGCACTTCTTCCTTATGGAGAGTTGCTGTCGCTGAAGCCGGCCTTCCTCATCGAGGCTTTCACTGTGCATCCTGAAAACATCGGCACCGCGCTTCTCTGCCTGGTCACTTATATGTTCCAGCATTCTGCATTTGGACGCTTTGAAGATAACATCTTCTTCTTTGCGCTCTGCGGTTTTTTCCTGGAGCGAGCGATCGGATCCCGGCGTTTTGCTCTCTTTGTGCTTGCCACCGCTGTTGGTGCTGGGATTGTGCATGTATTGTTCAATCCGCACATGACTCTTGGTGTTATCGGACTGTCCGGCGTCACCATGGGGTTATTGGCTACAGTGGCAGTGGCTGGGCGGCAGCTGATCAAGGTTGGTTGGCTGGTACTGGTTGTGCGCGTGCTGTTTGTCGCAATTGTCGTATCGCAATTGTATGCCTGTTTCTTCGGAAAGGGCATTGAGGGCGGCGACAGCAACAGCTATAGCCTGCACCTGGGCAGCGCTATATGTGGACTTTCTCTTTATGTCCTCTGGTTGAGAGAAAGCTTGAATTGCACAGGAGGAGATTCCACCGGCGCGAAATAACAGTCCTGAATTTTGATTCGCTCTGCAGGTTTCGCGCATCTCAACAGCGGTCTCAATGGCCGCAAGCAAGAAGGACAATATGTCATGAAAGTACACTTCGAGATCAACCACCGGAGTATCACTGGATGGTTACGGAAATACTGGTGGGCTCTGGTTTTCCCAGCTGCATTCGCGGGCGTAGTCTACTGGGCCTGGAACCCCAATCCCGCGCAGGGTATCTCCGACCCTGCTGAAATCGAGCGTCAGCTAAAAGGTTTGAGTGAGGGCAATTCGCGATCCACTCGCTCGATTGGTGAAAGTTATATGAGCCCGCCTCCGGCAAAACAAGAGTTTGCCCAGGTCGAGGTCACCGGCACTGTGAGCGATGGACGGCTGCACGCCATCGTCAAGGTGCCGGCGTCCAGAGGCGGCAGCGGACTGATTGCCGACCAGTCTGATCTGGTGAAAACGGACACCTGGCTGAATGGCGTCCTCGGGTTCTTCTCTTCGATCCTGATGATGTTTGCGCCGTTTGCTGTCATGGCTTGGGTGTGGTGGTATTTCAATCGCCGCAGCCAGACCGGTGTCGCCAGTGGTGTCATGGGCATGCCCAGATCCGCTCCCAACCCGGGCATGCAGAACAGCAATCCCGGCGGCACACCAGCTGGAGCTCCTGCCGGTGCGGATCTGAGCTTTCTGACCATCATTCAACCGCAGGACAACCCGGTCAGGCTCGATCAGGTCATCCTCGATAAAGGTTTGAAAAAGAAGCTGGTCAAGATCGCCGAGAGCCTGGGCGAGAAGAAGCGTCTTTATGATAACGAACGCTCGAGGCTGGTCACCAAGGAAGAGGAGAAAGGTAAGAAGAACGGCTGGTTCGGCGCCAGCGACAAATCCCCGACGCCTATCGTTATCGATATGGCTGAGATCAAGGTGAAAAAGCCGAGCGGCGGACTTTTTAAGTCCAAGGCCGGAAAGGCGTTTCTCTTCACGGGCGGACCGGGTGTGGGTAAGACTCTGGCGGCCACGGCAGTGGCCGGCTCGGCGGCAGTTCCCATCATCGTCATCTCCGGCACACTGGAAAATACTCTGCTTGGTGGTGGCGCGCAACGTGTGGACATAGTCATGTCCATCGCCGCGCAACTGGGACCCTGTCTCATCTTTGTTGATGAGGCGGAAAATGCTGCGGGGCAAAGGGACAAGGGCGGCCAGAAAATGGGCGCTACTTCCGACGGCACTACGGCCAAATGGCTGGCGGCCATCGACGGCGTCAGGCAGAAAGTCGACAAGGACGGCGAGTTCATGGGTCCGAGTGACATGATTTACTTTGCCATGGCCACCAACTACGTAGACATGATGGACGAAGCGATCAAGCGCTCTGGTCGCTTGAAGGTGATTAACTTCCCGCTGCCGACCGTTCCGCTTTTGCAGCGCATGCTGCAGCTGTTCATCGGCAAGAAGAAGTTGCCTCTGGGTCCGGATATCGATCCCACCTTTCTTGCTGCCGCCACAATGCTCAGCGGCAAGTCGGGCGCCGACATCGAAGAGATCGCCAACTCCTTTGCCGAGTACTGCGAGGACGAGGTGGAGCGCATCAGCAATTCGCTGAGGCGACAGGGCAAGTCGGAGGCGGAAGTGACGGCCGTGGTCGATTCACTGAAGTTCGGCCAGCAGGCTTTCTTGTTCGGCGTGATCGATCACCTCATGGGTGCGAAGATCGAGGACGATGTTGCGGACTTCAACCGGGACATCAATACCACCCTGCACGAGCTCTTCCACGCTCTTGCCGGTGCGGTTGCCGGGCGTCTCGGACTGTCGGGAGACAGGATGAGGCTTTTGTGCGTGTCGCGCCGGCAGCGGTCACTGGGCGTCTGCTTCTGGTCGCCGGCTAAAGGGGATCGGACTAATCTCAGCAAACGTGACGTTCTGGGTCTGACCATGATCGGCTATGCCGGCGGTGCCGTGCAAACGATGATCAATTTCTTCAAATACAACCTGGGCAAGGATCTGGACTTCTTCACCGATTCCGGCGCGTCGTCCGACTTGAGCATGTGTGCCAACTTGATCAAGGACAACGTCGCTTTGCATAATGGCTCGCTCAACACGGGGCCAATCAGCAAAGGACACAATGGCCGCACCTATGCCACTGAAATGGGTCAGGACATGGTCAATGAGATCGACCATGAAATTCGGGCTCGCCAGCGGCTGGGCTATGCCATTGCCCACTGGATCTGCTCGGCGCTGATTGCGTCACCAATCGTCTGGGAGATGGTCGAGGAG
>JBGAVL010000173.1:12403-12737 GCA_044228145.1 Obscuribacteraceae bacterium (SeqCode)
GTTGATTTCCAGAGACAACCTGATGGTGGAGGAGCGCTTCTACCAATACTTCGAGCGCTTGATGTCCGACGAAAATGTTCGCCGGCAGATCGAAGAGACTCTCCCGACATTCATTCGCCAGGAGAGCGAAAAGGCGGAAAACTCACCGATCAACTATACGTGGGTGCCGCCGCAGCCGGCGCCGGAAATTCGCAACTTCGTTATCGAGCAAATGCAAAGGCTCGAGCCGTTGTATGACGAACTTCAGGCGAAACTGTCGGCGCAAGACCTTGACGAGTCCATTGTTGAGGTTGTTGCTGTGCCCGCAGCGCAGGAAAAGGCCGAAGCGCATCAA
>JBGAVL010000174.1:0-12722 GCA_044228145.1 Obscuribacteraceae bacterium (SeqCode)
TGTATTGAGTCGCCTATCGTGCTCAAGGTGCTTGATGTCGTTATGTGAAAGGTATGGCCAGAGCATGTTTGCCAGCTCATCCATAATGCGCCGTGGCATGCCATGCACCTCAGCTTCAAGCTTGATGAATCTGGCTTCAAGATTATCGAATCTGGCTTCAAGATTATCGAATCTGGCTTCGAGGCTTTCGAATCTGGCTTCGAGATTATCGAATCTGGCTTCGAGCCTATCAAATCGTTCATCAACTTCATCGAATCTTTCGGCTGTCTCTTTTCGGTGCGCATCCAACTTCAAGCTAAGAATATCCAGCCTGTCATAAACATTAAAGTTAAGGTCGCAACGTAAGTCGGATTGCATTCTGTCTATTCGTTTATCTATTTTGTTCATTCGAGCATCAATATTCGAGAGAGAGGAAGTCAGTAGAGATTCCAAGGATTTCAGCGTTAGTGTCATTTGTACGCACTCCATGCAACCTGCCTGGATATGTATACGTAAAAGGTCTCCAAAAAGTTCAATCTTTCGACGGATCAACTGGATGCGTCGTCCGTATGTTTTGGATATGGTTCGCTTTACGAAATCGAAGTGATGTGATTCTCGCTTTTTCAGTATCGATTTGCCTTAATTGCCGCTACGCAAATTAGGGTGCCTAGTACTCTCTGAAGTAGTTTTCCCTGTTGCCGACTTACATCTGTGCTTCAACGAGCGCGACAGCCTGGCAGGCGATGGCGAGTCCTTCACCGATCGGCCCGATGCGTTCCATTGTTTTGCTTTTGATGCTGACTTGATCGATTTCTATCCGCATCGCTTTGGATAGAATGCCGCGCATCTCTTCATAGTATGGGGAGAGCTTTGGCGCTTCGCAGATAATGGTGGCATCGACGTTTTGAACGTAGAACAATTTGCCGTCCAAAAGGTCGACCACGTGTTTCAAAAAATCAATGCTGTTTGCACCGGCATGCTTTTCGTCGCCGGGTGGAAAATGAACTCCAATGTCGCCCAGGCAGGCTGCGCCGAGCAAAGCATCGACGATTGCATGAGTGAGCGCGTCGCCATCAGAGTGACCGTGCAGCCCTTTTTCGAAAGGGATGGTGACGCCGCCCAGAACCAGCGGCTGGCCCTCGACCAATCGGTGAATGTCGAAGCCGGTTCCCACTCTCATGTCTTCTGCCATCAGCTCTCACCTCTCACCTCTCACCTATCCTGTGCGGGCGGCGCCATGCGTCGCCCGTTTTATTCAGTAATCTCGATGATTACATGATCGGTTTCCACTGTGTCTCCTTGTTTTGCATTTATTGCAGAAACCTTTCCTGCTTTCGGTGCCACGACTTCCGATTCCATTTTCATGGCTTCGAAAATCAGAAGTTTTTGCCCCTGCGTGACTGAAGCGCCGACTGCTACGAGAAGTTCCTTTACGACGCCGTGCATCGGCGCTTTCACTTCGCCTGTGTCGCTGCTGCCTTTTGCGGCGCTTTTGCCGGGCCGTTCAAGCGAGCGAGCTGGCGATTTTGACGCAGCTGATGATGCGGCTCTGGCCACCTTTGCTCCCGGGGCGACCAGTTCGTGAACAGCTACTTTGTATGTTTTCTGATTCACTTCCACTTCAAAGTTGTACGGGCCTACTTTTTCTTGTACGCCGGCACCATGACCGTTGTTTGTTGAGCCGTGGGCGACGCAGGACGCCGGCCCTCCAGTGGCAGCGCTCAATGCTGTCGAGCCTGCCGTCGCCGGGGATTGAGCCGGCACCGCAGACGGTGCTGGCTTGGGCGCATTGGCAACAAACGATTTCATGAATTCTGATTCAACGTATGTAGTGTAGGTTTCTGCATTGATGAATTTGGGATCTTCCAATTGCGCGATATGGAACGGAATGGTTGTTGCAACACCTTCTATTTTGAATTCGCTGAGCGCCAGTTTCATTCTGTCGATCGCTTCCTTTCTGTCGCGGCCCCAGACAATCAGTTTTGCCAGCAAAGAATCATAAAAGGGAAGAATTTGATAGCCACTGTAGCAGGCGCTGTCCACACGCACCCAGGGCATGCGCGGTTCTGCGAACAATTTCACCGTACCCGGTGCGGGCATGAAGTTCTTAAATGGATCCTCTGCGTTGATGCGGCATTCGATCGAATGCCCGCGGAATGAAACTTCTTCCTGCTTGATGCTCAACTTCTCGCCTGATGCGATGCGGATTTGTTCTTTGACGATGTCTACGCCTGTGACGTATTCGGTAACCGGATGTTCGACCTGAACTCTGGTGTTAACTTCCAGGAAGTAAAAATCATTACCGGAGACAAGCAGTTCAAATGTTCCAGCCGACGTGTATCCCAGGGACTTTGCGCCTTTCACTGAAGCGGCCAGCAACTTCTCTCTGACTTCCGGATTCAATTTTGCTGCCGGCGACTCTTCGATCAATTTTTGGTGGCGACGCTGGGTGGAGCAGTCGCGTTCGCCCAGGTGAATGACATTGCCGTGTTCGTCGCCGAGAATCTGCACTTCGACGTGGCGTGGATGATCCAGATATTTTTCGACGTACACTTCGCCGTTGCCGAAATAGCTTGTGCCTTCACGTTGGGCTTGGGTGAAGGCTGTTTCCGCTTCGGCTTCGCTGCGCACCACCTTCATTCCACGCCCGCCGCCGCCGGCGCTTGCTTTTATAGCGATTGGATAGCCGTACTTGGCACCCAGTTTTTTTACTTCGTCCGCGGAATTCACCGGATCAGTGGTTCCGGGCACCACCGGTACGCCCGCTGCTTCCATAGCCCGTCTCGATTCAACTTTTGAGCCCATGCGATGAATGATGTCGGGTTTTGGCCCGATGAATTTGATGCCAGCGTCAGCGCAGGATCTTGCAAATTCAGGGTTTTCGGACAGGAATCCGTAGCCGGGATGTACTGCGCAGGCGCCGCATTGTTTTGCGATTGCCACGACTTGGAGGGCATCGAGGTAAACCTTCTGCGGCTGCCCATCTAATTGATAGGCTTCATCGGCGAGGCTGACGTGGCGGCTCAGTTTGTCCGGTTCTGAATAAATGGCGACTGTTTTAATGCCCATTTCGCGGCAGGCTGTGATGACACGAACTGCGATTTCCGACCGGTTGGCTATGAGAACTTTCTTGATCATGGCGATGGGGGTTTCCTCAAACGATGTCCGAATTGTCGGCAAGATATCTTGTAAGAATCAAACCCTACCAAAAAATAAAGCAGTACATTCAATTCGAAATGTTCTATTGATGTCAAGCAAATGTTTGAATCCGCAAAATCTCCCTGCTGCTGACTGTTCATGCTCTGTTTGCGCCGCATTCTCCGTAAATTTGAGGATGGTAGGATCAGTCTTTCGAGCTGCTAAGGAGGGTATGGAGCTAATGGCAACCGGGTCCGGTGTTACGACTGTCTTTATAGCCGGCAGCGGCTTTATGGGCACTGGCATTGCTTTTCTAATCGCCACAAGAACGAAAGCGAAAGTTTATATCTACGATATTGCCAAAGCTTCGCTGCGCAAGGCTAACGAAACCATCGAGAAATATGGCAGAACATCGGTCGATAAGAAGTTTTTGGACCCCGAGGATGTTGCCGATGCTCAAAGGAGAATCGTTTCGACCGAACGTCTGCAGGACGCCGTCTATTGCGACCTGGTTATTGAAGCGATTGCCGAAGACCTGGGCGTTAAGCAAAAACTCTTCAGAGAGCTGGACGAAATTTGCGATAAGAAAACCATATTTGCGTCCAACACAAGTTCGCTGTCCATTACATCGATCGCGGCGGCCACCAAGAGAGCCGATCGGGTTATGGGCATGCACTTTTTCTCACCCGCTCACGTAATGAAGCTGGTCGAGCTGATTGCCGGATTCGATACGTCTGACTCTACTCTTTCGACAGTGACGAAATTTGGCGAAGAGTTGGGAAAAACAATGATCAGCTCTAAGGATATGCCTGGTTTTATTACAACACGATTGGGCTTGTGTTTGATTAACGAAGCAGCATTTGCTCTCATGGAGGGGCTTTCCACTGCGCAAGATATCGATCAAGGCATGAAACTCGGCTACAACCATCCAATGGGACCCCTGGAACTGGGCGATTTTGTGGGATTGGACATTGTCTTGCATGTGATGGAAGTATTGCAGGAAGGTTTCGGCGATCCTAAATATCGTCCATGCCCGATTATCAAACAGCTGGTTAATGCCGGTCACCTTGGACGCAAGACCGGGCGCGGTTTCTATACATATGAACCTAAGGAAGCGAGAGTAAAAGAGGCTGTTAAGTGACCTGTTTTAGTGCTTGTAGGCGAATACGGTTCTCGTCTCCGGCCAGCTTGCGATGACCAGCGCAGTCGACGCGCTTTTGCCGGGGGTTGAGAACTGCCTAAATCCCGAGCGAGGACAGCTTTTCGTCTCAGGACAAGGTACTGGCCTCTGATTCTGGCGGGTAAAGTACCATTAGTGCTATTCTCTTTTGAGGAGCGTTGCAGGTAACGCTCAGGCGCCTGGAACTTAGTAACAAGGCCCGGGTTCTGTCGAAGAGCCCAAACAATGAGCCCGCATAGACGTTGAGTCGCCCGATTATTATCGCTACTGCATTCTGCCTTTGCTCATCGGCTTTGGGCGGACTTTTGCCGGAAGCGAAAGCTGAGCCGGTTGCCTCCAAGTTTACAGGATTGCCGCGAGAGTCCCACGAAAGCCTCTGGGAGAGGTACAACAAATCAGGTAAGAAAGCACTCGATGGTGCCGACTACGATCGTGCCAAGCTGATGTTCGAGCTGGCCTTGATTGAGGCAAAAAAGAATCCGGGCGACGAATCGAGAACGCCCTCTGCCAGTGACCTTTCGCTCAAGATTGCCGCCTCCACCAACAACCTTGCCGAAGCGCACAGACTTCTAGGACAGTACAAAGAAGCGGAGGTGCTCTTCAAAGAAGCGCTTTTGCTCAAGGAAAAAGCACTTGGTGAAGAAAATATGTCTGTGGCAAATACGCTCAATAATTTGGCTGTTCTCTACCAAAACATGGCTAACTATGCCGAAGCAGAGCGACTTTACAAAAAGGCACTGGCGATTGAAGAGAAAGTGTCATCGCAAGAAAACGCACCAATTGCAAGCAGCTTGAATAATTTGGCTGCCTTTTACGATCAGCAGGGACGCTATGCGGAAGCAGAGGCCATGTACAAACGCTCGCTTTCCATAAAGGAGCGCCTCCTCGGTCCGGCGCACAGGGACACGGCTTCTTGCGTGAGCAACCTGGGTCTGCTCTATTTGCATAAGAAAGAATATGACAAGGCTGAGTCCTTTTACAGGCGGGCTTTGAACATTCGCGAAGCTACCCTTGGAATGACACATCCGCTTGTTGCTGCCGAAATGTCTCATCTGGCCGAACTCTATCGCCTCGAGAAGAAATACGATCAAGCCGAGCCGCTTTTGGAAAAAGCAATGGGTCTTTATGAGAAGAAGCTGGGCATCAACAATCTGGAAGCTGCGATGTGCATGGCCAACCTCGGCTGGTTGTATCGTGACGAAGGTAAATTTAAAAAAGCCGAGCCGCTATTTCGTAGAACGCTCGGTGTGCGAGATCGTCTCTTGGGTTCGTCACATCCGGAAACTCTCGCTGCAATGAAAGACTATGCAGCTGTGTTGCGAAAAGTCGGGCGCGAGAAAGAAGCAAAAGATCTCGATGTCAGGTTGAAGACGCTCAAAGATCAAGCTGAAAAAGATGCCAAAAGCGGAAAGCAAAAGTTGAAGCCAAAACCAAGAGCTTCCGAGCGAGTTTTGGACTAAGCTGGCGCTGTCAAGCAATAGTCCGATCCTGAAAAGCCAGACCAGGCTTGCAGAAGTTAAAGCGTTAACGCTTTAACTTCCAGAGATTGTAGAAGTTAAAGCGTCAACGCTTTAACTTCCAGGCAGCCGTAAATCTACCCCAGAAATCAGAGTGGAGATCGCCATCAGTTCACGAGGTGATACCACCTGTAGTTACTTTCTTGCCAGTTGCTGGCCGGCTGTCTCGAACATAGAGATTGATTCGACAGGCACGTCTTCGACTGTTTCGCCTGGTTGTGGCTCGATGGTTTTGTGGGAATTGACGCGGTAGTGTCTGCCTTTCCATGAAACGTTGTTGCCAGAGAGAACAAGATAAGCAGAACGCAGGTATATAGCGGTAAAAATTACGCAACCGAGCGGAAGCAGAAAGAAATGACTCCATTTTGCGCCATCATAAAACTGCTTCGTGTGCCCATACCAGGCGGCCATGCCAATGAATTCTATTGCTACAAGCGGTGCGATATAGAGGAAGATATGAGGTGGGTTGCCCCCCGCTACACCCTGAGCGAGAATGGCCAGATGTATGAACGGACTGATGATGGCGCCGTTTATCAAAACAAGAATCATGGCCAGGTAAAGTAAATTGCACTCGATAAGCGCGTAAGCGTTTTTCGTCCAACCGAACCATAGTGATTCCAAATCCTGGTACATCCGCACCTTATACAGATGGCAGCCGTCCACGGCCATTATGTGGAAGCCACTTCCCTTTACGCGTTGAGCCAGCATGATGTCGTCGAGAATTTGATCGTGCACGGCTCGGTGTGTGCCCACGGTCTCATAGGCGTAGCGTGATATGAGGATGAACTGTCCGTATGCGTATGCTCGCACGTGATTGGGATCATTGACGCTGTTTAACGGGTCGCCGGCGAGAAAGGAGCCGAGCATAACAGGCGATACGACTTGCTCCCAGAAGGTGCCCAGCTCTTGAAGCGGCATGAAGCTGACCATGTCTACTTTATTGATGATTGCGTAATTGACAGCGTAGCGCAGAGAATGCACTTGGTGGCAGGTGTCGGCGTCGGAGAACACCACCCAATCGCCCTTCGCGTGAGGATAGGCTTGAACCAGGGCGTTGCACTTTCCTATCCAGCCGGTGGGCGTTTCGCGGCCTTTGATGAATTTGATGTGCGGGTAGCGGTCGGCAATTTCCTGGATTATTTCGCCGGTTTTGTCGGTCGAGCGGTCATCAATTATGACGATTTCGTAATTCGGGTAGTCTTGCTGCGCCAGTGATTCCAGACAGCGGGCAATTTTGGTTTCTTCATTGCGGGCGGGGATGATCACCGAGATGAAGGGCAGCTGTTCGGCAGGAATAATCGGCGTGTGAATACGTCTGAAACGCGCCAGAAAAATGTGCGTAAGCCCGGTCAGGCTCACAATCAGGATGGTAGTCAGAAAAACTATGGTGAAGGTACTCATTGCTTTCTGTCACCATTTTGACGTGTATGAAATTTGCTCTGCCACTGCCGGCGATGATTCGTCATTATTGAGAGAGTCGGAAGCTCCGAAACACTGACCGGCGGGTGGGCTGGAGCTAAAGAGAGAATTCTAGCTGAAGCATCTGAAAGAGAGATATTACCATTGGAAAGGCGCTGGCCACTTAGCCTGAAATTCTTTTGCACTGCGTACTTTTATTTGGTAAATCGAATTTAATACAGCTGGAGCTGAATCTGGTGGGGTTTTTCCCGGTTGTCAGTTATTTATACTAATGGAAGAATTAGGCTTAATGGGAGTTCTCCGGTTATCCTAAATAGATAATAGGTAACCAAAATGGGCGACAGATCCACTCTATGACCAACCGTACAGTTCTTATTTCGCTGTTTTTGGCAATTTGCATCGGAGCCTGGGCTCTGGACCGTTGGGTTTTGGGCGGATCTGCCTTAAACCTTTTGCTGGCTTCCATTGTAGCGATTTCAGCCACTCACATTGTCTGGCTGCTGGCTGTCCAGGTTAAATGGCATAAGGAGCGCAAGGAGCACCCTTTTGAGGTGGCGCCTCTGGAGTGGACACCCTACATTAATATCTTTGTCGCTGCCAAAAACGAATCACGCGTTATTGAAACTTGTGTACGCAATCTTTTCAAAATCGATTACCCCAATTTCGATATCTGGGTGATCGATGACGCTTCTACCGACAATACGCTGGAGATTTTGGAAGGATTACAGGCTGAACTTCCTCGCCTCAATGTTTTGGCTCGCACTCCCGGTTCCGTGCCCGGCAAGTCGGCTGCTCTCAATGAATGCCTGCCCCTGTGCAAAGGCGACATTGTTGCGGTCTTCGATGCGGATTCGTTCGTCAAACCAGATTTTTTCAAAATTGTCGTTCCTTTGCTCAAAGACGACGAAGTGGGAGCTGTACAGGCTCAAAAGAAGATTTATGAACATCAAGAAGGATTTCTGGTCGATTGCCAGGCTTCCGAATATGCATTCGATACTTGCTTGCAGATGGGGCGCACTCTGGTTGGCGGCGCAGTAGAGCTGCGCGGCAACGGCCAACTCGTCAAACGTGAAGCTCTTGTTGATGTGGGTGGATGGAACAATAACTCAATTACAGACGACCTGGATTTGAGCATGCGCCTGTTGATTCATCGATATGACATCAAATTCTGCCCGGACACTGCCGTATTTGAGGAAGGAGTGGAAAATTTCCGATCGCTCTTTAGGCAGCGCCGCAGATGGGCCGAAGGCAGCATCCGTCGATACTTGGACTACATCATTCCGTTGCAATTTCCGTCTCACGCTTCTTTGGTGGAGCGATTCGACATACTCTCCTTCCTGGTTGAATTCGCCTGGCCGGCTCTCACTTTCCTGGCTGTCGCACAAGCTGTAAACGACACCTTGCATGGTGTTCCGAACGACGCCCCGATGCTAGTTGCTGTATCGATTTTTGCTTTGATCACCATTTTCGTTCCTCTCTATGCAGGACTGCGCTTCTACCGCAAAGATCTCTCTCCCTGGGCGGCTTTCGTCAATGCTTTTATAGTCAATTCCTACATATTCGCACTCTGGTCGCCCTGTGTTGTCGTTTCGATCTGGCAGATTATCTTCCGCAGCAAAGCTTCCGCCTGGAAGCCCACGCAGCATTTAGGCAGTGTAGAGAGCGCCACGCAGCTTACTGACGCCGGCTCCTCTGTCTGAGCTAAGCTACTTCTGCCGCTGAAAGAGCCAACCATGCATGGCTTTTAGGTTTAGCTGTGGGAATTTCGCCCGATCGGCCTTTGCGAAAATTCGCCCAATGAAGCTTAAAAAGGTGCGTAGCCTAATGACCACATCGACAGTCCGCGTATGTATTCCGGTGCCGCGAGCGCGCAACCAAATACGGTGGCGCCGAGCACTATGGATTCGAGCGCTGAGCGAGTAGAAACTCGCAGTGATGTTGCTCCGCACATGATTCGAAACAGCCCGGCGATCAATCCGCACAGGTGAATGCCTCGCGTGATCTGGCGAATCAAAAGTCCTAGTTCTTGCGGACAAAGTACAGTGATCGAAAATTGAGAAGGTTGATATGAGTTGATCATGTCGCCGCGATAAAAACGTGACCGAATTAAATCTCTAACTGGATGGCGCGCTTCCAGCGAAAGAGGTGCGAGCATTTTGTGCGTACCGACTGCACGAGCATATTGAGCATTGATGAAGGAAAACAGAATCAACACAATTAGAGCTACGCCGGCTGCTTTTATCGAGAGAAGTGATACACGTTTCAATTGGAAATGCTCCGAAAGTTCTCTGTTTTTTGGCCGAACCAGTGGATCTCTTGAACTCTTTGATTAGATTCTCCTCAAATTTGCCGAATTGCAGAATCAGTTAGGCACTGAAAGGCGATCAGGGTTATCACCGGGTGCTGCCTGGCAACCTGTCCTGTCTTTATCTCCGAAACGACCACCGGACAAGGCATTTGCCCGTGCAGTCGCCCTCAACTACGGGACGGCTTCAACTGGTACGCTTATACACAAACGAGTTGGCGCCTGAGGAGGCACAAATGAGCGCTAGAGAGCATGGCGGCAAAGGTCCCAGCGTTGCCGAGCTGGAAAAATACGTCAGGGATAAAGTCCGTCTTGAATTCTTTGTTTCAGGCGGTGAGCGCTTTTCCGGCACTTTGCGCTGGTTTGACGAGGACGCATTCGCCCTCTCTATTGAGAGCGGAGAAGCCGTAACGCTCTTGAAGAGTAGTGTGATCGGATATAAACCAGTTACCACTTAACAAGCTTGAAGCCCTGACACTATGCCGTTTATCGTGTTTGCAGTCCACCATTCGTGATAGACTTAACGCTGGTATCGCCTAATTACACGTATTCTTTTGTATTCATCAGGGGTTCCGTGGGCTTGTTCAAGAACTATATTCGCAGAGGCATCGGTGTCGATCTCGGCACCGCGAACACTCTCATCTACATAGACAAGCAGGGCATAGTCCTGCGCGAGCCGTCTGTAGTCGCGGTCGATGATTTGACCAATTCAGTCAGAGCCGTCGGTGAAGAGGCTCGGGCTATGCTGGGACGCACTCCTCAGGGCGTACGCGCGACCAGACCGCTCAGAGACGGCGTCATTGCTGAGTTCAAGTATGCCGAATACATGCTCAAAGAATTTCTCAGTCGCGTGCTCAATGGCAATCGTGGTTGGATGTCTCCCGATATCGCTATCGGCGTGCCGTGCGGAATTACTGACGTAGAGCGCAATGCAGTCCGGCAGGCTGCTCGCAGCGCCGGCGCCGGTCAAACTTATTTGCCTGAAGAACCTATGGCCGCTGCCATTGGCTCAGGATTGCCCGTTGCCGAAGCGACAGGTTCGATGATCGTTGATATCGGTGGTGGTACCACCGAAGTGGCTGTGATTTCTCTTTCCGGTATCGTCGTCAACGAATCTTTGCGCGTCGCCGGTGACGAATTGAATGAAGCTATCATCAGATATTTGAAGAAGGTGCATTCGCTGGCTATTGGTGAGCGCACCGCAGAAGAAATCAAATTCCGCCTGGGCTCGGCTTACAAAACGGTTGAAAACGATCGATATGAAGTGAGAGGGCTTAACCTGATAAACGGCCTGCCCCGCACTGTCACCATCAGCCGCGGCGAAGTCAGAGAAGCGATGACCGAAACTCTCACCCGCGTTGTTGAGTCTGTACGCCGCACGCTCGAGCGTTGCCCGCCCGAATTGGCTGCAGACATCTACGACCGCGGCATCATGCTCACAGGCGGTGGTGCTCTCTTGCAAGGGTTGGACGAATTGATCTCGAATGAGACGGAAGTTCCTGTTTTGATTGCTGAAGATCCGCTTTCCGGTGTTGCCATAGGTACCGGCAAGATGCTGACTGATCCGCAATACCGCCGGGTATTGGCGCACGCACTCTGCGAAAATTAGGGAGACGTGGCTGGTGGCATCCCAGAACCAGGGTAACCTTGATTCTGAGGCGATCGCTGAGGTTGTCTTCTTTCTCATTGTCGTCTGGATGATCGCCGGCCCGATTCGCGGCACTGTATTGTCCACTCAAACATGGGTCAGCTCCGTCTTCACCAAAGGCGCCACTCAAGTCGAGTCGACGAAGAATCTGGCCGAAAAACTTATTGAGTCTTCAGAGCGCATCAAAACACTTGAGGAAAAACTGGCCAAATCCGAACTGGAACTGACCAAATACAAGCAGCAGTCCAGAGACACCAATAAGTTGCGCCTGCTCTTGGGCTTGAAAGAAAAAGCTGATCGCAAAACTATTGCCGCCGATGTAATCGCCCGCAATCCGGACAATTGGTTCGAGCAAATAACAGTCGATAAAGGGACGCATGAAGGTATCACGGAAGGCTCGGCGGTAATTACATCCGATGGGGTTGTCGGCCAGGTCGTCAAACTGAGCGAACACGCTTCTGTGGTAAAACTTTTGACCGACCCCGATATGAAACTGGGCGTCGTGCTCAAAAAAACCGGTGTGACGGGCATTTTATCCGGCAACTTTCAGAAGCAGGCCAAAATCGACTGGGTGCCGGTGGGCACCAACGTGGATGTGGGTGAAAAGGTCAGCTGTCTTGGCAAAGGCGGCACCTTTCCGGAAAATCACCCTGTCGGCACTGTTGTGGGTGTGCGGCGAGATACCAACGGCGCGTCCATGCAAATTGAGGTTAAGCTCAGCGAAAACTGTTACGATTTGAGCCAGGTGCTCATTCTTCCGCCACTAGGCATGTAAGTTTAAGATTGTGATTTTTCAGATTTTGTAGGACCGCCGCCGTGATGCACTTGATGTCGATTAGAGCCAGAAAGCGCCTTGGCGAGATCGGATTTGCAGGCCTAATCGTCGTCTTTGCCTGGTTGCTTCAAATTACCGTTTTGACCAAGCTTTCGCTCGATAGCGTGTTATGCAGCCTGCCTCTGGCGATTACGATCACCTGGGGCTCCGTTTTCGGCTCTCCTTTGAGAAAGCCTTCGCCTGAAGAGTTGCGCTTGCAGCCTGTCGATCAGGCGATCATGATGCAGATTGCCGCGGGTTCCGTAAGCGGTTTAATAATTGGAGCAATATTCGCTTCCTTCTATGCCACTGTTTCTCCCGTTTACCCCTTTTCCTATCCTCTGGTCGGCTGGCTGTCCGGATATTTTTCGCTCAAGAGTTTCAACAAAGCTACTCTTTTGTGCATTCCTTTGGTTTTGGGTGGAACCGTCTTCGCCGAGTCAATTTCGGCTCTGCAATTGCATCTTGTCGGTCGTCCTGAAGTCTTATCGAGGCTCGCCGAAATCGCTTTTCCGGAGGCGATTTTGAATTCACTGATCGCACCTTTTATCTATTTCCCGATGCGCACCTGGTATGAATTTTTTACAGCTCGTGATGTAAGAGAGTAGGGTCAGAGAAAATATGATCACCACTTCATCGCAGCCAAAGGCTCCGGTTTTCGAAACTACCAGCAAGATGGTAGTGCTTCTCGTTGTCATCAGTCTGTGCATGACTGCACTCAT
>JBGAVL010000175.1:0-12528 GCA_044228145.1 Obscuribacteraceae bacterium (SeqCode)
GCGCCACCTTTTGGGTGTCTTTCTTATGTCTGAAAATTAAATCCTCTTGTCATCTGCTGCGTAACCCCCAAATTACCAACTTCTGGGAAGTTGAATAGAATTTCGATCCAGTAGAGAGGCGAATCTGAGTACCCAACGATGGGTGCTGTCGTCGACAGGCAGCTAGTCGCGGCTGCCTATTAGCCAGAGCGTTACCGGCCGGAATAGTCCTTTAAGATGATGTTTGCTCCCCTGCTATCGGATACCATGTTGTCATAAAGAACGGCTTGCCCAAGCATAACCCTCTTAAGGGCTTAGATTTAGGAGCAAGCCGTTCTTCCTTTTCTGCAATGGCTTTGCTTCGTGCCGGTGAAACCCATCCGGGCCAGGCTATTATCATTCTATTGAATGAGCCTTGCCAGCTGTGTGCATACGCCGAAGAGACGATACTGATTCGCTCTCAAGGACAGACAATTTAACTGTGTCTCGGAGGGTAATCGATGTCACACATTCAGCAACTGCTTGAAAAAATTCGCGCTAAGCTCTACCGCGCAGAAGACGTTGGACGCCTGAAGAGTCTGCATGGTCATCTGGAGGAAAGGGAAAGAGGAGCGCACGCGGACTTTCTGGAGACTCATCATTCACATGGCGATCATCAAGTTCGTGTAGAGCATCATGCTGCAAATTTCTGGCACTACCATTATCCTGTTGAACATCCACGCGAGGTTATCGAAGATGTTCCGATTGGAGAGCCCGTATCCTGCACTGAAGACCAACAGAGTCAGGCTCGTGAGCGTATGATCGATCCCAATTCCACTGCATCAGTAGCCGAAGAGCGCGCACTGGTGCCAAACACCGAGCAGATTCAACAGCACTGGATGTACGAATCGATGATTGGCAAATTGGCAATGGAGAAAAAAGATTATGCTCTGGCGGAAAAGCATTTAAAAGCTGCTTTGTTGGAGGCTGAGAGATTTCGTGTACCCGATCAGCAGCTGATAAAGGTTATGAGAAATTTGGCGCGTTCGCTTTCGGCGCAGGGAAAATATCGTGAATTCGAGGACATTTACGAGAAGTCTCTGATTGCGGATTCGGAGATGCAGGAGAGAGATGGTCATTTTCCTGAAGAAGAGGAGTTGAATCACATAGCTTGCGAATATGTGAGCCAGGGAAAAGAAGAGGAAGCCAAAGAACTCTACCGCCGTGTCCTCTCTGTTCTCGAACGCATACGCGGTCAGAGAAGTGCTGTCGTGGCGAGGTGTTTGAGTGATTTGGCTGGAATATATGCAAAGACTGAAGATTGGGCGAAAGCTGAAGAGCTTCTGAAACAAGCAATTGAAATCACAGAGAGATCGCCAACAATGCTAAGTGCGGAAACAGCGACATCTCTTCATAATTTGGGGGCGCTGTATCAGAAGCAGGATCGCGCCGACGAAGCGCAAGAACTGTTTGGCAGGGCAATGGCAATACTGGAAAAGCATACCTCCGATTGCAATAGCGTATGAAATCCGAAGTCAAATATGAGCAAGTAAGGGAAACATTTTTTCGGAGAGTGAGCTATGGCTGCCAGGGTGCTGATTCCAGTCGATAATCAGGAGTGTACCGTCTCTGCGCTGAAATCCGTAATGTCTCGAGCGTGGGACCGTGATACCAAGTTTTTGCTTCTCAAAGTTGTCGAAGACTTCAGCGAATTGCTATATGCCAATGAGCTCGGGCATTCCGAAGCGCTTTTGGCCGAACAGGAAGAGTACACATATGAAATGCGCATGTGGCTCAATGAGTTGACTGATTCGTTTTCCAGGGTATTCCCCGATACGCAGTCCCGTATGGAATTTGGGCGTGTCTCTCGGCGCATTTGCGAGATTGCCTACGAATGGTGCGCAGACTATATTGCCATTGGCTCGCACGACCGGCAATTGAGCTATCGCTGCGCTCTGGGTAGTATTGCTGCGGAAGTCCTGTGCGCGGCACCTTGCTCAGTGGAGGCGATTCGCTACAAAGAGCTGCACCGACTTTTGATGCAGGAAGGAAAGATTACAGATGACGATATCCAGGCAATTGTCTGCCCTCCATCAAAAATAATGGTAGCCGTGGATCTCTCACCTGTTTCCGATGTCGTGATTGATTGGGTTGGCTCGATCGGCTGGACTGAAGGCGCAAAGCTCAGACTCGTCACTGTGGACGATCCGCAGCATAGAGATGAGAAATCGCACTGGCGTAGTGGCATAGGGACTCTGTATACCCGGGAAGGGCAGCACCACAAAGTTGTTGAATCCCAGCTGCGGGATCTGGAAACAAGATTGTCAGCCATATGCACAATTCCGCACGATTCGACGATTATTCGTCACGAGAATCCGGCTACAGCTATTATCCAGGCTGCCAGCGAGTGGGATGCTGATTTTGTAGTCATCGGTGCCTCGGGTGAGCGCTCGCAATACGGCACGAGAGTCGGGTCCACGCCACTGGAAGTAATCGCGGGTCTCCATTGTTCGTTGGCTATCATTCAGTCTGATTCCGAGAGCCGTCCTACCTTTTCCTGGCGGCAAAAGTAGCGGCAATGCCCTCGGTAAGAAGAGCGGATTGTGTGTTGTTCTATCGCAGAGGAGATGTTGCCCTGTCACATGATGTCGATACCGACGCGTGTGGCTGTTTTTTCCTTATTCAGCAATTTATAAACGGCTGGCAAGACAATCAGCGTCAACGCAGTCGCGGTTATCAGTCCCCCGAGAACAGCTGTAGCAAGCGGCCTTTGTACTTCGGCACCGGTACCATGTGTAAGTATCTTCGGCAGAAGACCGACAGTGGCAACCATCGCTGTCATTAGTACCGGCCTCAGGCGAATTTCTGCTCCTTTTAAAACAGCCTCCTCAGTGGAGCTGCCACGATTTTCAAGCTGCATTATGTAGGTGATCATGATCACACCGTTCTGAACGGCAACACCGAAAAGCGCGATGAATCCAATAATTGCAGGCACGGAGAGAGTCTGATGCGATAAGAACAGTGCCAGAACACCGCCGCTCATTGCAAACGGAACGTTCAGCATAATCAGTGCGGCATTGCGAAAAGAGTTGAATGATGCAAACAGTAGAACAAAAATCAACGCCAAAACGATCGGGACCACAATAGCAAGTCTTTTCATTGCTCTCTCTTGATTCTCGAACTGACCACTCCAAACGATTTTGTAACCTTTGGGAATGACTACATTCTTTTGGACTCTGTGCTGAGCCTCGGCAACAAAACTGCCTAAATCGCGGCCTCTGACATTGGCCATGACAGCAGTTCTTCGCTGACCATCCTCTCTGTTTATTGTTACTGCCCCCCGTTTTAGCTCGATTGTTGCCAGTTGGTCCAATGGCACATTGACACCATCCGGAGCCACTATCATGATGTCGGCAATTTGCAATGGAGACTCGCGATATATCTTGTCGAACCGGACTAAAAGACTGAAACGCTTGGTGCCTTCAATTACTTCGGTTACTTTGTCTCCGGCAAGCGCTACCTTTATTACATCAAGAACGTCATCGGTGTTTAGGCCAATTCTGGCAAGATTAGGGCGTTTGAGTTCTATACTCAATTCAGGCAGTCCAAGTAAATGCTCATGCTGCATATCAGCAGCACCTTTGACCTGTGCAACCTCTGATTGGATTTTCGCCGCCAGCTTTGCCAATGTCTCGATGTCATCTCCAAAGATCTTTATGCCGAGATCTGCGCGAATACCAGCTATCAAGTCATCGACCATATCAGCGATTGGCTGCGAAAAACTGAACATGAGTCCAGGTATGTCGTGCAGTCTGGACGCCATATTGTCAATCAGCTTCTCCTTGCTATGTGCCGTTTTCCATTGTGCCTGTGGTTTTAGTTGGACATAGATATCTGTCGAGTCGACGCCATCAAGCCCTGGGCCGGTTGTAGAGCGTCCGGTTCTGGAGACAATCACAGAGACCTCCGGAAATTCTTTGAGGATCTTTTCGATGCTGTTGACGTTTTTTCTAGACTCCGAATGCGAAATACTGGCAGGCATTTTAATTCGCACGAGAATTGGTCCTTCATCCAGAGACGGAATGAATTCAGAACCCAAAAGGGGGAAAATCGCAAAACTTACAATGAGTGGAATTACGGCGATTAATAAGGTTTTCCTTGGATTGGAAACGGCCGTCTTAAGCAGCGGTAGATACGCTGCCCTGACAGCTTCTAGCACTGGATTGTTCCTTTCTTTAATTGGACCTCGCATCACCCAATAACACAAAACCGGTATGACTGTGAGCGATGCTAGAAGTGATCCGGCCAGCGCATAAATGAAAGTCAGCGCCAGAGGATGAAACATCTTGCCCTCGACGCCTTCCAGCGTAAACAAGGGTAAGTAGACCGCCATGATGATTCCGATAGAAAAGACAATTGGTTTGCCCACATGGCTGGCCGCATTTCTTATCACCGAAAGCCGATCGAATTTTTCTCCCTTCTCATAAGCGCGTGCCAGGTGACGATAGATGTTTTCTACAATCACTACTCCCGCGTCTACAATGATTCCGAAATCAACCGCGCCGAGAGTCATTAGATTCGCAGTCAAACCCGAATACTTCATCAAAATGAAGCTGAATAGCAAAGACAAAGGGATGATAATCGAAACAATCAGGGCGCTTGGAATATGCAAAAGCATTGCCGTCAATATGACGATCACCAGTCCGCCACTGAAAAGCAGTATCTCTTTCACTGTTTCGATGGTCTTATCTACAAGTTCAGTTTGATCGTAATAGGGAATTATTTGGACGCCGGCAGGCAAATCGTGCGCTGAAATTTCTTTGACTTTTTCTTTTACCTTTTCTACGACAGCTTTCGTATTTACGCCTTTACGCGTGTAGACAATACCTGTTACGACCTCGCCCTCTCCATTCATTGAAGCAGAGCCCCTGCGGAAAGCTTCCCCGACAATTACCTTTGAGACCTGGCCGACTGTAACAGGTGTTCCATGTACTTCCTTGAGAACGATATTCTGAATGTCTGCAACAGATTTAATTCGACCGATACCGCGAATAACAACTTCTTCGCCCGCTTGCTCGATAAAGTTGCCGCCTTCATTGGCATTGTTTTGCGAAATAGATGAGACCAATTCGGTCAGAGTTACTTTGAATCCGTGCAACTGGCGAGGATTGATGATTACCTGATACTGCTTAACGAACCCACCAAAAGTAGCCACGTTTGCTACGCCGGGAACCGAACGCAAGCGTCTGGAAATGTCCCAGTCTTGAATTGTTCTTAATTCAATAAGATCGTGATTGGAACTTTTCAGGTAGTACATGTACACCTGACTGAAGCTCGAGACGACCGGCCCGAGGGTGGGCTGCGGACAATTTTCCGGCAGTAGTGACGATAGAGAGGTCAATCTTTGCTGAATCAAATTCCGCGCGAAGTAAACATCAGTATCGTCGTCAAAAATCGCAGTTACTACCGACAATCCAAAGGAAGAATTCGATCGGATCTTCTTAACGCGGGGAAGTCCATTCAGGGCATTCTCTATCGGGTATGTGACAAGCGCTTCAACTTCTTGCGTAGCCATGCTTTCCGGCTCAGTGATAATTTGCACTTGCACATTGCTGACGTCAGGAAAAGAATCGATAGGCAAATTAAGCATGCAAAAGATGCCGGCGGTTATCATGCCCAGTGTGATGACTGCGGTCATGAGCCTGTGCGTCAATGCACCGGAAATTAATCTATCAATCATGGTGGTACCTGCAAGCCTTCAAATACGCCGTGCTTCCAAAGCATCATGCTGACCTTTGCATCACTCGCATCGAATGATACGGATGAAGAAAATTAGAGCGATGCCCTTAACGGAACGGCACAGATTAAATTCGAAGAACTCGGTTAGATAGCCATAAATTGATGGGCGGAGACAAGGAGCGCTTGTCAGGACATTCGATGCGCAATTTGAAAGGCCGCTTGCATACCACTTCGTCTATGTACGCCACAAAAGAGCTTACATGCGGAGAATAGGCTATGGGCAGTGATAGCGCCGTTTTGACCTTCTGATGTGAATGCAGGAAGGGATCGACTGAAACGATTTCTTCCAAACTCATATCGTTGACATCGTCAGTATCAAGCATCGACAAAACCTCAAATGCTCCACAGATGGAAATTATCTGGGAGAAGATGAAGAACAATGCTGGAAGGAATAGAACGATGATTCGAAAACGCATTTGATATCGCCTTTCGAGAAAATCTGGCAATGTCCAAAGTCGACCACAGCCTGTTTTCTCTTTCGTGATTATAGCTGCAATTAGCCTACCGCTTTGGGTGTGCGACGAAAGCGTGGTGAAAGGCTGCAGGCGAAAAGCCGGTGGACAAGTATTCGAGTTTTAAACTTGCCCCGTGTTACACGGGTGCTTTTAAACCCGGGCTCATGCTTGCGATATAGACTGGACAAAAGCACGAGACGACTCAAACTGAGATTCTTGATTTTCTATTTTCGCAAACACTCATTCATAATAATTGGTCTGGTCATCAGTACTTTGTGCTTTCGGTTTTCCGAACCAACGTTCTAAAGCCCGCCGGGCGTCATTTAGTGGCAGGTAATAAGAGGCCTCTCTATTCACCGGCATTCTTTCCGCTTTCACCAGCCAATTTACTCGTCCAATCAAGCCGTCGCTTTGCTGTGGTGTCATTCCGACGGAAAGCAATTCTGAGCGTCCATGCGGAGTCGAAAGGCGGCTTTGAATATCTTTCAAGTAAGCCATGGTTGAAGTGTCTAATTTCTCGCCGGATATTGTTTTGTACAGGTGCGCGTTTATTTTGTCATAGCCCTGTCTCACGCCTGGCGTTGGTGTCAAATCCATTATTGTTTCAGCCGGACGCAGGCTGTCACCGAGATCAATGTTTCGCACTTGAGGCACTCGATTACGACTTTGATTCACGGTCATATTCAGCGCATGATTGTCCCATTCGCCCATAATCAATCTGTGCAACCAGGCATTAGCATAGCTCCCCCGAAGAGGTTTGTTGGTTTGCAGTAAATCCTGCAAATTTGTTTTGGAGAGTTGCTTCTGCCCGAGCTTGTCTTTTGCAAAAGCAGCAAAACTTACTCCTTCCATCTCTTGAATGTATCCGGAATGAATCTTGCCGTTTAGCTCTACCTTGCGTGCTACTGTGACCGGAACAGCCATCTTCAATCCGAGCGTTTGCAGTCCATAAGCGGCAATTTCGGATTGCATACGGTGAGCGAAAGCCTCGGTGCCATTGTCTGGTCTGAAGATGCTTCGTATTCTTTGACCCTTGTCAGTGTGGGTCCAGCCAACCCAAGTTTCAGTTGTTAGTGCTGGAAGTTTTCTATCCAGGATGAAAACGCCGTCTCTAAGCGCGATCTGGTGATCATCTACAGTTAACCCCTTTTGAAAAGGAGTAGATCGGGCCACAGTTTTGATTTCAGGACTATCGCGAACCTCCGGAGTCAATTTGTTGTACCGGCGTGTTTGCAGTCCGCCCAGTCCCCCTGCTGCAGCGTCAAATGCACCTCTTATAAGGCTCCTGCGCATAAGGACTTCGGCATTAATTTCTCCATCTACTGAAATCTGGCGGTGCAGTTCGTTGCCAAACTCGCTTGTCACACCCATAGCACCCCCGGATATTGCATGCGTTATCTCCGGTCTGTACCAGGCCGCTCCTCTTGAGCGGTTCATCACTCTTGCCCACAGAACATCTGATGCCGCAAATGTAATCGCGTCCATCGCTACCGCGGTAGGATTGAAACCTGCAGAAAGCGTTGTCTGTATACCCTGGCTCAAGTCGAAATTCTTGTTGTTATCCAGGTAATTCGCCCGTGTCAGTGCAGCATCTGAAATTCTAGAGGTGAAGCCAATCCCGACACCGGTCATTCCTGGAGTTGCTCCCTGCCGACCAAATGCCATGAATGTCCCTTTGAGAATCAGGCTTTTGGCAGACCCAAGTCCGGTGTCTAGAAGCTGGTCTTGAATGCGGTCATTTAACTTGGCTTCATCCGCAGCGTAGGAGAGCAAGAGACCGGCAAAAGGCAGCCGCCCTTTCATAAATAGCGGCAAAGTCTTGATGAAGCCCTTTGTGTAGCCAGTCAACTCGTGAGAATACATGTTCTCGTTTGTCGTCAGTCTGGCAAGAGGATCGAAAATTGTATGTACGGCAAGATCTAAGTAACTCTGGTCTGCGACTTGGTGATAACCAAGTCTTTCCAGCTCCTCGGCAAGGATGCCCCCACTGGCAGAGGGGACATCCTTGCTTTCGCCTGAGGATGGAAGCGGCATGCATTATCCGGATTTAGCGTGATGGCAATAAGCAAAATTGCGATCTGCAACTGTGTGACTCAAGCAAGAAGTAGCGGTGGTTATGGAAGAAGCAGGTAGAGGCATTGGAACGAATCCATAAGGAGGACCACCGCTACAGCTAGAATAGATGATCTGTCTTTCTGCTTTCTTTCCAAACAACCAAACCGCCGCCGGCGCTATAAAACATGCGGGTTTTCAAACTCAGATGCTGGCGGTGTTTTTTAATTCGCCTAAATAGGAACACATTGATTGTTCCTTAAGAACGTTATCCCGACAGGAATTGCGTATTTGGTGTTAAATAGAAACTGTAAAGAGCAACTTGTATCGGTGTCGAATGAGCGATCGAAGACCAGCTTGGCGTGTCAATAGCGGGATGTTTGCGCGTCTGACCGGCTCATATCGAGCACAAAAACATTCATCTCTCGAGCCGGATTTGGAGGCCGATCTGCCAGCCCCTGAAATTCCCGACTTTCAGCAAACCAGAAACCTGATCTATCTCGCCTGCTGCGAAGCCTTCAGGGCGCAGCAGCCCGTCAGCTTGCTGGTTCTCACTATAGATGAATTCGCAGCTTTTGAGAAAAACTACGGAAATGCCGCTGCCGCCAAAGCGAGCTCGTTTATCGAACGCACACTTTGCCACCACCGCGATTTGATATTTGGCACCGAAAGTGGTGTCGTAATTGGCAGATATGTTGAAAGCCGCTACTTGATACTGTTGCCTGGCATCAGCGGTGCCATTTCTGCAGACTATGCTGACTACATTCGCAAATCGGTTGTCGCTGCTGAGTTCGTCTGGAACTACCGCTCGCTGTACTTTACGGTCAGCATTGGAATTTCACACAAGCCAGGACACAATGGTGACCAGGACATGCTCATACTTCAGGCGGATCAGGCTTGCGATCAAATGATTGCCACTGGAGGCAATAGGATCTCTGTTGCAAGAATCACGACACGACTTTGAGTGAGTGAAGCGCAGTTGAAAGAAAGCCGAAAGACGCAAGCCTATAATTGAACTTGGCAATTTTTCTTCATTTTCTACTGGGAATCCTGTCCTGGAAAGGACTATGAATTGACCTCACAAATAAAACTCTCTCTCTTTGTGCGAGCAGGTGAATCAGCCACTGCCTTGTCACAGCTTTACAAGGCTCTGGAGCATCATTCCTTCAATGACTACCAACTTATCATTGTCGATGTAACTGAAGATCCCAAATCTAGCGAAAGTCTGGGAATAAGCAATACACCGGCTCTCTTGAAACATCTTGAGCGTGGAAATATCCATTACGCCGGTGACTTCGGTGATTTCGACAAGATGAGATCGATCTTCGGCTTCAGGGTAGCACCGCATAACATCTTTGACGCCCTCCCTTCACTGAAGGAAAGGGATTCCGGCTAAGCGGGTCATTGAGAAGACTCGCAGTAATGATGGCAAGATACCGCGTGAGAAGCGTGCAGTTTTAGTACAACCATTTGAATCAACGATTACTAAATAAAGCAGATCCTATTTACACTAAGCACTTTCGAAAAGTTCGCGAAATGTTCGTGTTCTAAATTGCAATTTTCATACGCCATTTCTCAGTCGCGAGGTAAGCCAGTGTCAAAAAAGAAACTGAAGGAATCCTCGCACCGCTTTCTCAAGTTGTTGAGATTGAGCATAATTTCTTTCGTCAGCATGGGTATTCTCATTGGCTATCACGGAGCGCCCTTGATCAACTCATTGATAGGTGTTTTCTGGTTCGTTTTTGCAGTGACTGCCGGTATGGTTGTAATTTCCGCACTATCCAAAGATACAGGAAGGAACGAACTTGAGAATTCAACTCTCGATAGAGGGCTTGATGGATTCGAGCCCTCGTACGATGAAAAGCTAGCAGGCGAGCGGCGCAGAAAGCGTCCTGCATACAGGCAAAAGGTCTCCGAATCAGCATGAAAGGCTATTCCGAAAGTATGTATTTGCAAGAAAGGTCCACTTCTCGGAGCGGACCTTTCTTTTGCAACACTAATGATTTTGGAGGCTTAAGACTACGGTTGATGAGTAGCGGTGGCTCAAAATACGGTGGGACAGACAGCCGAATTTCAGTTCGGTGGGAGAAGCCGCCGCTTCTTTGATTATTACCGACAGGTCTTTCTGCTATCTTTCAAAAATTTGCAGATTAAGAGACTTGGCGTTCTTTTTTGATTCCAGCAAACGTGATTCTCACAAGCGTGCCTTTCTCACCATGCGGATCGAGAAGTTCCACGGTTGCTTTATGTGACTGAGCGATTTCGTGCACAATGGCCAGCCCCAATCCGGTCCCATTGACTCGAGTTCCGAGGACACGGTAAAAGCGTTCAAAGACCCTTTCCCGTTCCTTGTGAGGGATTCCCGGTCCATTGTCCTGAACGACTACCACAGGCGGAGGACCCGCTTTTACAGTGACATTTACGACTCCGCCATCGGGAGAATACATTACGGCATTGCTTACAACATTGCTTAGCATCTCTCGAAGTTCAGCTTTGTCACCCTCGACAACGCTGTGTCGGGAAGAAGGCTGGAAAAACAATTCCACTCTTCTGTTGGCCGCCTGCCTGATAAGATCGGCTGTTACTTCCGATGAGAGGTCGTTTAAATCGACATACTCCAGCTGCTTGATACGACGCTCAGATGCTCGAGCCAAGACTAACAACCCGCCAACCAGTTCGGAAATGCGATCGGTGCCTGCATCGAGTTGATGGAGCACTTCTGAAAAACCGCCATTACCGCCGGAAATTCTACGACCGTATTCGATGTAAGCACGTAATCCGGCAACGGGTGTACGCAACTGATGCGCCGCATTGGCAACAAAACGCTTTTGCTCTTCGATATGGCTGTCAATCCTGAGAAAAAGGGAATTAATTGCGTCAATGAATGGGGTCATTTCTTTGGGAGATTTCTTGCTATCGATAGGATTGAGATCCCACTGTGAGCGCTGCTGAATTTCCTCACTCAATTCAACCATTGGCTTCAACCCGTCTTTGACTCCATATCTCACGCAGCCAACGCTGAGCAGACCAAGAAAAATCTGCGGAATAACGATGCTCAAAAATATGCAGTGAATAAGTTCATTTCGCGCATTCAGAGTGCGCGCTGCTTGCACGATTACCAGTCCGTCATCGCTGTCGTGCAGCGGTACTCGAATCCTGACGATGCGAACATTGCGCGAATTGACGACAGCATTTCTGAAGCTTGGAGTATCGGTGTTTATCTCTTTTACGGGCATAGGCAAAATGGCGTCGCCGGCGACCCTTTCTCTTTGTGGGTTTAAGACCTGATAAAAGAACTCATCTCTGTCATTGTGGCGAAGCACTTCCTGGACGGCCGTAGGGAGATCGGCAACCAGTCCGGTTTTATCTTTAGACAATCTTGCAGCCACAGCATGAGCGGCATTGAGCAACTCTTTATCGTATGAATCATTGGCGAACCAGGCGGCTAAATTGTAGGCAATGAGCGCGGTCAACACAAACATTATGCAGAGTGGCACAAGAAGCACTCTCAACAATTTTGCGCTGATAGATGAAGGAAAGCTCAATTTACCGTATATCCTAAATTTCTGATGGTCTTAATTTTGAAGCCTGATTTTTTAAGTTTCTTTCTCAAGCGGTGAACGGCTATGTCCAGAGCATTAGCAGTTATTTCTTTGTCCCAGCTGCTGAGTTGCTCCATCAGTTGCTCTTTGTTAATGAGCAAGTTTCTCTGGCGAATCAGGACCTCAAGAACCGCCAGCTCCCGCTTGGTCAGTGTGATTAATTCATCATCAATGTGAGCCGTTCGTTTGACTGTATTGAAATGCAAATTCCTAATTGAAACCACTTCCTGATTGCCCCAACCCAGGCGGATCAACGCTCGAATTCTGGCTTCCAGCTCATTTACGTGAAACGGCTTCGTCAAGTAGTCGTTAGCCCCGGCGTCCAGACCCGTCACTCTGTCCTGCACTTGATCTCGAGCGCTCAGAATGAGTACGGGGACATCGTCCTTTCTACTCCTAAGTTTTTTCAGCACCTCAATGCCGTCTATACCAGGCAGACAAAGGTCTAAAACCACCAGATCATAACGAGTGGTGGATAACGAAATATCGGCATCCAATCCATCTTCAACGTGATCGACAGTGAATCCACTGTCTTTGAGCACTAGTGAAAGCCCAGAAGCCAGAAAGTTGTCGTCTTCTACCAAAAGAATTCGCATGTTGTGAATCCCTCCACTTCTTATCATACGAAGAAAACGACAATGTTGAACTTTGGAAAGACATAG
>JBGAVL010000176.1:0-12491 GCA_044228145.1 Obscuribacteraceae bacterium (SeqCode)
GCCATTCCAGCGTCTGCTCAGTTCGAGGGCTATGGAGTAGGCTTTCTGCGCCTCCTCCCAGCGGTTGGCATCTCCCATCTTGTTGCCCCAGAGAGTGACGTGCTCCATTATTTCAGTGTTTACTGTGTTGGGCGAATCCTTGAGGATACTGGAGGCATGGTCGATGTCATTTTGATATAGAGAAATTGCTGTCTGTCCCACATTTGCCGGTGGCGGCGGCGGCGGTGTCCGCCAATCTATCGCTTGCTTGAAGACTTGTGATTCATCGGCGAAAGCATATTGGGAAATCAAGTATGCACAGGCAGAGAAAAGTCCAAGCAAAGAAACAGCAAGCGCGCCCAGAATAACAAATTCGCTTCGCTTACGCGGTCTGCGTTTGAGGACGAATAATTCCCAGCTTGTCGCCAGTCGTCCGAAAAGCGAGGTTTTGCGAAATAGCAATATCTGCTTCAGCTCGTCATGCAATGCTTGCATGCTTTGATGCCTTGCGGCTGGCTCTTTTGCCAGGGCTTTGAAAATCGTCGCTTCCAGGCGCTGCGGGACAACAATGCCTCGCTTCAGACTTTTGAAGTCCTTCGGCACTTCGTTCATGTGACGGTAAAGCACTTCCAACATATTGTTGCCGCAGTGAGGTGGTGTTCCTGCAAGCGACTCGTACATGAGACAGCCCATGGAGTAGATGTCGGCTTTGGCATCCAGTTTTTCGCCCTTGCATTGCTCCGGGCTCATATAGAGAGGGCTGCCGAATACATCACCGGTTTGCGTGAGACTGACCGCATCGCGTCCTTCGTGGGGAAGCAGCTTGGCTATGCCGAAGTCAACTATTTTGCAAAAATCGGATTCTCCGTTTTGTTCTGTCAGAAGTACATTGCTGGGTTTTAAATCGCGATGGACGATGCCCTTCTGGTGCGCATGGCTGAGGGCAGAGGCGAGCTGAATGAAGATGTTGAGTGCTCTGTCGACGGGCAATTGCCCTTCTTTCTTAATCAAAGTGGAAAGCGAAGTGCCTTCGATCAAATCCATGACAAGAAAGGGCTGACCCGATTCCGTTTCACCGTAGTTGTGAATGCTTACGACATGCGGATGGTTGAGCGCGCTTGCCGACTGCGCTTCCTGTTGAAAGCGCGCCATGCTGTGGGACTGCATCATCAAGTGAGGAAGCAGCATTTTCAGCGCCACGAACTTTCCCAGCTTCAAATCCTTGGCTCGAAAAACCACGCTCATGCCACCATATCCAATGGCACTTACTATTTGATACTGCCCGTTGACGGTTTGTCCGATCAGCTTTGCGGCAACTTCGCGCGCGAAAGTCGCAGGGATGGAGCCGTCTGATGATTCGAGATCGCATTTCTTAGTTTGAAATTCTTCCGATTCGAAGATAATCTCACCCGAAAGCTCCTCTTCCTCTTTTGGCTTTTCCTCCTTGGCACGCGGCGGTGGGTCCTGAGAAAGCGCTTGTGCCATAAGCGATCCAGCCGACGTGGCCAGCGCTGTGGAGTCGGCCGGCGCTATATTGATTATCAAATTTTCAATCTTTTCTCTTTTCGGTTTGACTGCAACAAGGCGCGTGCCGTCATTTGGGCAGATTTTGGTGGCAGGCGAAAAGTGCTGCCCGCATTCACTGCAGGTGTTGTCGATAGTAATTCTGCCTGAGTCTTCTATCAAAGTGCCAAACCCGTCCAACCTGTGAGATGGGGCAGATCGTGTATATGAATATCTTGCCCGCAAGAGCCGACGAATTAATCATCAGCTCTTACTGGATGTAAGCCATGGCATTATCATCTAGAGTAATTACTGTTAAAGAGCCAGATCGGGATTGTCGGACATGAATGTGGCCCCAGTAGAACAGATCGAGCAAAAGGACGCGCAGCCGTCTTCTTCTTTAGCGCCTTTCTGGTATCGCTCTTTGCGTTCGCTCCTATTCCGCATGGATCCCGAGAGTGCCCATAGCCTGGCTATCAGGCTGGCGCCTCTGGCGGCTGGATTGGTCGGCGGGCCCTTTAATGACCAGTGCCTGGCCACTCAGGTGGCGGGGATTAAATTCTCCAATCCTGTCGGTTTGGCAGCCGGTTTTGATAAAAACGGACTATTGACGGGCTGTTTAGCCAAATTTGGCTTCGGCTTTGCCGAGGTCGGCTCGATCACGGGGCAATCGTCGGTCGGCAACCCAAAACCCCGTCTTTTCCGTCTGGTAGAGGATGAAGCGGTCATCAATCGCCTGGGATTGAACGGAGAGGGCGCGGATTTCGTAGCTAAGAGGTTGGCAGGCGCAGGCTTTTCGCTGCCTGTCGCCGTCAACATAGCCAAGACCAATCATCCGGCAGTCAAAGGCGAGAAGGGTGTCGCCGACATGCTGCACTCGTTTGAGTGCATAAAGGACCTGCCCCTTGCCTTTGTCACCTTGAATGCCAGTTGTCCAAACACGCATGAGGGCATCATGCAGGAGACTGAAGAACTCGATCAGATATTGGCCGGAGTGCAAGAACTCAATCATCGTAATTTGCCTGTCTTTTTGAAACTGTCGCCCGACAGTACGGCTCAACTTTTGGAGACCTTCGTGGCCAGCGCCTGCAAATACGGTGTAAGGGGCTATGTTCTCGGCAATACGACGACCACGCGCGGCGGGCTGTCCACTCAGGCAGACAAAGTACAATCAATGGGAAACGGCGGTTTGAGCGGCAGACCATTGAAAGTAAAGGCGCTCGAGCTGGTAAAACGTGTATATAAAATCAAGCAAAAAGACCAGGACATTATCGGTTGTGGCGGCATCTCTACAGGCGCCGACGCCTATGAATTCATCGCAGGCGGTGCCAGGGCAGTGGAACTTTATACCGGATTGATATACGGCGGACCTGATTTGCCGATTAGGATCAACCGCGAACTTGCGCGGTTGTTGAAGCACAACAATCAAACCGTAGAGACTGCAATAGGCACGGGCAGCTAATCTGTTTGATCCGGCTGATTTTCAGGTTTTTCTGTTTTGAGTTCGCCTGAATTGGCGGACTTGCTCTCTATTGCATTGAAACTCGGTGATGTACCATTTGCGGTACTATCTGCATTCAATGGTTTAAGGTAAAACTCTTGTGCCAAAAGTTGCAGCGCTGCGGCAACCGGAACTGCTACAAGAGCGCCAGGCAAGCCCATCAGCGTGGCGCCAATTAATATTGCAAACAAGACCAGTAGCGGATGCAGATCGACCTGCTTGCCCAACAAATGCGGCACGATGAAATTGCTTTCCAGCCACTGCTCCAGTGCAAAAAGGAGAAAGACAAACACAGCAAGCTCAACCGATTGGTTGAAGGCTACCACCAGAGACAATACCATTGTGATTGCCGAGCCGACAAAAGGAACGAGATTGAAAAGCCCGGACAGTGCACCTAAAACCAGTGAATACTCCACTTTCAGGATGGTCAGTCCGGCACCCAAAATAGTGGCGACCGCAATGCTGACCAGCAACTGACCCCTCACATAACCGCCCATGCGCAAGCCCAGTGGTTTGATCAAACTGCCTACTCTCTCTCGATGTTGTGGTGGCACCCAGAGCAAGAGTTTTTCCCACATTGAATTGGCTTCGACGACAAAATAAAAGGTGAGGAAAAGCACCAGAAGCATGTTTGCAAGCGCTCCTAAAAGACCGGCTGTGAGACTTAAGGTACGCCTGGCCACGTTGGGAGCGATCTGTTTTAAATGCTCCGGGTCGATTTTCATCTGGTCGCCGTTCGAGCCGATATATTCGTTAAGAGAAGGAAATTTTGTCGTCAGTCCCTGCACATATTTCGGAAGGTTTTCGTAAAGTGCCAGAGCTTGCTCTTTCATGGGCGGAAAGAGTAAGTAGGCAACAGCGGAATAGATCAAGACTGTAATGATAAAAATGATAATGACGGTAGCTACGCGCGGTATTTTCTTCTCTTCACCCCATTCCGCAACCGGAGCGATTGCAGATGCAAGTGTGATTGCCATAAGCAAGCAAATGACGATTATTCTCAGTTCGTAAATCAACCAGCAAGAAAGCGCTCCCAGGAAGAGATAAAACACATTTAGTGCGGCTCGTGCTGCCGGGCGGCGTCTGTGGGTGCCTCTTGTCATTGATTCACTTTACCTTTAGTACTCGGCTGGGCAATCCAACCATCCTACCGTTTTTGTCAAGAGCGATGGCGACGACCTGATGGCTCTTCCCATCATTGTAGACCTCTAGCGGCAGACTTAAGGTTCCCTCGACTTGTTGCAAATGAAACCAACGCTGCACTTTACCTGTGATTGACGAATCCGGTGAGTCCATCTGTTTTGCATCCGGAGATAGACTAATATTTCGATAATTGCGCAGCACATTTCCGTCGATCACGGTATCAAATGTGGTGTCAGGGTTGGAAACCATGACAAGGGTTGAGGAGGCATTGCGAACATTCCTCGCTTTTACTTGAAGCCAGCCATTTTGCGGGCTCTTCGAGAGTTCAGGAACGCATTCGTCTGTGGCAATACCCTCAATGGATTCTATGGTCACATAGTAAGATGCCGGCAAAAGCGAAAGTCCGACCCGTTTTACATCCCCGCCTAAAAGCCACTCTTTGTTGTTTATGAGCGGGCATTCGAAAACGTTTTCTCCAGTTTGCACAAGATTAGCGAGTTTGTTTTTTGAAATTACATTTTGATCTTGGTCCCAGGTCAACCGAATCAGATGGATAATTTGCTCTAAAGGCTGAACGGCAGAGACCCTCATCTTGAGCTTGATCAGCGCAGTGGAAAGCGGGTTTACCGGCTCGATGTATCGCTCTGCAGTCAGCCCATAATCACCCGGATACAAGCGGACAGCGTTTTCGATTTCCTCGACTTCCGGGTTGACGCTGTTGAAGGCATGCCACTGCCTGCCGTCTGACCTTCTCGTCTGGCTGGGGGACAAAGTGCCGCTTCTCAGATCGTCAAACTGGCATTGGAAGCCGGCTTTTCCAGTAGGAATCTGCAGTGGCAGTATTTCGCCTGCGGCATCACTCCAGAATCTTGGATTGCTTACGCTTGGTGTCAAAAGGGCTTCATTCAATTTATCTGCCGAGTAGAAGGAGTGATCGCAGAGGAAATCCATTTCACTGGTGCCCACTCGAGCAGCGACATTACCCTCTGTAAACGGCGCCGACATCATAATTCGGAAGTACTGTGGTCTGGTCAGCATCGGAGCGCCGTGATAGTCCGAAGGCAGGTTCAAGAGCAACAATTTCCCCGGCTCGACTGCCGAGTATTTAACAACTTGTTTTCTGAAGGTCTCCATTCTGCGACCAGCTTCAATAAATGGCGAGAGATTGGCGCGAGCGAAAAATGTGTAAGAGATGAGAGTGAAGACGAGGAAAACAGTGCCCAGGGCTGTGACAAACCTGGCTGAGTTTCTATCTATCGAGTCTTCATTGGCAATGAAAGCAAAAGCTAGCCAAAGAGCAAGCGCAGCCGAAGAGAGGAAAAACAATCGCGACCCACATAAGTTGGGTGCCACATTCCAGACCTGATATGTCGGCAAAAGAGCAATCGCGCCAAACAATGCAATGGCTACAAAGTATCGAATCAAAGCCGGCGTGACCAGACACCGCAGAGCCGCAAGCACTGCGGCTGCAATGTACGGTATAAAAGCAACTTTAATGAGGGACTTGCTTTCGGCAATGACTTCTTCATTGGTCGGCAAAACAATTTTAAAGAGAGCGGCCTTATTTGCAAAAGTATTGATTACCGCGCTCAAGCCTGGATTGCCATAACCTCCGATCGGATCACCCAGAGCCAACGTCCGAATAACGACAAATACCATAAGAGTCACCCAGAGTACGCCGAGTGCTTGCCATTCCAACCGGGACGGCCGGCAAAATATGCGCCACATAAATCGCTTCTTGCCGTTAGCCGCAGTCAAATCTGTTCGCGCCGGAATGAGCAATGCAAAGACGGTTGCAACCACAGGCAGAGTCACTGCCATTTCCTTGCTAAAAAGGGAAAGCGCAAAGCAGCCGGCGGTAAGCCAGAGATACGTGGGTTCTTCAATTAATCTGAAGCGCAGAAAGTAGTAGAGGGATGCCAGATAAAAGACAGTGCAGAGGAGATCGACTCTGCCGATTACCCAGGCGACCGATTCGACATGCAGAGGATAAGCGGCAAACAACAAAGCCGCCCAGATAGCCGTCGCTGCCCTCATTCTGTTGCCGAATGCGCCGCACAACTCGGAGGCGATCAGAGCAATAAAAAGCGAACATGCACAAGTAAGAAGCAAGTTTGTCAGGTGAAATCCGACCGCATTTGTTCTATACAAAATAAAGTCTAAGAAGAGCGAAATGGAGGCCAGCGGCCGGTAGCTGCGCATCAGATCCGAGCCTCCCCAGTTGCTGTACAGGTTGGCAAGCAAATCGTGGGCGTCCCCTTTCAAAACCGCTCTGGCAACGTAATCCAGATGAAGAAAATCGTCGTGCAAAAAACCAATCTTCAGGGTCTGCCAGTACACAAGAAAGACAAGAATTGAAGAAAGAATCGCAGCCATGACGATTTGCGTTTTTACAGATAGAAAATCAAGTCTGGCCGGCTCAAGGTAGAGATTGCTCAGATCTTTTTTTTCTTCTTCAATTGATGTCGATGACTTCATTTTGGTTTTTTCTTCTCTTTGAAAAAACTGCCATTGAGTTGAAAGTTGATCGGGTTTGAAACATAGCCGATTGGTTTGCCGGCGGCATCCAGCGCCATTATGCGAAACTCGTAAAAGCCCGGCACCTTGAGCGCATCCAAACCGACTCTGTAACTGGAAGAACTCAAGTCGGCAAGTATTCCCGTGTCGGCAATATGAGCTGATGGTCCGGTATCACGCAGGGTCCCGGAATAATGCTCAAACCAGGAATCCGGCGCACTGATTTCATAGCGAACTGATTTTGCGTTTTTGATTTTCTTGGCATCGTAGATCAAAGGTCCGAGTTCTTGTCTCGTATAAACAGTCCCGTTGGAGTCCGTATGCGATGTGCATTCAGGCGATACCCATAGTGCAGGTATTTCGTCCTCTGCATTCACCAAACGCGCCGATTTGAGCTCAATCCTGACTGGTTTGAAGCTGGTGTCGATTTTAAGTCCGGTTATCCTGCCTTCGCCTATCCACTTCTTAAGCTCACCCACAGAGAATCTATATTTTTCATACTTGCCGCGGGCTCGAAGCGGCAGGGCAATTTGCCTTTCCGGGCCGAAGATAGGATGAGAAGCGCTGTTCCACGATAAGATAACGACTGAGCTGGGTTCGATTTGCACCTCAGTGTTCAAAGGTTCGACTTTTAATTCCAGGTCGACAAAATCAAAGTCGGTAGACGGTGCATCGATGACAGGCGAATGCATCGAGTCGTTGACGTCAACCAGATTGCAGGATGCCGCCTTCATATCGACGGACTGGGAGGCTTGCTCGAGCGTATTGGTCTGCAGGGATTGCCGGTCATTCATGGCAATCAGTTTTTGGCTGTCGCTATTCCAAACAAAAACACCAATCAGGTTTTTGTCGGCGAGCAGTTTTTTGAATCTGGTTCTGTTGATTAAGTTTGCGTCGCCGAAGGTGACCGGTTCAAAAGTAACCACCCGCCTGGTCAAGTCTTCCTTTGAGAGCGGCGGTTTGAGCGTCACGGAGAACATAGCTGCGTTGTAGAGCATATGCGCACCTTTGTGGTGCGGCGGCAAATTGAGCAAAGCTATTTTTGAATCGGGCGGTTTTCCTGCCAATATTTTTTCTACGTTAGCCCTGAGATTTCCGACTCCATTGGAAGCTTCTTGCCAGGGTCTATTATTTTGTACTGCAAGCATGGCATAGGCAGCCGTGAAAACAACTGCAAGTCCAATGCTGAGGGCGGCAATCAAGGACAGATTGCCATGTTTTTTTGTCTCAGGGTCTCCCTGCCCGAAAGTCAGGGCTGTTAGAAATAAGGCGACGGGAGCCGTCGCCAGGTAGACGAATCTGCCGCCTTGCAAATTACTTGTGATGTCGAAAACTTGCACCGTCGGAGCCAGTGCGACTACAAACCAACCGCCTGCAAAAATCGCAAATGGTGACAGGGCAAAAGGCAGAGCAGATGTTTTCCCATTTCTTCTGAACATTCTTGCGATTGCCAGAGCAAAAGCGCCGGCCGTTATCAGTTTGAATACCAACCTCAAGTAATCGCCGGGTGGCGTAACTTGATCGTTGAATGGAAACAACAAGCGCCACAGGCAGCCTTCTTGAAACCAGCGCTTCCAGATAGATTCCTTAAGCCCGTCTCCAACCGATCCGCCGTATCCTCCGAAGAGGGTTCCCAGCACGATTGTTCTGAAGCCCAGGTAGAGAAGGAGGAGGGCAATATGCCATTTTGTGGCAAGCAAAGCTGCTTTGATTTTGTTTTGCCAGGACTCTTTTTTTGTTTGATCGTGGCTAAAGAATGAATTGACCAGTTCGTACAAAAAGATGGTTGGCGGCAGGGTTATCGCCATTTCCTTAGACATAAGCGAGAGTGTGAATGCAGCCAGGCTGAAAATCTGAAATCGAAAAACAGCCGTGCCTTGCGACTGGCGCGACAAAAGATAGAGCCAAAGAGAAAGAAAAAGGAAAGTCGTGCAAACGCTGTCTACTCTGGCAATGATCCAGCTCACCACTTCCGGATGCAGTGGATGACAGGCAAAAAGCGCCGAGGTGAAAAAAGCCGTCAGAAATCGCGCCTTGCCATCGAGGCAGGGAAACATGCAGTTGAGAGAAAGGAACAGAAAGATCGAAGAGAGCGTCTGAAAAATAAAATTGGAAATGTGAAAACCATTGGGATTAGCTCCCCAGAGGAGGTAATCGCCAGCCAGAGTCAAGGAAATGAAGGGGCGGTAAAAACTTGTGCCCAGAGTTTGCATCCAATTCGAATAGAAATTTTGTGCCAACAAATGGGCATGCCCATTGAAGACAGTTTTCAAATAATCGACGTGGGCAAAATCGTCCGCCAAAAAATATCCACGCAAACTACCGTGAAACGCAGCGAAATTGAGAAGGACAACAATGCAGACAGCGCCCAAAATCAGGTACGACGACTCCTTGGAGGTGGAGGGAGTCCGAGCTGCGGTGGTCAAACGGTCTTGGGGGGTGGTTTTTTGAATTTTTTCAATCACCGTGAAGGCAATCTCCGCTCTCGATATCGAAGGTGCGAGTCAGGCGCCAGTGGGCAGTCCGAGAGCATTGGCAGATTCCGGCTTTCGCCCTCAGGATGGTCTGATTATGACCCGGATTGGCTCTGAATGCCTGAGTAAGACATCAGCAGGACTAGCCAGAAACGAGATTTCTTGTTAGAAAAATAATAGGAGAACATTCGAACTCAATAATTAAGTAATCGGTTGCAATGCAGCCAACCAGGTAAGCTTTAGTTACTAGCCAAGTGGCAACCTTTTCAAATGGAAGACCCGATCATCAAAGACGAGACCATGCTCACATTCCCGGAGGGATTTCTCTGGGGTGCCGCCACATCGCACTTTCAGGTGGAAGGGCATCCTGTCGAGATTAAGAGCCGGTTGTCGGATTGGTCCACATGGGCCTCGGTGGCGGGCAATATTGCCGACAGCACGACTGCCGATGCTGCTTGTGACTTCACTTCGCGTTATCTGGATGATATCGAACTTTTGAGCGGGCTCAATCTGGGCGCGCTCAGAATTAGCCTCAACTGGGCGGTACTCTGCCCGAGAGACCGCAATGGACAGGGGCGCAAGCGTCTCAACCAGGAAGGCGTTCGCTATTACAAGAAGCTGCTTTCGACCTTGAGAGAACGCGGAATTACGACTTTTGTCACGCTCTTCCATTTCTGCCTGCCTCAATGGCTTGCCGATGAGGGCGGTTGGCTGTCTCCGCGGACAGCGCAAGAATTTGGGCGATTTGCCGAACTGGTCGCGAGCGAACTGGGCGAGTACATCGACTACTGGATAACCATCAACGAACCATTGCCTTACGCCTATCAAGGCTATGTCGAAGGCTCCTGGCCACCCGGGCAAAAACATCATTACGTAAATGCGTTCAAATGCGTGCACAACATGCTTGAAGGGCACGCCCTGGCTTATCACGCTATTCACAAGGTCAACCCTCAGGCGCAAGTCAGTTTTACCAATCACTGGCGTCCGTTCTCTCCTGTCAACAAGTGGAATCCGCTCGACAATTTGGTTACGCACATGCGCAATCGTGTCTTCAACCACATGTTCCCCAATGCGATTAAGACCGGAAGAATGCACTTCCCCTTCCCGCTCACGCTGCGCACAGCCATCAAAGAGCTTTGTGTGCCGATTGAGGGACTGAAGGGCACCATGGACTACAGCGGTGTCAACTATTACACTCGCGACATGTCTCATCACAGCCTGGAGGCTCCTTTTGATGTCTTCGGCCGCAGTTCTCGCAATGCCGACTCCGAGATCAGTTGTATGGGTTGGGAGAGCTATCCGGATGGTCTCTACGAAGTCTTGACACAGGAGATGTCGCAATACTCGACTCGAGAAGACGGTAAGGAATGCCCGATTATCATCACGGAAAACGGTTTTGCAGATCTCTTTCCGGGGCACCTGACCGAGGATGGCGATTGGTCGCTCACCGATGACTACCGCATCAAATATTTGATTTCTCACTTGAAGGCCTTGCACAAGGCCATCAAGAAGGGCGCCAATGTGAAGGGCTATTTGTACTGGTCGTTGCTTGATAACTTTGAATGGGCAGAAGGGCTCAAAGCTCGCTTCGGCTTAGTGCGTGTGGCTTTCCCTACTCAAAAGCGAACTCTGCGCAAGAGTGCCCATGTATATGCCAAAATAGCTTCTAGCAATGCGCTGGACAACAGAACGGGCTCTTAGGACACTCGGCCATTTATGAAATCAAAATTGAAGGCGAAGCGGTTTTTCCCTTTGGTGTTTGCGCTGCTTTTCTTTATTGCGGTTCTCTCGCCTGATCTGATGTTTCACACCGGTGTGAGCAAGGCGCAAGCAGCCCCGGCTGGCGGTGCCAAGCACACGACATTGCGCTTAATTGCAGACGTCAAGGAAGTTGTGCCCGGCTCTACCTTCATGCTGGGCGTCGAGCTGACGATGCAACCGGGTTGGCATACGTATTACAAAGAATCGGGAGATGCCGGTATGCCGACGTCGATCGAATGGGTCTTGCCTCCCGGATACAAACATACGGAATTGCTCTGGCAAAAGCCCCATAAGTTTGATGATGGCGGCATAGTCACTTACGGCTTTTCGGACAAAACGGTGATTGCGACCAAAGTCACCGCACCGGATGTAATACCGGACGGTGTCGATCAGAAAATGGTAGCCAAAGTCAAATGGTTGGAGTGCAAGGAATTGTGCATTCCAGGATCGGGCGAAACGTCGCTCACTTTGCCCGCAGGCAAGAAGGGTGCCACTCCGCAGACCGGGGATAAAGACGCATTTTCGGGAAGCGGATTTTCGGGAAAGGTTTCCGATCTGTCCGCGGAAAGTCATGGTGCGGGAGACGGTGCAACCAATACTAAAGAAAGCGGAAATGGAACAGGAAGCATTCTGGATCGCAATCTTACGCCTGCCGACTCACAAGGAACCATGCCGTTTTACGCCTATTTCGCTCTGGCGATTTTGGGTGGATTCATTTTGAATTTCATGCCCTGCGTTTTGCCTGTGATCGCTATCAAAATTATCAGTTTGATGGAACAGGTGAATGACGATCCGGGTCGCGTGCGATTGCAGGGTCTGATGTTTGCAGCAGGAATTCTCTCTTCATTTCTGGTTCTTGGTGGTGTGGTTCTGGCCGCCCGCGCAGCCGGTCAAACTGTAGGCTGGGGTTTTCAGATGCAGTACCCGCCTTTTGTGATCGCTATGGCTACTATCATTATGATTTTCTCGCTCAGCCTGTTCGGGCTTTTCTACGTGACAGTAGCTCCCGGTCAGGCGCAAATCGATAAATTAGCCAGCAAAGAAGGGCTTACCGGAACGTTCTTCAAGGGCGTTCTGGCCACGGTACTTTCCACTCCTTGTACCGCGCCGGCGCTGGGCCCTGCCGTCGGATTTGCATTTGCGCAGCCGCCTGTCGTCATTCTAGGGATATTCGAAGCAGTAGGCTTCGGCATGGCTTTGCCGTATTTGATTCTCACGATCAATCCTAAATGGTTGCGCTTCATTCCCAAGCCGGGCGTCTGGATGGAGAAGTTCAAAGAATCGATGGGATTTGTACTTCTGGCTACGGTCGTCTGGTTGGTCAGCGTTGTGGGAGCGCAGGTGGGAGCCAGCGGCGTGGAAGCCGTAGGTTTCTTTTTGATAGGAGTGGCATTCGCCGTCTGGGTGACAGCGCGATTCACAGATCTTTCCTCTACAGGAACGCGAAAGGCTATTGTATGGTCGATTTCTGGTGTTATCGTTGCCGCCTGCCTCTATGTTTTCATTCTCTCTCGACCTGACTTGATGGGAGCACCGGCCGCCGAGACCAACATCACGAAAACTGCAGTCAGCGAATCCGGCATTACGTGGTTGCCTTTCACGATTGAAGACCT
>JBGAVL010000177.1:0-12420 GCA_044228145.1 Obscuribacteraceae bacterium (SeqCode)
ACTCAATCAGAAGGTGCGCGCAGTTTTGAAAGTCAGACTACCCACCTGAGTGCTTTTACAAGACACCTCTTCGCGGCAAAGAGGATGAGTCAGAAAAGGGGAAGTTTTACTTCTGCTTGGACCATCCTTCTGGTTCCGTGAGCCGGGGGATTTTTCTTTTTACGCCGACAAAAAAATCTGGAGTCGATTCATGAGTCAGACAACTACAGCAGCTAAATCCACCGAAGCCGCTAGCCATCAGCTTTCACTTTACAGGGTCGTGCGCCGCAACGGCAGCGTTGTTGAATTCGAGCCGTCGAAAATTCAAGTCGCGATGACCAAGGCATTTCTTGCTGTTGAAGGCGAAGCCGGTGCGGAAAGCTCGCGGATCAAAGACATTGTCGGCAAGATAACCAATCAAGTTGTGGAAACACTGATGAAGCGCCTGCCTGATGGTGGCGTACTGCACATCGAGCACATTCAAGATCAAGTGGAGATCGGCCTGATGCGCTCAGGCGAACATGAAGTGGCGAGAAGCTATGTTTTGTACCGAGAGGAGCGCACCAAAGAGAGAACTGCCAAACAGGGCGATGAAGGCGCGGCACACACAATCACCGTAATCGGTGCCAACGGCAAAGCTAAGAAATTGGATGTGTCCGAACTGGCCGCCATGATCCAGGATGCTTGTGAAGGATTGGGCGAAGCCGCCGTACCAGCTAATATTGTCGAGTCTACTCTGTCATCGCTATATGACGGGGTCAGCGAAACCGAGGTGATGCGCCAGGCGATTTACACCGCTCGCACACTTATTGAAAAAGATCCTGTCTACTCATATGTAAGCGCTCGACTTTTGCTGGAGCAAATCCGAGAAGAAATTCTTGGCGAGCGTGTTGCTCAGAAAGACATGGCAGAGAAATACCATGCTTATTTGCCTGTATATGTCGACAAAGGAATAGCCGCCGGATTGCTTGATCCCAGGCTGGCACAATTCGATCTGGACAAACTCGGCAGAGCAATGAAGCCCGAGCGCGATTTGAAATTCCAATATCTCGGTTTGCAAACTCTCTACGATCGCTATTTGCTCCACACCGACGGAAAGCGCTTCGAACTGCCGCAAACATTCTGGATGCGGGTTGCCATGGGACTTTCCGTTAACGAAGTGGAAAGAGAAGACAGAGCAATTCAATTCTACGAAGTTCTTTCCAGTTTTGATTTCGTCTCTTCAACTCCGACACTTTTCAATTCCGGAACTCACCGCCCGCAACTTTCATCTTGTTTTCTTACAACAGTGAAAGATGATCTTGCCGGAATTTACGACGCCCTCAAAGAAAATGCGCTGCTTTCGAAATTCAGCGGTGGACTGGGCAATGACTGGACTCCTGTCCGCGCACTGGGCGCTCATATTCAGGGCACAAACGGCAAGAGCCAGGGCGTTGTTCCTTTCTTGAAAGTCGTAAATGACACTGCCGTAGCAGTAAATCAAGGTGGAAAACGCAAGGGCGCTGTCTGCACTTATTTGGAGACCTGGCACCTCGACATTGAAGAGTTTCTCGAACTCAGAAAAAACACAGGCGACGATCGCCGCCGCACGCACGACATGAATACAGCCAACTGGATTCCTGATCTGTTTATGGAACGGGTCATGGAAAACGGACAGTGGACATTGTTCAGTCCTGATGAAACGCCCGATCTTCACGAGCTTTTTGGACACAAATTCAAAGAAGCGTACGAAAATTACGAAAGAAAGGCCGACGCAGGCGAGATCAAATGCTTCAAGCGCGTCGCCGCCAACGACATCTGGCGCAAGATGCTCTCGATGCTGTACGAAACAGGTCATCCCTGGATCACTTTCAAAGACGTTTGCAACCTGCGCAGCCCGCAACAACACATAGGCGTCGTCCACAGCTCCAACCTGTGCACCGAAATCACACTCAACACCAATGAGAACGAAATCGCCGTTTGCAATCTTGGCTCCATCAATCTCACCGCACACATGATTAATGGTGCGCTCAATGTGAAGAAGCTGGCTAAGACAGTCCGCACTGCCATGCGCATGCTCGACAACGTAATTGAAATCAACTATTACAGCGTCGGCAAGGCACGCAATTCCAACCTCAAGCATCGCCCGGTCGGACTCGGCATCATGGGCTTCCAGGATGCACTCAATATGCTGAAGATTCCTTACTCTTCCAAGGAAGCTATGGAATTCGCAGATGCCAGCCAGGAAGCCGTCAGCTACTACGCAATTCTTGCCAGCAGCGAATTGGCAGTTGAGCGCGGCACTTATGCAACCTACAAAGGCTCGCTCTGGGATCGCGGCATCCTGCCTCAAGACAGCATCGATCTGGTCGATGACGCTCGCTCTTCGGCAGTAGAAGTGGATCGCACCAGTCGCCTCGATTGGAAGCCGGTGCGCGAGCACATTGCCAAACACGGCATGCGCAACAGCAACTGCCTGGCCATTGCTCCGACTGCCACCATTTCAAATATCGCCGGCGTCAGCCAATCAATCGAGCCGACATTCCAAAACTTGTATGTCAAATCCAACCTCTCCGGCGACTTCACCGTGGTCAATGAATACCTGGTAGAAGAGCTGAAGTCGCGCGGATTGTGGGATGAAGTAATGGTTCATGACCTCAAGTACTTCGATGGTTCTCTTCGCAATATCGAGAGAGTGCCGCAAGAACTTAAGGACATTTATGCCACCGCCTTTGAGGTCGAACCGCAATGGCTGATCGAAGCCGGTTCGCGCAGGCAAAAATGGATCGATCAATCCCAAAGTCTCAACCTCTACATGGCTGAGCCCAGCGGCAAGAAAATGGACAACATGTACAAATTGGCATGGCGCAAGGGTCTCAAGACGACCTATTACTTGCGGACAATCAGCGCCACTCATGCCGAGAAATCGACGATTGCATCCGGTGCACTGAATGCGGTGTCTAATTCATCCAAATCCGAACCGCAAATTGCAACCGATATTACATCTGTGAGCGTTTGCCTCCTGGCTGATCCGGAATGTGAAGCCTGCCAATAAAGCTGAGTTACTTGTTGAAACCCAATTCGCTGAGGATTCCTAATGCTGTCATTTGATGACGATTTCACCCCGCCAGACGAGCAGAAAACCAATGCGCTTGCCGCTAAGCCTGCACAAGCTGCCGCGCCGCCGGCTCAAGCTCAGCAAGCCAGCGTAGCTCAAACTGCTCCACAAGCACCGGTCGCAACGCAGCAAGTTCAATCAACTGCTTCGCCTCAAGCAAAAGCACCTCAGCAAGTAGAAACCATCAGCTTTGCACCGGAAAGCACAACAACAGGGGTAACAGGCGTCGAAGCGATCGATTTCAATGCTAAGCGTTTGAGAGTCGACGACAAGCGCATTATCAACTGCCGGGCCGATCTCAACCAGCTCGTCCCATTCAAGTATGAATGGGCATGGAAGAAATACATGGACTCTTGCGCAAACCACTGGATGCCGCAAGAAATCAGCATGGCACGCGATATTGCGCTGTGGAAGGATCCCAATGGCTTGACCGATGACGAACGTCTGATCATCAAGCGCAATCTCGGATTTTTCTCGACAGCCGACTCACTTGTGGCAAACAACCTGGTGTTGGCAATTTACCGCCACATCACTAATCCTGAATGCCGCCAGTATTTGCTGCGCCAGTCTTTTGAAGAAGCCGTGCACACTCATGCTTATCAGTACGTTATTGAGAGCCTTGGCCTGGACGAAGGCGAAATCTTCAATATGTATCGCGAAGTGCCCTGCATCCATAACAAAGATGCTTTTGAATTGCAATTCACTCAAGAGTTGGCCGATCCTAATTTCAATACCGGAACACCGGAGACGGATCAACGATTCTTGCGCAACCTGATTGGATATTACGGAATCATGGAAGGTTTGTTCTTCTATGTTGGGTTCGTTCAAATGCTGTCGTTCGGACGGCAAAACAAGATGACCGGCTCATCTGAGCAATTCCAATACATCCTGCGCGATGAATCGATGCACCTCAACTTCGGCGTCGATTTGATCAATCAGATCAAGGCGGAGAATCCTCATCTCTGGACACCTGAGTTCGAGAAAGAGGTTGTCGAATTGTTCGATCAAGGACTGGAACTTGAATACCAGTATGCTGTCGACACTATGCCGCGTGGCGTGCTTGGACTGAATGCATCGATGTTCTCCGAGTATCTGCGCTACATTGCCAACAGGCGGATGAAACAAATTGGGCTGCCAGGAAAATATGACAGCGCGAAAAACCCATTCCCCTGGATGAGTGAAATGCTTGACTTGAAGAAAGAGAAAAACTTCTTCGAGACACGCGTCATCGACTATCAAACTGGCGGCGCTCTTTCCTGGGAGTAAGCGCTAGCCTTTGCCGGTAAACTGAGACCAGAACGTATTCATCTATGTTCTGGTCTCCTTTGTTTTGCACCCAATCAAGTTGCGTCTTGGCTTCGGCGTATTTTTTGTTTTGCCAGAGGTAAATACCTAAAAGCAGCCGATCTCTGGTTTCGGTGTTTCCTGCCATTGAAGCCTTGAGCATCGCCTGTTGATCTTTCTTTCTCAGGAGAAAATCTATAATCGGCACGGAATTGGCCGGAGTCATTCGCTTAGCTGCGGTTTTCAATACTTCATCCGCGTCATTGGCTTGCCCGTTTTCCCTCAGGGTAAGCGCCAATAGGCTGGCTGCATACGACGCTGAGCGCCCGTTCCACTTTGAGAGTCTCAAAAAACTGCGCAGGTCTTCGATGCCTGCCGGCAGGTTTTCCATGGCAATTCTCAAAACGGCGCGGTCGTAAAAGGGTGCCGGTTGTGAGGGGATGGTGGAGATAATCTTGCTGTAGCGAGATATCTCTTTGATCAGTTCGGCTTTCGTGATTGGGCGCGAAGATCTGTTGAAAGGGTTGTTGCCTGTTTGTCCATCGGCAAAACTCAATTCCAGATTACCGCGCAGCGCTTCCACCGCACTTTTGATGCGATAGGCTGATTTATCATTGGGGGATAACTCGAGCGCCCTGTCTAAATCTGCATCTGCCGCTTCCAGGCTGTGCAACTTGGCATACATCTGAGCACGATGTATATAGCCTGAAGGGAAATTCGGTTTTAGGTTCAACGCCCGATTTTCAGCTTGAATTGCCTCGCTATAAAGCTTCAGTTCATGAAGACACATAGCGCGATCATCCCAGGCATGAGGATTGCGCGGGTCCAACTTGAGGGATTTCTCTATGTCGACAAGCGCTTCGCGAGGCTTGCCCAATCCGATTTGACAGAGCCCGCGAAATCTATAATCTTCGGCAGTTTTGCATGGCAATTTCAATATCCGCCTCAAATATGGTGCCCCTTCTTTCAAGCGATTAGAGTTGAAATAGATAAGACCGATTCGTATGAGTGCCTTGGAGTCATTTGGTTTCATCTTTTCTTGCTGCTTAGCCATGGCAAGAGCGGCATCGTAATTTTCTTGATTCATATAGCAGTCTGATAAGCCGCCATAAGCCTCAAAGAAATTGGGATCGATCTGAATCGCCTTTTTGAAATACTCTATTCCTTTGTCAATTTGATTGCTGCTGAGACAAACCATACCTCTTTCCGTGAGCAGCACGACATTTTTCGGATTCATTTTCAAAGCATCATTGACCAGGCATTCTCTGTGAAAAATAGTCTCGACAAATTCATGCTCAGTGTCTTTCCTTACTAATTCGGCTTTCCTCGAATCCGCCTCAGCCCTTTGCGGCATGCCCAACATGCGAAAAGCGGCTGCTCGATTGGTATATGCTTCCGCCAGATTGGGTGCCAACTTTATAGCCGCGTCGAAATCTTTTATCGCTTCCTGGGGCATCTTCAGGGACAGGTAGGCGCGTCCCCTGTTGCACATTGCCTTTGGTGACACGCTGAAGGCCCGCAGAGCCAGGTTGAAGTCGTCAATTGCCTTTTTGTATTCACCGAGACTGCCGTATGCAACTCCCCTGGCGGTGCAGCTGTTAATTACATACATATTGCGGTTTTTGATCTCGAAGTATTCTTTGTCAGTCCTGACTTTTGAAGTAGCCACGACGGCACTGTGGTAGTCGGCGCTCCAGCTAATTGATGATTGCTTGATTGCTTTAGTGAGTGGTTCTATTGCATCTTTGTATTTGCGCTCCTGCAGTGCTTTCAGCCCGACAGGCAGCCAAAACTTTTCTTCGGCGCTGTGTACATTACCCACAGATGTCGCAGCTAATGCAGCAAGCAAGATAAATAGGCTAAATAGTCTCTGCGATCTGGTCAATGTTTTTTGTTATTGCCGCTGGATGGTTTGGACTCCATCTTCTTACTGTACACCGGTACGAGGACGAATTCATCAATGGCATGGTCACCACTGGCAGCGACCCAGGCAATTTCTTTCTTTGCAGCCTCAAGGCTCGACCGTTGGAAAAGATCGATGGCGTGCATGAGCCGGACTTTGGTTTCGTAGCGAGAGCCTTTCACTGCTTGAAGCATGGAAGGCTCAGAAATTGATCCGGTCAGATAATTGAGAAAACCAATTTGATCTTCCTTCTTGATTTTCGACTTTGCTTCCTTTGCACAACCAGCAGCTGCTGCTGATTGTCCATCATCGCGGAGAAACAGTATGAGCATTGACGCCGCGTAGGCTGAAGACTTGCCTGCCCAGTTTGAATATTTGAGAAACGAGCGTAAATCTGCAATTGCATTTTTTGTGTCACCGCTTGCAGCATAAAGAATGGCGCGATCGTAATAGGGAGCAGGCTGTGTGGGAGACATTTCTATGACTTTGGTGTAAGAAGAAATCTCATAGACAAGCTGCCCCTGGCTGACGGTTTGGAGCCGCTTATATTCCAATGTGCCGCGATCTTCCAGCATGGCCGATTCTAAGTCTCCACTCATCGCTTCCACATCTCTTGTCTCCAGGTGAATTGTTTCGTCTTCTGGTTTTAGCGCGCTGGCGCGCTCGAGATCGGCAAGGGCAAGATCCATGTTGTCCAGACATTTATAACAATAGCTGCGCACCTGATATGCTTCAGCACGTCGCGGTGAAAGCGCTATCGCTGTGTTTGCAGCGTCAATTGCTTCGTGAAACTTGGAGAGTTTTGAAAGACACTGTGCCTTCAAAATGAATCCCTGCCCGTACTTCGGCAAGAGCTTCAACGCTTGCTGGCAATCCATAAGCCCAGCTTTTGGGTCGCCCATCTTCATTTTGATGCTGCCTTTGCAGCGCCAATAGTTGGGATTATCGGGTTCTAGTTTTACAGCTCTTTCATAGCACTCCAGAGCCTTTTGCTTCTGCCCCCAGATTGAATGCATGACACCCTTGTTGTACCAAAACCGCGCTACATTGGGTTCGAGTTTGACAGCTTTTTCAAGCAGCGGCTCTGCCGCTTTAAAGTTGCGCGAGTCAAGATAAATTCCTGCCAGTCCGGCGCATGCTGCAGCACATCTGGGGTCGAGTTCGAGCGCCTTCCTGTAGTCCGCTTCTGCACGTTTTTTGTGCTCGTCCCAACTCACGTATGCGCGTGCTCGATAGACATAGGGATTTTTCGGATTTATTTTCAACGCGGCTGTAGTCACGGCAACTGTGTACAGATAGATGTTGTCCTCGCGCACCCTTTCGGAAAGTGCTCTGCAAATGTTGTATTCGGCGTTTGCTTCTTTGAATTTTTTTTGTTGATTTAACACGGAGGCCAAAAGCTTGTGAGCGTCCAACAATTTCGGATCGAGATCGATCGCTTTTCGTGCTTCAGCTGCGGCTTCTGTGAATTTCCGTTGTTTGGAAAAAAGTCTACCTTTGTTGCAAATATAGACGGCCGACTCGGGAAAACTTCTGAGTGCTGTGTCGAAATCCTTTCTGGCTAGATCAAACTTTCCTGCAAAAGCATAAGCAATGCCGCGAATATTAAAGCTTTCCGCTTGATTGTTTGCGTTGTTGATTAAGGCGTCGCAGTCTGCGTCTGTTTTGAGCTGAGCAAGGTATTCGGCAGTTGAGTTCAAGTCGAGTTTGCAGGGAATAGAGTATTTTTCGATAGCTGTTGTAGCATGGTGAATTGCTTTTTTGTATTCACCTTTTGCGATGAGCTCCAAACCTTCTTCTACCCATTTCCTTTCGACTTGCTCAAGTGAGAAAACAGGCGATGGAACGAAGATCAATAGAAGCGATAGTGCCAATGCCGCGGCCAAAACACGCTTGTGTGCCAGGGCTGAATTCAGAACAAATGAGCGCATGCGATTGCTTACCCACCTGTGAATTTCTTGTGATTTCCCGCGTTTGCATCGCGCGCCTTGAGCAAATATACATTTTGGGGATTGATGGAAAGTGCCTTTCTGACAAGTCGATATGTATACGTGTGAAATGCAGATTCATAATCCTGGTGAGGTGGTGGCATTGCTTGGAGCGCGGCTAATTCCTTCTTTTCTAATTGGGGGCGTTTTGTTTTTCGATAAATGCTTGCTCTGTTCTTGTACGGTTCTGCAAGCTCCGGTGAGACCTTTGTGGCTTGATTGAAGTCTTTCAGTGCTTCATCAAAATGCTCCAGGTTCATATTTGCGTTGCCCCGATTGCTAAACGCTTTTCCGAACTGAGGGTATGCCTTCAATGCTTTATCGAAATCTTTAATTGCATTTTCGAAATCACCGAGGCAACCGTATGCGGTGCCACGCCAGTTGTAGCAAAGCGCCACCATGTAACCTCGATTGCTAATGCTATCGATGTCTTCTAGAGATTTTGCGGAAGCGGCGAGTCGCGCTGCTGATTTGAATTCCCCGAATTTAATCACGTCGATCTTGCGCAGGGATTTTGAGAAGTCATCAATTGCCAGTCTGTATCTTCGTTCTTCCAGTGACTTCGTTCCTCTCCAATACCAGGCACGGGCGCTCGACTCTTCTGAGTCTTCGGCGGCTAAAACGCTCAAGGAGGACGCAGTCCAACCTAAGGCGAGACAAACGAAAACCGATATCAGGCGTCTGTCTACAGCGAACTTTCGGAGCGGCATGTTTTTGCGCTTGTCTTAGTCGATTGCGCCAGGCTAGTTGTTGCCGTACATATCGGGCGGCTTCAAATCGCCGGTTCCGTCGTCATCTTGTCCGACCGGGAAGCCCATAAGATTTCCGGAGGAGGCAAAAAAGTGTTTCCAGGATTGTGCGTACCACTTAAGAAATCCGGGGCGTTTTTGTTGCTTTTGCTTTTTGCCGTTTGAGTTGTCGCTTCCGCCGCCTTGAGCCATGTCATATTTGTATGCGTCCTGCACCATCGCATTTGTTGAAGCTGAGCCAGCACCACCTGCGGTATTGCTTTGAGTGCCGGGGCTTACATTGGGACGATTGGGAAGTTGAATCGGATATGTTGACGCGCCTCTTGTGCCGACGGTCGGGTAAATTTGCTTTTGACCGGGATATTCGGGATCAAGGTGTGCCGCTCTGTCGACAGGCACGCTGGCATCTTCCATTGCATCCGGGTCGATATTGGCACCCGAGCCGAAGAATGATTTTGGGTCGTCACCTGTGATCTTGCCGCTGTTGCCATATTCTTCCTTTTGCGCTTGAGCAGGCAGGCTGAGTCCGGCGATAATCATTGAGGTTAGTGCGATTGCAGAGATTCTTTTCATAAACGGTCTCACACGGTTTTGACGGTCTTGGCAGGGCTTTTATAGCATGCTGTGGCGCATGTTCCATTAGTGAAAAGACAGACTACGAGAGAAAACGGGCAAACGTTGTGGATTTTACCCCGTGCCCCATACACCCTGCCCGGTGCCTTTCTCAGTTGCCGTTGCTGTGTGCGCCTGCAAATGCACTCTTGAGCGCGTTTTGCCAGCCAGTGTAGTCCAGCTTACGGTCGGACTGTGGCATTACCTTTACATCCTGCTGCCACTGGCTTTGTATTTCGTCGAGCGATTTGAAGATGCCTGCGCTCAATCCGGCAAGAGCAGCTACACCCCAGGCAGTTGCTTCGACTTGCGCCGCTCTCACAACCGGAATATTGAGCACGTCGGCTTGAAACTGAATCATGAAAGCATTTTTTGTCGCACCGCCGTCGACGCGCAACTCGGAAATTTGAATATCATTTTTTCGCATGTCTTCGGCGACGTCTCGAATTTGATACGCCATGGACTCCAGCGCCGCGCGGGCAAGATGCGCTCGACCGCTGCCTCTGGTCAGCCCGACGATGGTTCCGCGCACGTCGGAATTCCACCACGGGGATCCCAGTCCGACTAATGCCGGGACAAAGTAAACCCCCTCGTTGGTTTTAAGTGACATGGCCAAGGCTTCCGTCTCTTCGCTCGATTCTATGATGCCGAGCCCGTCGCGAAGCCATTGCACGGCGGCGCCTGCAATAAATATGGCACCCTCGAAAGCGTAGACAGCTTTTTCGCCTTTCAATTGCCAACCGATTGTTGTGAGAAGACCGGTCGTGTGTTTTGGTGTCGTGCCGATATTGGCGAGGAGAAAACTTCCCGTGCCGTATGTGCATTTCGCCATGCCCGGATCGAAACATCCCTGTCCGAAAAGTGCCGCTTGCTGATCGCCCAGGTCTGCGGAAATTGGTGCCGAAAAGCCGACCAGGTCCTTTTTTGTTGTTCCGAACTCGCCGTTGGATGGTATCACCTGCGGCATCATTGACTTTGGCACGCCGATGATCGAGAGAAGCTCATCATCCCACTCTAGCTTTTCGATGTTGTAGAGCATCGTTCTTGATGCGTTACTGGGCTCAGTATAATGATTTTTCTCTTCCGTCAAATTCCAGATCAACCATGTGTCAATTGTTCCAAAAAGCAATTTGCCATCATTGGCAAGTTGTTTTGCGCCTTCGACATTGTCGAGAATCCAGCGAATTTTCGGACCGGAAAAGTATGCATCCGGTACAAGTCCGGTTTTTTTGCGAACCAATTCCAGGTGTTTTTCTTTTATTTCGTCAGCCTGATCGGCTGTCCGGCGGCACTGCCAGACAATGGCGTTGTAGATTGGTTTGCCCGTGTCCTTGTTCCACACGACAGTCGTTTCGCGCTGATTTGTAATGCCGACACTGGCTATATCACTGGGTTTAACATGCGCCGCCTTGACTGCATCTTTGATGCACTCGATTTGCGTGGCAACGATCTCCTCCGGGTCGTGTTCTACCCAGCTCGGTTTTGGAAAAATTTGCCGAAATTCTTTCTGCCCGACGCCCAGGACGCTGCCCGACGGGTCAAAGACAATGGCTCTGCAGCTTGTGGTTCCTTGGTCGATGCTCAGGATGTACTTATTGCTAGACATTTTGTCCTCGGTCAATCGCTTATTGGCGACCCAGCTACACTTTCCGGGCGCGGGAGGTGAAATCATAGCCGAATTCCAAACGGTACGCGTGAGATCCGGGTAGATAGAATTAGAATGGATTTAATGGGCAATTTCATGAGGGATGATAGATGCTCCCCAGCACTCCGGACTCAACTTTAAAGAACTGCTGTTCTATCTGCGGGAAACCTTTGGAATCAGGTCTGATGCCGATGCCCTCGGCGCCCGGAGTGGCGAAGAAACATTGCTCAGGCTGTAATTCAGACGTTTGCGCCACGCATTACAGCGACTCGCGCAAGCGTTGTGTCCGATGCACAGCCGGAAAAGACACCTGGTGCAAAATTCCGGAAATTCCCAAACCCTAGCCCTGCCCGGATAAAGGCGACTAGATAAAACTTATCCCGGCGTGGGAGAAACCGCCTCCCACCTCTTTGACTTATGCGCTTATGATGCTTCCAGCCCGAAGGAAGCATCCGCACCCGGCGTGTCCGGCGCCAGTGTCATAAGGAAATGCGAAAAATGAAACAGAGATGGCATCTTGAATTCTCCAGACTATTTGCAATCTTGCTTGTAGCCGCATTTATGCCGGCAACCTGCATGCAGTCTGCATTGGCGCAAGTGTATGCGGGGCCTTCGTTTTCAGGATCCGACTCCGGTTCGGATAATGTGCCTGGTCTGGTAGGAAACAATTCCAATGGTTCCGGCTATGCCCACAGCGCTCCCAACTATTGGGGCAATCGCGGGTCAGGCAACTCGCAACCTTCCAACTTTAATCAAGCCCCGGCCATTGGATTTGAAATGGGGCGCGCCGCAATTATGAACGGCGGCAACAATGGCGGCCAGACAGCTGTAAAACTGCCGGCAGCCAACTGCTGCGGGAAAGCAACGCGCAACAGCGCTTATTACGCGAACGACTACATGAATAACGGCTACAGTTTGATGGGTAATGCGCCAGCTAATGTACCTGGTATGATTTCGAATTCAGTGCCGGGCATGGGCACTGCTGGTGGTGGCACGGTGTTTAATCCAAACTCAGCGAACGGACTTGCTCATTCGCGAATAATGCAAATGCGCTCAGCCGGTTCAAACGGACAAAGAGTTGCAGTGCCTGGTTTAAACGAGTAGTCGCAGTACAGGGTTTAGTCGAGTAGTTGCAGTGCCGAGTTTAAGCGCATAGCCAAGCT
>JBGAVL010000178.1:0-12417 GCA_044228145.1 Obscuribacteraceae bacterium (SeqCode)
GGTGTGACAGAGGAAAATCAGCCCTTCATCGTCATGGACTACCTGGAAGGTCGCGCCCTCTCGGAGATCGTAAGAACATGGGGCCAGCTCAGCATCGAGCGCTGTTTAAAAATCACGGATCAAATTTTGGATGCACTCGAACATGCGCATGAATCAGGTGTTCTTCACAGGGATTTAAAACCGAGCAATATTGTTTTGATACCAGTGGGTGAAAACACCGATTACGTAAAGCTTGTTGATTTCGGCATCGCCAAGATACTTCCCAAGGCCGGTCTGGAAGCACAAGAACTTACGCAGAGCGGTGACGTATTCGGAAGCCCGCTCTACATGAGTCCTGAGCAATGCCTGGGCAACATGACCGATGCGCGCTCGGATATCTATGCGGTCGGATGTTTGCTCTACGAGTGCCTTACAGGTAAGCCGCCTTTAATCGGCAACAACACCCTGGAGACGATGCACAAACAAGTCAGCGAGATGCCTGCCGGTTTGTCCAATCTCAAAGCCGATGTGCGCCTGGTCAAACAGCTCGAGGACATCGTCTTCAAAGCGATGGCCAAGGAGCCTGAAAATCGTTTTCAATCGGCCCCGGAGATGCGTAAAGCCATCGAGCAAACCCAGCAAGAGTGGCGCGAAGGCTCGGCACTGCTCGCTTACATGCGCCGCTCCGGCGCGACGTATCAACGTTATTTTCAAAATAAGCTAGGCAAACGTTGGCGCTCAAAAGTCGCGATAGCGGCACTGATGATCGCGGTCACCCTGCACTACGTAATCATGATGACCATTCTTTATCATCCTGGCAGCGCCCCTGAAATAACCGAGCGCACCATACCGTGGACAGCTATCAATCAGCCTTTGTATAAGCTGGTTGCAGCAGAAAAACTGCGCAAGTTAAAACCGGTAACCGATGCAAGCGACACCGATGAATTGGTTCAATTCACTACTGAAATTGCTGCGGTCAGTCAGTCGGAGTCCGCTCAATACCGCAACTTTCAATATCGCGGAGTGGATAAGCTGTACAACGGCGACTTCGATGCCGCCTACTACGATCTTACCCAGGCTATTAAGATGGCAAATTCAGTCGGAATGAGCGACTCAATGGATACCGGCTATATGCACATGGCTGTTGCCACTTGCTTGTTCGAAATGAGCAAATTAGGCAACAAGAAGGATTCAGGGCTGCTCGGTGCATTGAATGAGATTAGAAGCGCTGTGTTTGTATTCATGAGCGCCAGCCAGGCAAGACCTCTCACGATCGCCAGGTGCATCGAAGGAGATATTTGCGATCGGCTCGGCAAAAGGCTTGAAGCCATCTTCGCTTTCAAGCACGTCACCCGCGATGCTTTCTACTTCATTGCAGGAAAGGCTGATAGGCAGAGAACCCGCGATAAGTTGAGGGCGGATGCTCCCAACAACTTTGCCTGGGGCGATATCAGTCAGACGGCTATGGGCTATCAACTGGCAACTCTGGGCAATTTTTTCCTCGAAAACAATGAGGGGCTCAACGAGCTGCAGTGGGCTGTTGAAGCAAGCTCCTTACCGAGCGAATCCGCTGCGGTTGCAGGGCTGCCGAGCCGAGACAAAATTCGGGAGCTGGTATTTTCTCGAGGTGAGCTGGTGCCACGATGCGTGCTGAACAAGCAAGTCGTAGCCACCTACATCGTTGATGCGGAGGACGTCTATCAACTTCTCGTAGGCATGTGCGAGCAGCGAGGCGCAGGCAGAGGATCTTTGAGCACGGGAGTGGCCAGAGGCAATCTCGGCATGGCACGGTTGAAAAAAGGACTGGCTCTGCGCGATCTGTCCATAGAAAAAATGCGCGACCGCTTATTCGACGAATCCGGACTGCTGCTCGAACAAGCTCAGACACGCTTCCAGCAAGCAGCTACAGAACTAAGACTGGCGCGCAAGGCTCTCGAATTGCACCTGGGTTCAAATCACAAGTATGTCGCCTACACGCTTCTCAACTTGAGTGACGCGGAGTTGAATATGGGACATGTAAATGAAGCCCTGGAGGCGCGCTCCGAAGCGCACAAAATTCTTGGACTGGCGGGAAATTAAATCGCGAAACTCGAAGAAGTCTGGTCAGCCTTACAAAAAAGATAGAGAACTTCGGCGAGCACTACAGGCAGTGCGGTATTCAAGTGCGGTATGCTATAGCGCGTTGTGGAAACGCATGATATGAGAGGTTTGTCAGGTTGGAAGGAGAGTTGAGCTATTGGCTGCCGGTGGGGCTGGTTGCTGCCGCCGCTTCCGCGTTGACGTTGTACTCCGCCTGGAATCGCAAAGGCAAGGGTCGCTTTCTGTGCGACGACTGTCGTTTTAACAATGATACCGATTGCCTGAAAACTGAGCGACCGGTGGCGGTTGTTTGCACCAGCTATCGTGCGGTTGTCGACAAAAAAATATCGAAACCAAAACCTGACTGACGTCGAACCGATACCGTATTTGGTGCCGCCGAGTACTCTCGAACAACCTGCAGATAAATGCTGCTCCGGCAATGGAGTGAAGAACTGTTGTAAAATAGGGACTCGACATTGGACGCGTTGTTTATGAATGAAGCCGAAAGACGATCGCTGGAGATACGCCGCAAGGCACTGGAAGTCTTTGACGGCAAAGCGGAAGAGCTTGAGCTTCAAAAAATTCTCCATCTGATAGAACGCAACCAACCCGACTTTCTCGAGACCGTGGTGAAGCAGCTTGAGGAGGATAACGGCCGGTGGTCGGACAGTTCTGGTTTTCCAAACGCCAAAGTTAGACGCGATGGAAATGGTCGGGTGCAAACAGTGACCTTTGAAGCGCTGGGCAAAGTGCAGCCGGAAGGAACCCAGGAAATTGTCTCAATTATTTGGAGATCTGATCACAGCGAAATTGCCTGGGTGGAATCATTCACAAAAGAACTTCTCAAGAAAGAAGATAAATCCGAGTAAAGCCGCATCAAGACTGGAACTTGCGCGTACCCAGACGAATAGAGACTGAGTGAATAATAGAAATGCTACAAACCCCTCTGCCGGTTCACCCACCGGGCTCAGAGGGGTTTGCTCCTAATTGGATCGTGACACGAGGCTATCCTGTATCTTCCTTAACTCCGACGCGCTTTTAAACATGAAAGTATAATCGGGTCATGTTTTAGTGGCCCGCATCAAGATAAGCTGTCGGTCTCCGGTCGATCTGCAATTATTATAGGCCCGTATTCAAGAGGTGGTCAAGATGCTAAAGGAAAGATTAACGCATTTGAAAGAAATCCCCCTGAATGCAGGTTTCGCAAGCATCAAGACAGCCAGGAAGGCGCCAGCCCGGCAAATTCAACATACTATTTATATGCATTCACCTCTATTAGGTGACTGCACCGTCACCTAATGAACCTTCTAAACGGGAGGGCAGGTTCTAGACAGTTTCCTTTTGCAGCACTGTAAGCAGGAAACGGACAAGACGCGGGTCGAACTTCTTGCCGGCGTCATCTTGAATTTGCTTGATTGCTTCCTGTTTCGAAAGACTCTTGCGATAAGGTCTGTCGCTGGTCATGGCCACGTACGAATCGACCAGCGAAATAATGCGAGACTCAAGAGGAATTTCTTCACTCCTCAAGCCTTTCGGATAACCGCTGCCGTCCCAGTGTTCGTGCAGGGCTTCAATTACAGTACCGAGCTTATAGAGCATTTTTGCCGGCTCTAAGAATTTCGCTCCCAGAGACGGGCATTTGCGGATCTGCGTCATTTCGTCTTCAGTGAGAGGTCCATTTTTTTTGAGAATTTCTTCTGCGATGGAAAGCTTTCCGATATTGCTGAAAGCAGCCGAAAGCGAAACAAGCTCTGCATGTTCTCTCGAGAGACGCAGGGACTGGGCAATGCTGTTGGCGTAAGAATACGCGCGCGGCGAACGTTCGTTGCCGTATGCATCTTTTTCGTCGATGCTCTTCACGATTTGCGTAATCAAACCGAGAATGCCTTTTTCATTGGCGAGCGCCAGATCGACGGTAGCGGCCAATTCAAGGGGGTTGGCTTTGGCAACTGCCGATGCGGCAGCTGCTGCTACACCGGCATTGGCAGCCGCCACCGCGGCCGGTGCGGCCGGATCGGCAGCCGGAGCAGGAGTGGGCTCTCCGTTTGCAGTCTGCTCTTGACTGGGAAATAGATCTTCAATGACCGAGCAAACTTGATTTCTGCCGCGATGTTTTGCCAGGTAGAGAGCCTGGTCGGCCAGTTCTTGCAGCTTGTCTTTATCTTGCGCATCCTGCGGGAATGTTGCCAGCCCCAAAGATGCCGTGATTACGCCGATACCTTCAACTGGTTTTGCTCTGATTGCCGCACAAATACGGTTAGCAACCATGCGCGCATTTTCGTGCGCGGTTTCAGGCAAGAGCACGACGAATTCTTCACCACCGAATCTAGCCACAGTGTCCACGTCGCGGACGCTGCGCTTCATGACGTTGGCTATATGCTTGATAGCAGTATCGCCGAAGTGGTGACCGAGTGAGTCATTGATCTTCTTCAAGTAATCGAGGTCGACGATGATGTATGAGAACGGGTGACCGAACCGCTGATAACGATCTATTTCTTTGGTGAGCTGCTCTGTGAAATAACGACGGTTGAAGAGAGAAGTCATCGGGTCTGTAACAGCCTGACGCTCAACCTGCGCAAACAGTTCGGCGTGGGAGACCACAACCGCCACTCTGTCTGCAAGGTCGGTGACCATATGCATGTCTTTTTCCGGAAAGGGCGTTTCTCTTTCAGAGGAGACCAGGCACAATCCTGCTTTGAAATTACCGGCATGCACGAGAGGGAAAAGGGTCGCAGATTTGAGATCTTCCGGAACCTCGATAGCCTTGCCGGCAAGCCGCTCTTTGATTTGTTCGGCGGTCAGGAAAATGCGCTGTTCCAATTTCAACTCGTCCAAAAGGGCAAGCAATAACTGCTCGCCGAAATTAGGATGAGACGGCTCTTCTTCTTCAATGGCCGGATCGCCGATTTCGTCCGCCGACTGAATGACTTTGGCCGGAGGCGGCTCCAGTCCTGCTGTTTTGGACTTGGTGAAATCTTGCTGCTGAGAGTCGAATAACGATACGACGCAAAGCGACAATCCAAAATATTCATGCACGCATTCGACCAGAGTTTCCATAATTTGGTCGACTTCTTTTAGCGACTGACGAATTTCGCTCGATACTTTGTTGATAAGGGCAGCCCGAGCCTGCTCTGCACGAATCATCGTGATCGCTTGCTCGGCGCGGATAACGTTTGAAAGGTGGCCGGCGATGGTCAAACCGAGTTCTCTGTCCTGCGGTCTGAATTGTGGTTTGTTGGGCAAGCGCTGCCACAAGCCGATCACGCCGAGGCGCTCCCCTTCTGAAATGAGTGGAAGGACAAGAGCCATGTCGTGTCCGAAGAATTTGTCCCCTTTACGGGTAAACTCAGCGTTTACTATCTTGCCTCTGCCCGACTCGAACACTGCGACAAACGGGTTGTCTTTGTTGTTCATGTCGACCAGAGAGTGACCGCCGCCTTTGATCTGCGCTTTGAGAACGTTTTCTTCTGGATCGTACAGATAGATCTGAGAATGTGTAAAGCCCATGTGCTCGGCGACGAGCATAACTGACTTGACGAGAGATTCTTCCGTAGACTGACCGCGAGAATCACGAAACAAGCTCGCGATCTCATTGATGAGCTTCATTTCGCGCGCGTCCATTTCGATTTTGCTCTGGTCAAAAGATTGTTGAACTACGACCGAAAGCATTTCGGCGACGCTTTGCAAAATCACCGCATCATGCCGGCTCCACTCTCTTGGTCCTCCGCACTGCTGCAATTCCAGAAATCCCGAGAAGATACCGCGCGAACGCAACTGAACCATCAATCTGCCTCTGACTTCGCCCAGCTCGATCAAAGACGAGAGAGTAGGCGACATCTTGTGCAGGTTGGTGTCGTGAGAAGTATCCGGAATGCTGATAACGCCGGCGCCTGATTCATCAGGAAAGCGCGAGAGAAATTCCAAAACGATGGCAGTTGATTCTTGCGAACCGAGCTGGTTGCCGACAAAGCAAGTGTGCCCGCTGGTGGCAAACTCGTTGGTGACGGCCAGTTGATCGCCGACAACCTGCCAGATCAAGCCTCTTTCGGCTTGCACCACTTGAGTGAGGGTTTCGATGGCGTACTGAAGAATGGAAGTCAAATCGCTGGAGTGGCGCAATTGACCGATAATGTCACTGATAATCGCCTGCGCGGGCACAGGGATGATTACATTTTCCTGGGGAGCCTGGTTTTCGTCGGCCAAGGTCTGCCGCAAACCACGCAAGGCCGAGGGGCGAGGCAGGGGCTGCCCGTCAGGGCCGACTGTTTGACCGGCAAGCTTGTCGGCCAGATCGCCTGTCGTTTCAAACTCAGACTCAGCCGTATTCAGATAGTCTTGATCCTTGAGCTGCTTGGGCTTGGGCAGCTCGAAGGCGGAAGGTCTGGGCAGGGGCTGCGTACGCACTTGCTGCAATTTTTGCTGATCGGCTCCAGCATCACCGCCCGGCGCGACATTGGGCACCGCCTGCGGTGCGGAGGGCAAACCGGGTTGCTGAATATTCGGCATCGGTCGCGGTGGCGCCACAACCGCACCGGAAGCGGAAAAACCGCTCGCCTCCATGGCAATCGGGCTGACCTTGCCATGGTCGACAATAATCGGCGGCTGCTGAGGAATTTCGGCAGGCTTCAAAATTAGATTCTGTTGAATGGGCGACTTCACGACCGGCCATAAATTACGAATCTTATCGACAAAGTGATTGGCGCTGCCGCAAGGACCAAGGTTGACGCGAGCATCTTCCAGACGGTTGCTCTCGCCCAGTTCTACCGATTGCCAGGCCGGCAAAAGCCGGTTGAAGGCCTGGCGGACAATCTGGGCATTCATCGAGCCCGAACATTGATACTTCTCACCCTGGGGCGACTCCAGCGCCTGCTGAGCGTACAAAATCAAGCAAAGTCCGCGGCTCTCTATAAGGAAACACCACTCATCAGGCGGCTCGGGGCGGTCTTCCGAAAAAATAGATACGCAAAAAGCGTCACGCATGAGCTCTTTGAACCTGGGTCCGGTGGGAAGGAGCCAGGCCGCCGAACGGCGCGACCAATAAACCAGCACTGGGGCCAATTTTTCAGCTACAGCCAGCTGTTCGACGTCACGAATGAAGGGCAAAAACTCGGCAGGCGAAAGGATGCTAAGCGGCAAAGCACCTGGCCCAGCTTGCTGCACCAACATCATCTGCAGTTGTGAACCGCCAGGCTCCGGCATCGTCGCCCACCATTTGCCAATAGGGTCGTCTTTGTTTTTAAGACTCGAACCCCGCCATATTACTAATACCCAGATAAGGATCCAATTAATCTTGCTGGAATTTAGCATTCGAGCCCCGAAACGCTTTGCCTTGCCAGGTTGCATGCTAGGATCTCGAATTCTGAAGGGGCTTGCCGTCGAAAGCCGCCTGGATTTATCGGCATACAGGCGGGCACAAGATGTGTTCGCCTGCAGCTTGACTTCAAAAACGACCAGATACGAATTCGCAGCATGACAGCAGACAAAGCAATAATCGAACAGGCACAGGAAAAGGCGAACGCGCTTCGCGCCTCTGCCGAATACCGCGAAAACATAGATTTCTGGCATCAGGCCTGGAATATGTGTACAAAGCCGTACACAAAAATGCCAGACCTCGAGTATTTGCCCTGGATTCCGGAAAGGCTGCATGCCGCTGCCGCCTCACGTGTACTGGATCTAGGTTGCGGCTCCGGCTGGCTTTCGGTGTATCTTTCCAGGGAGGGATTCAAGGTAACTGGCATCGACGTTGCCGACCATGCACTTGAGCTGGGAAGGCAGTGGGCGGCAATGGAAGATTTACAGATTCAATTTGACGCCGGTGACCTGGGTGACCTGCCTTACCCGGACGGAAGCTTTGATGCGGTTGTGGCCAATTCAATCATCGAACATTTACCGCTCTCGCTTGCTCTGATCGCCATGGCAAAATTGAAAACCGTGCTCGCCCCCGGCGGGACCTTTGTCGGATGCTTCGACAAAGTGGGCACCGGTCCCGGTGAGTACTACAAACTTGATGACGGAACGCAAGTCTATACGGACAAATCTCGAAAAGGCATGATGCTGCGCTATTTCGCAGATGATGAACTGAAAGAAATCTTCAACGGCTGGACAATTGATGAATTGAAGACACTGGATTCCGGAAGTCGATTTGTTGTCGCTCACACTTAAATTCGGTGCCCTCATATGCGGTGGCAGTGAGGTGGAAAGAAGATGCAATCACTCAACGAAGACGAATGTAAGAAAGCATTAGCGGACGCCGAAAGTCGCCTGGGAGCGGACGATTCTCAATTGGTAGCGCTGCTCGATCGCCTCGCGTACGCACACCACAGCTCGAGCAATTACGCAGAAGCGGAAGAATGTTATTCTCGAGCAATTTCGATCACAGAGAAAAATGAGGGAGCAAAGTCACCACTGCTGGTGCCACGACTGCACAATCTGGCTGTCCTATATCGTATTCAGGACAAGTTCAAAGAAGCGGAAAAGGTCTATATAAGGACGATTTCAATTACAGAGAAATCTCCTCAGGGTGCCGTCCTTGATCTTGCCACTCAAAAAAATTACCTGGCCGGTTTGTATTTTGCGTGGGGCAGATTGCCGGATGCGGAAAATCTCGTCAAAGACTCGCTGAACATTTACAAACAAACCCTGGGCGCCGATCACGAATATGCTGCTTTCTGCCAGATGGGGCTGTCGCTCATATACAAACAACAAGGTCGCGATGAAGAAGCCAATCAAAGCTTTTCAGAATGCGAGAGACAAATGAAGGGGGCTGCCCGTCTGGAATATCTGGAAACCTTCCAGGACATCGGTCACAGTTTATTTTTTCTGGCAAGGCAACATTTTCGCCAGCAACGCCTCGAAGACGCGCAGGTATTGTTTCGATATGCGCTTTTGAGTGAAACGTGGGAATTGTGGCCCTATCACCCGTTCGTCGGTCAGAGCCTGCATTTACTGGCTGACCTGTATGCGGCGCAGGGAATGTTGGGTGAGGCCGAACATATCTATAAAAAGGCTCTGGCTCTGCGTCAGAACGTGCTTGGCGACCAGCATCCGACCGTAGCCAACACAGCTCATTCGCTGGCCAAACTTTTGCATCGGGAAAGAAGACTTGACGAAGCTGAGAATCTTTACAAGCTTTCACTGTCTATAAGGCGCCGCGCCTCCTATCCGCCGCTGCTTGCGCAGACTCTGACTGCTTATGCGGAATTGGTCAAAGACAAGGGCGACAGCTCACAAGCTACGCATCTGGAAGATGAAGCAAAGCGCATACTTGATTCATACAGTCCCTCTGTCCATGACAGGCCTTGATTACAGAGGTATATAACGCCAATGTTATGCCGGTGCAAAATCTCTGAACATAAGCCTGTGCCCGCGGCTATCTGAGTATTGCACAGGGCACGAAGTCATCGAGTTGTGCTATAAAGAGCAACGTGACAAGTCACGTTCCAAACGCGCAGGAACAGTTAAGGAGTATCCCATGAAGAAGAGTTTGGCAGTCGGTCTGATGATCGCCATATGCAGTTTTACCGCTAGCGCTGCTCAAGCAGAAGATAGCAAAGTCAAAGAAGCCGGCAAGAAAGTAGGAAGCGCCATCGTTTGGCCCTTCAAGAAGCTCGGACAAGGCCTCAAGGCTATGGGCAACGGCGCCAAGAAGATGGTAGGCAAAGGCTCGTAATCAGCCTGACTACTAAAATTTTGTAGGGGCGACGCCATGCGTCGCCCTTTTTTTCGAGCAAGTCCGGGCGATGCCTGATGGCATCGCCCCTGCGAAGCATCAAGAGCACTTCAGCTCGGTCCACATGCGATCGTAAGTGAATATCGCCTTGCCGACATCACCAATCTCTTCGCAGCGAGCAAGAACGCTTTCATTGGGATAGAGAATTTTGTCGTTTTTCAAATCATCCTGCACCAGAGGCAGGGCAAGCATGTTAGGCGTCGCATAGCGAGTGTAGTTGGCGATCGCTGCGCCGACAGCCGGCTCCAGTATGTAATTGATCCACTCATACGCTCTTTGCGGATGCGGAGCTGCCTTTGGAATGCACAAACTATCCAACCAAATCGAGCATCCGCTCACTGGAATTGCATAGCGGACGTCATCATTCTGGCGCATCGCCTGATAGGCATCGCCGCTGTAAACCAGGGCCAGCCAGCAATCGCCGCTCACCAGCTGTGTTATCACCTGGTCGGACGAATAACACATCGTCAACGGCTTTTGTTCTTTGAGATCTTCGGTAGCCTTGCGAATCAAGGCATCGTCTCTGGTGTTAAACGAATGGCCTCTGCGCTTCAGGGCCATGCCGATCACTTCTCTAGGATCTTCCAGAAGCGTGATCCTGTTTGACATACGATCATCCCAGAAAACATCCCAGTCGCCGGGCGTCTTGTCGAGGGACGCCTGCGGCATTGCCGTATCTGCGTCAGTGATTGTCATTGCGCTGTGCATGGCGGCGGTATTGTATCCGATACCAGTTGTCCCCCAGGTGTACGGCACCGAGTATTTGAGTCCAGGGTCATGCGCGGCGTTTTGGAATCGCGGCATGATGTTTTTCAAATTGGGTATCTTTGTGTGATCCAGCTCTTGCAATAGATTGAGTTTCACGAGCTGGTGCAGCATATAACCGGTGGGCACGACAATGTCATAGTCGGAAGCACCAGCTTGCAATTTTGCCAGCAAGGCCTCGTTGGAAGCAAAGGTGTCATAGACGACCTGAATACCTGTGCGTTTCTCAAATTCCGGAATCGTATCCGGATGAAGATAATCAGCCCAGCTGTAGATATTGACCGTATCGCCAACTCCATCCGCGCGCCGTCTGCCCTGAACGCAGCCGGAAAGTCCGGACGCCAGAAGCGTACCGGTTATACCACGCAAGAATGCGCGCCGAGAAAGGCTCAAAGTCAGTCTCCTTTCTTTTCGCCGCCGGCTGCCGTCTGTTCCTTAACCTCTGCTGCCGTTTCTTTCTGCCCGCTGGCAGCATTCAAGTCGCCAGTTTCGTCTTTCAAAATGGTGCAGTTATTCCAGTCGACATCAACCACCACGTCGTCTCCAATATCGAAATGATTGCCATGCCCTGTTACGGACGACACTCTAAGGTCGACGCCGAGATTTGCCTTCACCACATACTCCGTCGATGCACCCAGATAGCTGCGGCTGGTCACCTTTGACTGGAGCCCGTTTTGCGAGTCGGAAAAACTTAGGGTCAGCGCTTGCGGCTTTATCGAAACCAAAATTTTGCTTCCGGCAACCGCACCATTGGCGGTGCTATTTCCAATGACCACTTCCTTTTGATCGCCGAGTTTTACTTTAGCCGAGCTGCTGTCGGATGACAGCAAGGTACCAGAGATCAAATTAGTGTTGCCGATAAAACGTGCGACAAACGGCGTGGAGGGGCGCTCGTAAACTTCGTTGGGAGTGCCGACCTGCTCCAGATTGCCGTTGTAGAAAACAGCAATCCGACTCGACAGCGCCAGAGCCTCGTCTTGATCGTGCGTGACCATGACGAATGTCATATTCAATTCGCGCTGCAATCGGGCCAATTCGCTCTGCATCTCTTCGCGAATTTGCGGGTCCAGAGCCGACAACGGTTCGTCCAGAAGCAGCACCATCGGGCGATTGACAATCGCTCTGGCCAGGGCAACCCGCTGCTGCTGACCGCCGGAAAGCTGCGATGGAAAACGCTCTGACAGATGAGAGAGGCGCACCAAATTCAGTGCCTCACCGACGCGCGTGGCCATTTCGTCTGCCTTTATTTTAGGGCCGGACTTAAGCCCAAAGGCGACATTTTCAAATACGGTCAAATGCGGAAACAATGCATAACTCTGAAAAACCATGTTGACGGGGCGTTTATGCGGTGGCACGCCAAGTACGTCTTTGCCGCCCACCAGAAGCTTACCGGCGCTGGGCTTTTCAAATCCGGCGATCATTCTCAAAAGAGTAGTCTTGCCGCAACCGGAAGGGCCAAGCAGACTGAAAAACTCACTTTGCTCCACATCAAGATTGAGCGTGCGCACCGCCTGGGTCGTACCGAAGCGCTTGGAAATCTCGATAGCCTGGATGGCTTTGGCGCTCATCCCCTCTTTCCTGTGCTGCCGCTCATCATGTCTCGAATTTGAAAAGCGATCTGCAAGTTTAGCAACACTTCTTGCGAGTCGATATCAACTTTGAGAATTTCGGCAATTTGCTCCAGGCGATAGCGCAGCGTGTGTCTGTGAATGAAAAGAGCACGGGCAGCCGAATTGAGATTGGCGCCCTCGGCCAGGTAGACGCGCAAACTTGGCACAAGCTCGCTTTCCCACTCCTCGTCATAACTTTCAAGTGGTTCGATAATTTCCTCGCAAAAACGCTCCAGCTCCGGATGGTCGATCATC
>JBGAVL010000179.1:0-12374 GCA_044228145.1 Obscuribacteraceae bacterium (SeqCode)
GAGCTATACTTCACCACTTTTCCGGTCGGCTCGAAAAGCAGTTTTCTATAGCAGTCAAATAAATCAATTGACCAGAGCTCGGGCGCCCGGCGTGGGGAAAAAGGATCGTGAAAAATGCCGTCAAATATGCTGCCAAATTGTGCATACATCGGCGGCACCAGGTCACGCAAATCACCTTCTAAAAGCTCGAAATCGACTTTAATCAGCCCGGATGCACAGGGCAAAGAAAAGGTGTGTCTGCCGAAAGCTCCAGATTGAAGCCGTGGAGCCTGCGCCTCGATCTGCCGATTGAGGCTCTGAAAACGAAGATCAGAAAGAACCCTACTTATATATAGGAGGGGTTTTTGAAACTTTTCTATAGCCACGATATTGATCGATTCAGCTTGCAAATCCATCTTCACAAGCTCATTCAGGAGGACAAAGGTGTTGTAGCCGAGTCCGAAGCACACATCCAGAAATGCCAGTTGTTTATCCTTCGCAGCCAGAACACGCAGGTTCAAGGGCTCCACAAAATTGGCAAGGGCTTCTGTGTACGCTCCGGCACGATTGTGATACAGCTCACCGGTCTCACCATCTTTCAGAGTCAGGGAGCCATCTTCAGTAATATGAGTATCGTCCTGGCATTGATTCGACATGACGCTGAGTTTGGTCTTCTTATTCTAGTGTCAAAACCACTTTGCCGAAATTCTTGTCGGCCTGCATAAAATGATGCGCTTCTGCAGCGTTTTCCAGCTTGAATGTCTCGGCGATGATTGGCTTGAGAAGACCTTTTTCGAAGAACGGAAGCAATTGCTTGATAAAAATATTATTGACTTCAATTTTCTCTTCAAGCGGACGCCTGCGTAAAGTGGTTCCTTGAATCACCAACCTGCTGCTCAAGACTTTTCCAAGATTTACATTTGCTTTGCTTCCTGCCACCAGTCCGACAACAATCAGACGTCCTTTCGGTGCAAGACAGGCGATGTCTTCCTCTACATACGATCCGCCAGTCAATTCGAGAACCAGATCGACGCCTTTTCCGTGAGTAAGATTCATCACTTCTTCTGCGAATTTCCCATCTTTGACGACGATGCCGTCATTTAATCCGAGTTCTTTCGCCTGCTCAAGTTTTTCTTTTGTGCGGCTGGTGCCAATCGATCGAGCACCGAGGGCTTTTACTATCTGCACGGCAGCCGTTCCCACGCCGCTGCCTACCGCACTGATAAGAACAGTGTCGCCGGATACCAATCGCATTTGCGACACCAGTGCGTCGAATGCAGTTATGAAAACTTCCGGAATTGCGGCCGCCTCCACAAACGAAAGAGATTCAGGAATGGGAGCCAGGGTTCGTCCATGCACGACAACATAATCAGCATACGAGCCCCCGCCACACAAACCAAAAACGCGATCGCCAGGCTTCCAGTCTCCGGCACCATCCCCGATGGCATCTACAATTCCTGCGAATTCCAATCCCGGAATATGCTGCGGACAATCAGACGGAGCTGGATAATGACCGAGGCGTTGCACTACATCGGCTCGGTTAACTGCTGTGGCTTTCACCCTGACGCGCACTTCGCCGCGCTCGACCTGCGGTGCATCGACCTCTTCTATCTTCAACACTTCCGGTTCGCCGAACTTGCTGATTACAACAGCACGCATTTTTTCCTGAGTTTTGACCGCCACGCTTGCCTCCACATTTCTGTCTGAATCACAGATTGACAAAAAAATACTTAGCTCGTTTGCTACAAGAATGAGAAGGTTAGCACATTTGGCGGGTTTGAATAAATTGCAGCATTATTTACAATGACGAAAATCGCCTGCCTACCTTACATACAACAGCAAGAAAACGGTTAACGGCACTAATCGGTTTGATCCGCAAAGGCGACGCGACTATACTTTGTTTGGCCGCTGCTCGCAAAATACGACAGAGCGTGCCGGCATCTAGGACTCTAAATATGAGCGAATCTACTGGTCACGCCGAAGAAGAGACGACTGCGTCGCAAAGAGAGAATCGCGCACCAGACTTTGTTACGCGCGTCACCTCTCACGATAATTCGACTTCGCTGACTGTATCGAGCGCAAGCAAACCAGAAAAAGATAAGTGGGATAAAATCGCCGCGCTGGCGCCGATTATCTCCGGCGTATTTATTTTTTCGGCAGGCGGTGTCTTTACCTATACCTACAATCAACAGCAGCTGAAAGTACAAGAAATTCAAACGATCGAAAAATTCATTCCTCATTTGACCGGCAGCGAGCAAAGCAAAAAGGCTGCAATACTCGCTATTAACTCACTTGCCGATGCGAAATTGGCAGGTAAGATCGCCTCTATCTATGCCAGTTCAGGCACAGTCAGCGCTCTACAAACCATGACGAGAAGCGGCGATGATAAAGATCGCGAAATTGCCCAGCAAGCCCTGGACAAAACCCTGGAGAGCTTGAAGGCGCGCGAAAGTCGCCTGGACGACATGGAAAGCGAATACAGGAAAGTCTTGCAGGGCAGCGATTCAAGCGAAGCAGACACGCCAACAAACCTGATCGGCATGGCTGTTACTTACAAAACCACTGGGCAATATGCTCTTTCGGAACAACTGCTAAAGCGGGCTCTCACTCTTATTGAAAAGAAAAATGGTGCTGATTCAGCAGAAGCAGCTTATATTTGGCGCAAGCTTGCCGACCTCAACACCGCCCGCGGAAACCGAGCCCAGAGCGATGCCTGCCAAAAACGTGCACTGGCGATAGAGTCAAAAATTACGCCCAGCCAACAGCCGGCTCAAGACGCAGTGCCGGCTGAGAACAGTTCTTCACTGCCGCAACCTGAAAAGGAAGCAGACGCCTCACCAAGGCCAAATGAAGGATAAGTCCACTGGGAGCTGGTCGACGCATGTCATCGACCCTCAAGGTCAATCGGCAATGTATTCCGACCAGTATTCGGTTCGTTCACGCCATTGGCATGCGCCGTTGCCGCAAATTAGCGTCACCTTGGCGCCTTTTGTTTCCAAGCCGGAATCTCCGGCGCCGTCCCAGACCGAATCGCAAGTCTCTACATACTTATCGAACTGCTTCACCGAGCCCTTGCAGTCAGGACAACGCATTTTGCCTTCCTCAATGGCCTTCTTTATAACGTTGAGCGCCATCTAGCCTCCACTGGTTTTACCGACAAAACAAACCTGAGCCCATAGGTTATATGAAAGTTGAAAGGATGGGGTTGACAAAGTCCATGTTTAGAATTAGTCTAAGTACAGACAGATTCAATCCGGCAAGAAAGATCTTGCCATCGAAAGACAAAGAAGCCATGAATCACAATGTCGAAGAGTTATTGAGCACACACGGGGTCAAACCAACGTCCCAGCGTATGGTGATTGCCGAGTATTTGCTCGGTACTCACTGCCATCCAACCGCCGATGAGGTTTTTCAGGCTGTTAAAGGCAAGTTACCTGTGAGTTTGTCTCGCGCCACCGTCTACAACACATTGAATGCGCTGGTTGCTGCCGGAGTCATTCAGGAAGTGACCACCGAAGCCGGTCGGGTGCGCTACGACGCCAACATGACAGACCACCATCATTTTGTAGATATCGAAACAGGCGATGTGATCGACATTCCAGCCGAAACACTCAATCAGCTGAAGGTTGAATTGGGCGATAAATTCAAGGTTCGCAAGTTCCACGTCACAATTTTTGGAGAGGTTGTCGGCGGTAAAACCAAAGAATAAGAGCGTTTCAACACTTTTTTTTACCCATCATTTAGATTAAGTCTAATAATAGAAATATTCTAGGAGGAAAACTCATGCATTCACACACCACACAGACAGAAAAAAACCTGGAATCGGCGTTTGCCGGCGAGTCTATGGCCAATCGCAAATATCTCTATTTTGCCAAGATTGCCCGCAATCTCGGAGCTGATGAGGTTGCAGACCTGTTCGAAGAAACAGCGCATCAAGAGACGGGTCACGCCTTTGCTCATCTGGAGCTGCTTTATCCATCGAAAGAGATGACAGTTGAAAAAATTCTGGAATTAGCAATTGAGGGTGAACTTTATGAAACCAATCAGATGTATCCTGAATTCGAGCGCATCGCAGTTGAAGAAGGCGTTCAATCGGCTGTTGGCGAATTCCAAGAACAAGCTAGAGAGTCTCAAGAACACGCCGATATTTTCATCAAGGCGGCTAAGCGATTCAAGGCTCTGGGACTGGTTGAACGCTTTCATGCCAATCGCTACATCAAAGCGCTGACAGATGTGCAAAATAAAACAGCCGATCTCGATTTACAAAACCATGAATCAAAATCAGCCGGTTCAGAAACGGCTGCGTAGGCGCAAGGCCATGCCTCGACCGTGTGCAATTAGAATCTACATTTGAACAAAACAGCGAAAGAATTAGTGCGGAGAAGAATCATGACATACGACTATCTGGTCATCAGCACGAGCTTGAATCCCGAGAGCAATAGCCGAATCATGGCTAAAGAAGTGTTTGATGAGTTGGCAAAAAATGACAAGGTGAAATTCATTGATCTCAAGGATTATCCACTGCCCATTTGCGATGGAGACTCCTGTTATGCAGATAAGAATGTGCAAGAGTTGCAAGCAATGATTGGCAACGCGCGATGCGTGCTTCTGGCAGCACCCGTATACAACTTCTATCTGTCGGCAGCGGCGAAAAATCTGATTGAACTGACAGGGCGTGCATGGACAGACAAACTGGTTGGATTTCTCTGCGCTGCCGGCGGCAGGTCCAGCTATATGTCCGTGATGAATGTCGCCAACAGCTTGATGCTGGACTTTCGCTGTCTGATCATTCCGCGCTTCGTTTACGCCGACGGCTCGTCATTTCAAGAAGACAAAATCACAGACGGAGACCTGCAAAAGCGCATTATCGAGCTGGCGGATACGGCCCGACGCTTAATTGCTGTCGCCGGGCCTGTGCCCGTGGCGTAAAAGAACATCAATAAATGACAGATCAAAGCGGGTTTCTTTCCAGAAGCCCGTTTTGCTTGTGCAAGCACAGCAACTATTGGCTAAAATACTGGTTTTGAAAGAACGATGCCAGGAGATTCGGAAAACCATGACCGCCAACTCGCCAGAGAAAATAGAATCGCCTGTGCAAGAAAGAAAACTTCTTGAAGTGGACATGGAAATTTTTGTTGGCACATACGACATCGACTTTGCCGGGCATGTCTCGAATATTGTATATCTGCGCTGGTTCGAGGCACTTCGCTTGAAGATCTTCGAAAAGTATTATCCTCTCAAACAGTTGATGGATGATGGTTATTTGCCCATCATCACTTCTCACTTCATAGAGTACAAACGGGCCGTGAATCTGTTTGACGAACCCAAAGGTCATATGTGGATAGATTCGATTTCCAAAGCGCGCTTGAAGTTCAAAGGAGAAGTAAGAGTAGATGGAAAGTTGGCTACACAGGCTGTTCACGAAGGCATCTTTCTGTCTTCACAGACTATGAAGCCGACCAAAATCCCTTCCTTCATCGTTGATTTGTGTAATTCACCCGATGCGCTTAAAAAACGATAGTCTCTTACGAAAATGGAAACCTAATGAAATCTCGATCTCTGTTACTTGCACTTTTTCTACTCACCGCCTGGTCGGTATGCGATCATGCGTCGGCAAGGACTGCTTCATCGGTAAAAGTTTCAGCCAGAGGATCCTCGAGAGCATCCACCAGAATTCACCGTCATTCAGCAAGAGGCAAAGCGCGAGCAAGCGGCGTGCCTGCAAAAGCAGCTCAGATGCACATCGATATGCCGATAACGAATGCAGTCAATTCATGGTTGAAACGTCACGAGCTTAGAAATTCACAAGTGGCGGTTGAAATAATGGATCACGCCACAGGAAATGTAGTCTGCTCCGCACAAGGGGAGAAACGCTTCACACCAGCTTCGACGGCAAAAGTTTTCTCGACTTCCTGCGCGTTTGAAACGCTTGGTGGAAATTATCGCTATACAACCGCCATTGCCGGTAGTGGCGCCATCAAAGACGGGAAAGTAAAAGGCGATCTTTACTTGATCCCATCAGAAGATCCGACTCTGTCCTACGGCGACCTGATGCGGCTTTTCAGCGAGCTGAACGGCAAGGGGATTAAAAGTGTGGAAGGCAGCCTGAAGCTCAGCCCCACCGCCAGCGGCGGCGACCACTTCGTGCCCAGTTTTCTCAACGAAGATTGGGGACAGGAGTGGATGCCGGTTTCCTCCGACCTGGTAGTCGACAGCAACATCTTCGGCGGCGGCAATCTTCCTCAAAACGCCAAGATGGTGGAGATCGACAGCAGCCAGGAATTGAATTCACACTCCAAAAGCATAATGCGGCAGGATCTCTATCCCGGATGGATGGTTTATGACGACAGGACCAACACAGTGCGAGCCTATCGCGGTTATCCAGTCGCTACCGGTCGAGGACCGCTTGTTGTCGGAAATCCTACTCTATTCAATTTAGCACTGGCCAGAACCGCTGCCAAAAACGCGGGCATTAAGTTTGGCGGCAAAAGTGGAGCGACGGACAAGGAAGTCAGTCTCTCGGTTCTTGCTGAGCACAAGTCCGAGCCACTTTTCAAAATCATTCAAACCTGCCTCCATCAAAGCGACAATCTCTATGCGCAGCAATTGCTGAGAAGCGTGGCAGTGCATGGTGAAAATAAAGGCAACGAATATACGACGGTAGAAGAGAAAGGTCTGGCCAGACTGAAGGGCTGGTTGGCTTCATTCGGTGTTCCTTTGCACGAAGTGGTTTTGAAAGACGGTTGTGGATTGTCGCGCAAAGACTGCGTCACACCTCATTCGCTAAACATGGTCCTCAGGCATATGCTTACCAAATATGGAGACGGCGGATATGTCAGTCTGCTCAAGGGTGGTGAAGTAAAACACGGTCAGCACAGCGGCTCGTGGAAGTTTAAAACAGGCGCCATGGACAGCGTCAGATGTATCACAGGTGTATTGAAAAACTCAGGCGGGCAGACACTGCTTGTCACGATCATGGTAAACGGACACGCTCCCGGTGTGGGCGATGTGCGCACCTCCATAGGCGCACTCGTCAGCACTCTCGCCGGAACCCAAATGCAGGCGCCGGAAGAAACAAAGGCCGAATCAAAACCATCGGCAACGCCGTAGGGGCGATGCCATGCATCGCCCGACAGAAAAACGGGCGACGCCGTAGGGGCGATGCCATGCGTCGCCCATTTACTGCCAGATAGCCACGCCACCAGATGAAGTACCAACCGGTTTGCTAGCTGACAATTGTCCACGCGCGGCCAGAATCGATTTTGGCTCGAGAGAATTTTGGTGCTCGTAGACTCCGTCCAGCCGCTTGCGAAGTGCAGTCAGAGTTGTCGGTAACTCCACTTTCACACCTTCACGCATGATCCATTGCGGTACGAAAAATCCAGGATCGACATACATGCTGTAGGTAAGCTCTGTTTTAGCGCCGTTGTCCGCCGGCTTCATCTCCCAGGAGCCGCTAAAGTCCTTGAGAGTTCCACCCAGCCGCTTGAAGTCGATGCGCTCGTTGCGCGAATACTTGGAGTCAACAGTGTAAGTAAAATTCGGAATGAAGAATCCGAGGTCGAGCGTGACGCGCAAAATAGACTGATCTGCCTTATCGAGCATCACTTCCACTGTCTTCATGCGCGGCGAAATCTTGCCTTGAAACTCAAACGGATTGACCATAATCGGCCAAACCTGTTCGGGCGAATGATCGAGAAGAATGGTTCCGGTTACGTAGCGGACACTGCCGACGTTTTTCAGACCGACGACAACTTCGCCTTTGGTCAGCCTTTCTGCGTCAGTGAGCGCTCTGTCGGCGCCTACAGCACCCAGTGGAAGCAATGTTGAGAGGACGAAAAATACCGCCAGCAAGGCCAGGCATTTTGGAAGCGGAACATGCCGCTTGGCTATCGAAATCATCGGATTTTAGGACCTTGCAATAGGTATGAAAAATAGATGTATCCGGGTCTCCAGCGGGCTCACCGTCCCTACTTGACAGCAGCCCGTCTTTTGCCGAACCAGCTCAAACAAGTTTATCAAGAGCGCAACCCGCGAACAATCCAAGAGATTGTTTGTAGTAATAAACATGACATCACGCGGGACCCAATAGTTCCCGTATTGCAGGGGCAATGGAGCTCTGAAATAAAAAACTTGGCATGTGTCAAAAGATATTTATCGGATATAAAATATTTTCAACACCCAATGACAACCAAACCCCTTGGCAATCGAGGGTTTCTGGACGTTCGCCCTTTCCGGACTGAGAAAATTAGGTTTGCATCAACGTATCAATAGATTGTGCCGGCAAGGCGGTACAGTATAATTCAGCAATATTTAGATCTACTCAGTGTTTTTGGAGTATTCGGATGACGCGAGGCGGCAAAGAAGACGCACTTTTCGGCAGAGAGAGCTTGTTTAGACAGAAGCTCGATCAGTTGCGCACCACCGGTGAGATCAAGCGTAAGCAACAAATCGATCCAATGGCCAGAGTCAGAGAGTTGGAGCAAAGTCAACTGCTTTCCGGCGCGCAGGCTTTCGTTTCCAACAATGCTCCTTCAGACATTCAAAAGCTCGCCCTGCTTGATAGTCTTACGGAACTCTACAACCATGATTCGATCATGCGAATTTTCAAGGACGAATTGAAGCGTTCGCGCCGCTACAAGCAAAACGAAGCTTTGCTCATTCTCAGAGTCGATCAGCTAGAGCAGATCGAACAATCGCATGGAAAGCTGGTTTCCGACTCGATATTGAAGGGACTATCTAACTTCTTGATGAAGATGATCCGCGACGTTGATATTCCGGCTCGTTATGATTCTGAACATTTTGCGGTTGTTTTGCCAAATACGGACCTCAAAGGAACGCTGGTTTTGGCGGAAAGAATTCGCTCCAAGGTAAATTACGAACGCATTTCAGAGATGGGACAAAATTGGAGCGTCACAGTCAGCATCGGTGTTTCCGCTTTCCCCGATCACTCCCCCTCTCCGGACGAGTTAGTTCAAAAAGCCTATCAAGCCTGCACCATGGCCAAAATGCAAGGCGGCGACAAAGTATACGTCGCTGAATAAATCAGCGCTGTGGTGAAACCCAGCCCAATTTTTCCATGATCAATTGGAAGTCTTCCTTGCTCCATACATAGTGGTGGAGGGCAAAAATCGCCTGCTCGTGAGTGAGATAGCCGTCGCTCATCAGTTGGTGACAGCGCAACGCCACCTGCAGAGTGGCCGAATCGATCAAGCCTGTGGTGAGCAGGATATTCTCAACCGGAGTGCCTGTGCGGCTGCTTTGTTGCAGCACCATTTCCATATCGGAATCCGGAATCAAACGCACCATCTTCAAAAGTTCGAGCATGGTCAATCCGCGACTCTTCTCCGTCTGAGTGCGCTTTGTCACCTCGGTAACAGCCTGCGGAATGGCTATGCCACGCGATTTTGTCAGTTTGAGAACTTCGGCTGCTTCAAGCGGATTGAGCACGCGCGCGCAAACCAGTTCTTGTACTTTGAGAGCATCGACCAGCGTAGAGTAACTGATCAATTTCGCCTGGGTGAGCACCTGCCCGATTGGCAGTTCGTCAACAATCCCACGTTCTACTGCCGTGAGAAGATCGATTTCACTGACTAATTCTGCAAGCACAAGCAGTTCGCCCAGCCTGACGGCGTTGTTTTGCTGAACCTGATAATGACCGTGAAGAGCCAACGATTCTTCAAGCGAAGTGTGCTTTTCCGCCGAGACTGTAAGCGCCTCCAGCGCCTGCTGGCGCGTGATTTTCGCTTGCCGTATCAATTGTTGAGCTGTCAGGGCAGCATATGCAGCCATATCGCTCATGACGCCTTTTAGAACAAGAATTCTGCCCAGCGGTAGTCCGGTGTTGAAGCAAGTCTGAAGCGCGTCTTCAAGCTGGTCGTTACTGACAAGGTCTGCCTCTAGAAGCAGTTGTCCGAGCTTGTTGGTAAATTCAAAGTATTCGGAGCGCCAGCCCACTTCGCGCAGGGCGTCGTCCAGGCTGATATCCTTTTCGCCCGTTCTCCTGAGCGCCAATACAGCGTATTCAACATTTAACAGCTTGTCACGAATCAAGCTCTGAGCCATAAGCGCCGAATGCAGCCTATCTTCGGTTATGAAACCCGATGAAACCAGAACACGTCCCACCGGCAGACCGGTCTTTTGAGAAATCGGCAACGCGTCGGCAAGCTGTCCCAAGCTGATCAACTCGGACTTAACAAGCAAATCACCAATCAGTACTGGAATCGGCCGCTTAGACACCTTGCCCCCAGGCATACATCAGTAGCTATATTCTACTGACAATATAAAAGACTAAGTGTAAGAAAGATAGCAGATCCGACAGCTCAAAGCGGCTTGCGACAGCGAATGTGGAGAAATAGAGCAACCTTGGCAGTGCCTTTCAACGCCGGATATTTTTCCAATGTTTCGGCGTCCGGACATGGTTCCAGAAAGCGTTCCAGGACAAAACCGATGTCGAGAAGCATATTGAGCCAGCCACTCAGGGTCTTGAAGTAAGTGGGAATGGTGAAATTTCCGAATTCGTTTTTCAATTCTTCCGGCGCGCTTGAAAAAGTCCACTCCAAGACCTTTTCCAATTCGTCGTGAAAATAGTCGCCGCAGACAAGCCCCGTAGGCTCACCGTTTTCGTCACGTGTCCAGTCGAAGAGAGGAGTTTGGAAGCAAGGGTGGCAAATAGAAAATTGAAAAAATCCACCCGGCTTCAGCACGCGAAAAACCTCAGCCACAGCTTGGGGAATATTCGGCATATCCATCATGGACATAGTCGCCATGGCAAAATCAAAACTGCCGTCTGCAAACGGAAGATCGCCTGCAGACGCCAACTGATATTCAATCCCACGCGGTTCGCCGGCCTCGGTTTCTCTGGCAAAACCAAGAAATTTTTCTGAGATATCAATTCCCGTTAGTTGCGCACCTCGATCGGCCACCATGCGCGTATTGAAACCCTCTCCGCAGCCGACATCAAGGCCTTTCAATCCTTTGACGTCAGGCAGCATGCTCATAAATCCAGGCGTGTTCAAATGGTTTCGACAAACGTCAAAACCTTGCCTGGCCATTGTCGTCCAGGCAGTGGCGTTCTTATCCCAATAGGCAGCTACTTCGTCTGTTTTCATTTCCAGCCCCATACTCGCTCATTAGGCTCACTCTCCGGCTGAGAGCGAGTCTCTAATTGTATGCGCCTTCTCACTCATTTTGGTCGCTTCCGCCTGCCTCCCTTCAGAGGCCAAGAATTGGCTGTACATCTCAAGTGCGCCGGCAGCCTCGGGTGAATTCTTACCGTTTAAATTCTCGCGAATTTTGATCAAACGCTGGAAAAGCAAATCGGAATGCCAGCTTTTACCGTGCTTGCGATAGAGCGCCGCCAGTGCCGGCAGGCGATCGGCATAGGCCGCGCTGTCACCGCCCTTAACCCCCTCGACCGTGCGCATCGCCAACTCGAACAGTCGCTCCGACTCGGCGGCATTGCCGCGTTTGTCATACAAACCGGCCAAGCCAATCAGACAATCGACAACGCCGGGATCGATTTCCTTATCTGTCTCGGCACGCGCAATCGCCTCTTTCCACTGCGATTCGGCCTCTGCCAGACGCCCCTCTTTCATAAGGGCACGCGCGCCGGCATCGAGATCCTGCCAGCCAGAAGCGACAATCAATGCAATCAGCCAGCCTATCACCGCGCCCCTCCGTCATAACTGATTCTACCGAAAGGGAAAGGTTTTCGCCGGTTATAAGCCTGTGCCCACGGGTAAATATTCAGAACCGCAAGAATTAATAGTCTTTATGCTCAAGCGCTTCGGAAAGTTTATTCAGACCAGTAATTACATGCTTATCTGTGCATGTTTTATTTTGGCACTGCCGTCGATGGTCTGTGCCCAGGGCTATCAAAGCCAGGAAGCCTATGTTGCCGAACAACGTGCAGCAAAGAAGGCCGAGAATATGATGCATTCTGGCAAGTTGCAGGATGCGATTATGTTTCTCAATGGAGAAGTATCTGAAAATCCCAGGTCGGCAATATTGCATTTCGAACTGGGAAACGCGCATTTGCGATCGCGTGAATTCACAAGAGCAATTGAATGTTATCAGCAGGCGGTGCGGCTCAGAAATCCCTTTCCGGAAGCCTGTTTGAATGCTGCATACGCGTGTCTGGATGCCGGCATGGAACTGCAAGCGATACCGTGGTTTCATAAATACTTGAGGGAAAACCCGAATTCTCCGCAAGCCAAAGAAGTGGAAGCGGAACTTCTGGTCGCTCATGCGAAGGCGCAGATGAAAGAAAAGCGCAACTTCGATGCAAAACAAACACTGGAGCGCGCCCAGCAGATCGCTCCCAATTCCGAAATAGTGCTGTTTGCTCTGGCTCGCGCGCGCTCCGAACTCGGCGACACGCAAGGAGCAATTCA
>JBGAVL010000017.1:0-35790 GCA_044228145.1 Obscuribacteraceae bacterium (SeqCode)
GGGCCGGCTGGCGGGTTTCGGGCTCTTATGGCTGTGACCGGCGACCGGCTGGCGGTTTTCGGGCTTTTGTGGCTGTAACCAGTAGACAGGGGGGTATGGCCGGGCGACGCATGGCGTCGCCCCTACTAGTCGATGCGAGTTTGGGGATCAAGACCCCAGCCGATCAAAATTTCGCGCTCTTCCCGGGCTGATTTGGCCTTTTTGAATTTTGCGCCCGATTGACCTTTGACACGGCGCTCACAATCGGACCATGTTGAGTGTCTCTGCAGCACGCCATTGTGATAACTCAGATACGTGGTTGGTCCCGAGCTTCCGCCAGCACCACTTTTAGAACCGTATTTGCCACCACTCCCGCCACTGCCGGAACTGCCGCCGCTGCCAGCATTGCTAACACTGCCACTGCCGGCACTGCCACTTTTAGAACCATACTTGCTGCCGCCGGCTCCACCTGATTTTTTTTGTTCTGGAAGTGCCTCGGTCGCTGGAAGTTCGCTCAAATCAATGAAATAGCCGTCACGCGGCCCGACATAGAGTTGATCGGGTTTGTTCTTTGCAAACGAAACAGCAATTTCATCGCAACGCTCGTTTCCGGCATAGCCCGAATGTCCGCGGACATATCTCCATTCAACGTTCGAGGGTTTGAGCCGAGTTACCTGGCGCAAAAGTTCTTCCCAGAGTTCGCGATTGGCAACATCCTTGCCATCCGCACTCTTCCATCCGCGCGTCCGCCATCCCCAGATCCATTGAGTGATGCCCTTAATTACATACGATGAGTCTGTGTAGAGAACAATTGGTGTAGCTTCCTTCGGCTCCAACATTGCCAGTGCGCGAATCGCAGCCGCCATTTCCATCCGATTGTTGGTGGTTTCTCGCACTCCGCCGCCCAATTCGTGAACAGTACCATCCGGCAAAGAAACAATGCATGCCCAACCACCCGGACCGGGATTTCCGGTGCAGGCGCCGTCCGTGTAGATCAGTATTGATGATGGATCTAACGTCATGATTGCCAGGAATTATCGTACACGCACTTTACCTACGCAAAATTCAGGACTTTGTACCTTTCTTTAGAGCCTTGATTGCTTTTGCAGCGAGTTCTTCATCCGGATAGGATTTTTCCAATTCCGGTGCCAGGGTTTCTGCCATCCACTTTTCGGCGCCGTCAGTGTCTCCCCAGAGATAGCCGCTGTCCAAAACGTAGGCTGCGGCTTCTCGCTCGTCGCCAAATCCCACGGTATCAGGAGCTTCTTCAGGCAGTGGCAAAACCTCAGCCAAAAAGATTGGCACGTGTATGTTTACCTGGAAGGCATTTTTCAAAACCTGGTTGGTGCGGTCAGAGGGACCGTACTTTCTGAATACGTGAAGTGCTTTCGTATAACTGAGCACCGCACTTGCTTCGTCGTCGTATTTTGCGAGCAATCTTTCCAGCTCTTCGTTGCATTTTGCTTCGAAAAGGCAGGTCGCGTAATGGTAGTGAATTCCCTGATGGTCGGTTGGATTCCATTCCATGAGTTTGCGATAGATTGTCAGTGCTTCTTCAATCTGGTCTTCCCACTGCAGATCGATAGCAAGCATGGCCATAGCGTGCATCAATGGTCTAGTTTCGCTTGCCAGCCAAAAACTGCCTTTATATCTGCGCTCTCAATCATTATCGAGAACTTTTTCCGCTGCAGAAATCGCTTTGCGGTAGTGTTTGATGCGAGCCGGACGTTCGCCGGTTTCTTCAGCAATAAGCGAATGCGCTTCTGCACAGTCAGCAAAAATATCGAGAGCCTCTTTAGCAAGGGCGACGCGTTGCTTGCCTTCTGATGCTCGTGCTTCAGACACCTTCTTCTGGGCCAGTCGCAACTCGTCTGGAAATTTGTTGGCGCCGCCTGTTTCGCGACGGAGCAAAAATACGTTTGATTTAGTGGTGCGCTTTGTCACGATTGAAGACCTCGGCGTGAGCACGGATGAACGAAGTCATGATCTTATCAGAGGAACATCGAATTGCAGTACTGATATTGCGTTTCCGAAGTAACACAACTGTAGGGGCTGGGCCATGCCCAGCCCGGGCGATGCATGGCATCGCCCCTACAGCACGTTAATTTGGTATCGTTTTAATGGTATTGCAAATGCATATCTAGGGTGTATGCGGCTGGGCGTGTTTGACGCAAGGAATCAGCACAAGTCATCAGCGCCAGTTTACAGAGCAAGTCGTCAGCTCCAGCCTTCAGCGCCAGCCTTCAGCGCCAGCCTTCAGCGCAAGGCCCTAAGCTTCTTCGCCAGGTACGGGGCGGTTTTGCTGCCGGCAGTTTTCGAGACTTTCTCGGGGCTTCCGCAGGCTACAACTTTCCCGCCCAGGCTGCCGGCACCCGGACCAAGGTCTATCACCCAGTCGGCAGCGGCGACGACATCCATGTCGTGTTCTACAACGATTACCGTGTTGCCCCCATCGACCAGAGCGTGCATAAGCATCATCAGTTTTTCGACGTCGGCTGGATGAAGCCCGGTAGTCGGTTCGTCCAGCAGATAGAGAGTGCTTCCCGTCTGAACGCGCTGCAGCTCTGTGGCCAACTTAATGCGCTGCGCCTCTCCTCCGGAGAGTTCAGTCGCGGGCTGCCCGAGTTTGAGGTAACCCAAGCCCACCTCTCGCAAGGTTTTTAGGGCGCGTTCGACTGCCGGTAATTCCGTGAAGAAATCGCTTGCCGAATCAACGGTCATCTCCAGGACATCGGCGATGTTGAGGTCTCGATATTTTACAGCCAGCGTTTCTTCGTTGTAGCGTGTGCCGCTGCATGCTGCGCAGGGTGTGTAAACGCTGGGCAAGAAAAGCAATTCGACAGATACAAAACCTTCGCCTTCACAGGTGGTGCACCTGCCACCGTCAACATTGAAGGAAAAACGTCCCGCGTTGTAACCGCGGCTTTTTGCTTCCGGAGTGGCTGCAAATTTCTTGCGAATGAAATCGAACAGACCTGTGTAAGTTGCCAGGTTGGAGCGCGGCGTCCTGCCGATGGGCTTTTGATCGACGCATACCAGTCGTTTGATAGCATCGATGCCTTCTATTTTTGCAGGGCGCTGTTCATCGATTTCTTCGTCAAATTCATCTGTTTCTTCCTCGGATTCTTCTTCGACTGTTTGACTGCCCAGCGCAGAATTGATCGCGTCGGCAAGCACCTGGCTTATCAATGTTGACTTGCCCGAGCCGGAGATTCCTGTGACTACAGTCAGCACCGAAAGAGGCAATTCAATCTCCAGGTTTTTCAGATTGTGCCTGTTGATACCGCTTAGTTTCATCCAGCCTGCCGGCGCGATTGGTTTTCTCTTTTTCTGAGTCTGCTCGTTAAAAACATATTTTCGGGTTATTGAAGAACTGGCTTTTGCCAATCCATCGATTGGACCGCTGTATAGTAATTCTCCACCTGCATCACCTGCATGTGGTCCAATGTCGATAATCCAATCTGCCTCGCGCACCAGATCCATCTCATGCTCGACAACAAACAGTGAATTGCCGTCTTCCTTCAATTGCGCGAGGGTTTTGAGAAGCGCTTCCGTATCTGCAGGGTGGAGACCTGCGGATGGTTCATCGAGAACATACACGACTCCGAATAATCCCGAGCGAAGTTGCGTGGTGAGGCGCAGTCTTTGCAATTCACCGGCAGACAAAGTGGGAGTAGAGCGATCCAGCGAGAGATAGTCGAGTCCCAGTTCACTCAATAGCTGAATGCGCTCGACCAAATCAGTGACTATCAGTTTTGCAACTTCAGTGTTAGCTGCACTGGCATCAATGCCTTTTGCGCTTGGAGACTTTGATGCAATTTCCATTTGCAGTACAGCAGACAATTCAGCCAGGGACATTTGAGACAGTTCTGCGATGTCGTGTCCACCGAATTTCACTGCAAGTGCTTCGGCTCTCAGCCGTTTTCCGTCGCAGGATGGGCAGTGAGATTTTTCCATGAAGCGTGCGACACGTTTTCGCAAAGTGGCACTATGGGTAGTGGCGAAAGTATGGCGCACATAAACAGCCGCACTCATGTATGTTCCTTGATACGGACGTTGAATCCTGTGCGCTTCGCGCTGAGCATGAACAGTTACGACCGGCTTCTCTTCCGTAAATAATATCCAGTCTCGATCTTTCTTGGCGAGTTGCTTCCATGGTTTGTCGACGTCATAGCCAAGCACGTCCAATATATCGCGATAGTTTTTTCCCTGCCACGCACCGGGCCACGCTGCAACAGCACCTTCGCGAATGCTCAAAGAATCGTCAGGGACGAGTGACTCTTCGCTGACTGTGTGACGAATTCCCATGCCATGGCAATCAGGGCAGGCACCTGTGTGAGTGTTGGGTGAGAAGGAGTCGGAATCGAGTCGCTCGGTTGCTCCTGTGGGATAGGTTCCGGCTCTGGAAAACAGCATGCGCAGAGAATTGGACAAATTGGTTATGGTGCCAACCGACGAACGCGCGGTCGGCTCTCCACGTCTTTGCTGGAGAGCAACTGCTGGCGGCAAGCCGCGAATCTCGGTGACTTTAGGCGCCGGTAATTGCGAGATCAATCGGCGGGCATATGGTGCGATCGAGTCGAAATAGCGGCGCTGTGCTTCAGCAAAAATAGTTCCAAATGCAATCGATGATTTCCCCGAACCGGACACGCCAGTGAAAACAACAAAGGCATTGCGTGGTATATCGATGTCGATGCCGCGCAAATTGTTTTGCCGCGCACCGCGAACTTCAACAAATCCGTCTTTGTGCGCTGTGTTTTTATGGGGAGAGGTTTTCACTAACTCATTAAAACATACGTGAAACTGGCTAGTGAAGGTTTTCAAGTGTGTCGCATTTTAACTTTTAGAATCGACTTGCCAGTACCGTGCTGCCATTAGCGGTAAAATACCCTGTCTTAGAGCATATTTCTCGCATCACAGGGGACTAATCCGTGAGTTCTTCCGCATCCGCACCCGCGAAACCTGGCGATTTCATCAGGGACATTATTAACGAAGACCTGCAAGCCGAGCGCCACAAAAAGGTGCTGACGCGATTTCCCCCAGAGCCGAATGGTTTCTTGCACATTGGTCATGCCAAGTCCATTTGCTTAAATTTTGGACTGGCCAACGAGTATGCAGAGAAGTTGCCAGGCAGCGGAACCGGCTGCAACTTGCGATTTGATGACACGGACCCTGCCAAAGAAGACACCTTGTTCGAGGACGGCATTCAAGATGATGTTCGCTGGCTCGGCTTCGAGTGGAGCGGCTTCTTTCATGCCAGTGATTACTTCGAAAAAATGTACGAGTATGGCGAACACTTGATTCAGTCAGGAAAGGCTTATGTGTGCAGCTTGTCTGACGCTGAGACTAAACAATATCGCGGCGATGTGAAAACACCGGGCACTAACAGCCCGTATCGTGACCGCAGCGTTGATGAAAATTTGGATTTATTTCGCCGAATGCGCAAAGGCGAGTTCAAAGATGGCGAGCATGTATTGCGCGCGAAGATCGATATGGCCAATGCCAACATGAAGATGCGCGACCCGATGCTTTACCGCATTCGCCACACGGCACACCATATGACTGGCGACAAGTGGTGCATTTATCCGATGTACGACTATGCGCACCCGATTTCTGATGCAATTGAAGGCATTACGCACAGTATTTGCACGCTTGAATTTGAGAACAACCGCGAATTGTACGATTGGGTTATCGATAATTTGATTGATTATGCAAAGTTTCCCAGCCGCCCGCATCAGTATGAGTTTGCGCGGTTGAATTTGAACTATACGGTGATGAGCAAACGTCGTCTGCTCGAGTTGGTCGAGGGCAAGCATGTGGACGGTTGGGATGATCCACGTCTTCCTACCATCGCCGGTATGCGCCGCCGTGGTATCACCCCTGAGGCTATTCGCGCGTTTTGCGCGACTGTTGGTGTGGCTAAGGCGAATAGCACTGTTGATATGGCGCAACTGGAATTTTGCATTCGCGATGACCTCAATCAGAAAGCACCGCGAGTGATGGCGGTATTGAAGCCGCTGAAAGTGGTTATTGAAGGGTATCCTGCCGACAAAGTAGAAGAACTTGATGCTTCGTACTGGCCGCATGATGTGCCCAAAGAAGGATCGCGCAAAGTGCCTTTCTGCAATGAAATCTATATCGAGCAAGATGACTTCATGCTGGAGCCACCAAAGGATTATTTCCGCTTGGCGCCAGGACAGGAAGTTCGTCTTCGCTATGCATACTGCATCAAGTGTACGGATGTGATTAAGGATGCAAACGGCAACGTCACGGAAGTTCGTTGCACCTACGACCCCGATACGCTAGGCAACAATCCGGTCGGACGAAAAGTGAAAGGTACGATCCACTGGGTCAGTGCTCGCCATTCAGTTGATGCGGAAGTGCGTTTGTACGATCGCCTTCTCTCTGTGGAAGCGCCGCCAACAGGCAAGGACAGCGAGTTTCTTACCGCGATCAACCCCAACGCATTGCAATCCTTGAAAGGATGCAAATTGGAGAGAAGTCTCGGCGATTCTAAGGCCGGCGATCGTTTTCAATTTGAGCGCCAGGGATATTTTGTTGTTGATGCCAAAGACACCAAGCCTGGTGCATTGGTTTTCAATCGCATCGTGACTCTGAAAGATTCTTGGGCAAAATCACAGAAGAAGTAAAAGTCACTTTGTCACAGACAATATGTTGCACTACGCAATCTACTGTTTTACTTCTTGCGAGCCATTGTTCCTCTAATTGTGCCATGCGGTTCGCTGGTGTTTACGAAGACTTCGTTTTTGTTCTCCATGCCCAGCGGCTCGAGATTGAACGGGATGCGGTGCAAGTTAGGCATAGTCAATGAGATTTCTTCGATGTCGCTTACTTTGGCAAGAACCGCATCTCCCATTGCAAACAGTGTTTGCTGCGCAGACAAACTGTGATGATTAGCGAAAGTTTCCAGCATGATTTTTCTGGCTTTCTCATAACCACCATTGAAATCGGCCGATGTGTTTTTCCACACCCATCTGGCTTCTACTTTGGTGCCGAAAATTCTGTCGTGCGTATCCTTCAAAGTGGTGTACGCATCTTTTATATGACCGGCAAATTCCGAGTTTGTGATTTTGGCGACGATCAGATTGTCTATTCCGGATGTGACCTTCGTCTCTTTTCGTGTCATGTGAATGTGGGTATAACGAAGATCGCTTTGTGACTTCACGAACGATGTCGGATGTACGCCACCTTCGATGGGAATTGGTGTCCAGACATCTTCGCTGATTCTGATATTCACGTCGTCGACATGCTTGTAGTCATCCAAGAAATGCTTTGCCAGCGCCAACCCATACTCTTCAATACTCTTGAGTTCGTTTTTGGCTCCGATAACATACACAGTATTCTTCATCGAATCAGTGGCGACTATCTTGCTGTTGTCGCCCTCGTAATAGCAACCACCAAAATCCGGACCGGCGAGTTCCGTCTCGACAGTGATCTCCTTCCAGGTCGGTACCTTGCCCGAGCGGTTAATCTTTGTCAGGCGAACCAGGCTCTTGCCGTATGAGTTCTTGACAAGGGTGCTCACGAATGTTTTCTCTTTCTCAGTAGCCACGCTCATTAGGATGCCCTCCCTGTAGACAGCGAAATATGCCGAATTGACGGGTCGCCGCCGTTTCAGTTACCAAAACAACTAAAACGGAACAATTACACCTTATTAGCTGCCCATCTTCTCGCTATCGCTGACACTGTGTCAAGCTCAAAGGCGGACTATTTCGGGATTTAATCAAGCTTCTGCCGCCTACTTCCTGGATGAATTTGTTTTCTTTGGTTTATCGGGTTTGCTGTTTTTAGACGTAGCAGGTGACTCGGCTTCAGCCAGGTCGAGTGAAGGATTTCGTTTGAAGAAACCTTCGGGCATAATTTTGAATCCCATACTTGCAGACGGCATTACCGGCCAATCTTCGACACGCGGTGTGTGTGTGATACCAACCGTATACCAGCAGACAATGTCCTCATTGTCGATTGATGCATCGCCTACCCACTGCGGGAGCCCTTCTCCACCAACACTGGAGACAGGATAATCACCGGCTGCGTACATTTCATTCTGCTTGTATTGAGTCGTCCAGAAATGATGCTGAAGGAATCCGGCCCTTTTTCTATTGAATGAATCAGGGTGGCTGTAAGGATATGCATTTGTTGCCGGTTCGATCAAATATCCAGGGGCGTGACCCAGGTAGCGCCGCGCATTTTGGTTGACCACTTTCCAGCATCTGTTTTGCACTTCATTGAGATCTCTTGCCGCTTCTTGTTCGCGGCGAAGCAGTGTGCGCTCTAATGTAAATGTGTTTTGCTCTGCGTATCCTCGGCTTTCTGCAATCGGTCTGACATTCAATTCGTAGAGATTGTTTTTGACACCATCTACATCAAAATCCATGCGAAAACAGAAAAAATGTTGATGATTGATACCAACGATATTTGGTGCCACCAGTGTGCCGTAGCGTTCAATTCCTTTTGGAATTATTCTTCCTTCTTCGTCCGGTTCTTGCGCGCAAGTCTGACACTCTTTGTTTGGGACGCCCTGGGCCAGCACGTCTCCGTTGAGCGTCACCTTAACATCGATAGAGCCGTCTTGATTGAAAAGATATTGAGTGAAATAGTCATAATTGCCGAGCGTAAACATGTGCGCTATGACAAGCTGGCGACCTCTGCGGGTCGAGGTGCGATCGGCGTCATCGTCATGGTGCTCCCACAAGATGCCACCATCTTGCTCCCAGATCGCAAGCGCGCCTGGTTTGATTTTGATTGTGCCGACACTGTTGGCGTATGGCTCATCTATGGTTTTGGCATAACCAGGAATTTCGTGACCGGGGCGCAGGGTCGTGGTCAGGCGTCCCAAGCCATATTCGCCTTCATCAATCGGAGAGCGCCACACCCAGTCGTGTCCAGGTGCACCGTAAGGCACCGAGACTTCTGATACGCCGATGCGATGAAGTATCGGTCGCACTTTTCCTTCGTCTTCGTAGCCGACGCAGTGAAGCACCAATCCTTCGCGAGAATCTAACTCATAGCGCAAGCGCCACTTCTGCCACTTCACTTCGTGACCATCGAGCGTGAAAGAAGGACCTTCCGGTTGTGTGGTAACCAGCGGTGTGCATGGTGCGCGCAGCTTGCCGACATATTGCGGATTGAAGTAGTTGGATGTGATGCCGGCCATTGGAACAATGTCTTTGCTGTCCCGAACTTCGCACTTCTTTTTAGTCAAATTCACAAGTGCGGATAGACCTTCAATCGGCTCGCCAAAAGAATTATCACCAACTACTCTGTAGAAAGGGTACGCTCTTAGCAGACGATCGCGTTGTGGGTTGTTGATGTTGACGGGATTGCCGACGACGAACATCTCCATGTGGATGTTATTCATGTCCTTGATGCCGCGGCGCTCAAGGCCTTTCATCCAGAGCGGATCGTTCTTCAGAATTTCGATGCCTACGGGCGTATCTTCTTCCAATTGCATCGGCTGTACACCTGTGCGCACGGTGTCTGATGCAATTTTCTTATTGTCGAGATTTGTGATTACCTCGCGAGTTTCATTCTTGTCGATGCTGTACAAGACTGCGATTGCTTTGCGATCGATTGGGTTTCCGCTTTTGAAATTTAGGACCACATCCTTGGCTGGTTCCAACAGTGTCAGTGATACCAGAGAGGTGTTGTTGTCGAGTTTGCCGGCTGATTTCAGAATGCTTACTGTTTCGGCAAGTTCACTTTTGGTCAGCGGATCCAGGGGATGATAAATTGGTTCGGGCGCCACGCTAGTGGCGGTGCTGTCGCTTTTCGAGTCGACGCTGTTGGCGGCTGTGGATGCCTTGCCGGTCGAATCAGCGTGGGCAGGCAGATTGCCACTGTAGTAATAGCAGCTGGCTAAGATTGTAGACAGCACGAAGCCGGTGACCGGATGGAAACCTTTGCGCATCGGAAAAATCTCTCAGGCGAGTGGGGAAAGCCAGATGGATTCCAAGTGAGCCTTGAGCCCTGGAATCGAGGAAATTCAAGATATCACAAAAGCACCGAAACTACCTTTTCTTGGCGTCTTCGGCCCGGGATTTCCTTGCTTTTTCGTGCACATCTCCGCTGGTGATGACACCAATTACAAGCATAGGCAAACTGGCGTACAAAACAGGCGTCCAGCCTGTAAACGAGAGTGTCTCCGGCATCACCATGGCTAAATATTTGAGACCGACAGCCGGCAAAACCCAGAACCCTAACAACCAGGCTGGAATCAGGATAACCAGCGCCAATCCCAATGTTCCTACGGCTAACATCGCACTTATGGCGATGGCGAGCAATTCTACTACCCAAGCCACAATGACGAAGACCAGCCCAGCTACCCCTGCATGAACAAATGTTCCATGGAACGTAACACCGGGGATTTCTGGAAAAACGAAGTAAAAGGCGCTTGCTATCAGCAGCAAGCGGATTAGAAAACGCGTCATTTGGCTAAAACTCCCAAAAGCATCAAGCGAATGCTCGCCTTTGTTCGGCAATAGGGAGCCTCTGTATCCAGTATGCATGATCCGGGCGCCAAACAGTGTTAATACTTGGGCTGGCGGCACTTTTAGGTTTTTAGCAGTACTTCGCGCAGACAATGCGTAAGTCCTCTTGTGCAGGCACTTTTACTACAAAGTGTTGACATATTGTCGATACGTATTTACATTTAAATTTACGGAGGACAAGACTATTCCGACAGATAAGCGATCGATTACGTTCTACGCTGACCCCGAAATCGAGACCTGGTACGAGGCGCTACCGACAAGTGTGCGATCTCGTACTATTAACGAGTTACTCAAGAAGGCGATTTCTGCCCCTGACGAGAAAATCGTTGTAGTCGAGAAAGTGGACAGGCACGATTCCGTGATTCGCGAACTGGTTCATCTGGTAACCATACTTTCGCAAGAGCAGATTGCCGTATGTGAGTCAAAGTCCAAGAACCCTCAAGCTAAAGCCCTGAAGAAACGCCTAAAGACTGCACTCAGTGGCTTAGATCAAGCCTAGAAATGGACGAGCTTCGTGAAAACGCTTCTCATCAGTCTTGCACTGGTTGTTTCTGTGCATGATGGTGATACGCTGAAACTAAGTGATGGGCGCACTGTTCGCCTGAAAGGCATTGATGCGCCCGAGATTGCTCAACCCTACGGCATCGAGTCCCGCAATCTACTTACCAAACTGACCCGCAAGAAGAAAATCCGTATCGCCTTTCACGGCAAAGATCGATACGGGCGCACGCTCGGAGAAATATTCGTAGGGAAACGATCCGTCAATCATTCCATGGTCAGCCGAGGGGCCGCCTGGTGGTTTCGATCGTTTGCGCCGACGGACAACGAGCTTCGCCGCCTGGAAGGGGAGGCACGCAAGCATAAGCTCGGGCTCTGGCGTTCCGCCAACGTAGTTTCACCCTGGGATTGGAGAAAAGCCAACGACAGGCGAGCGAGAATTGCAGGCGACCTGTACCCCGCTTCCCAAGCAAGCGGGATGCATCAATAGTTTGCTGCAAAAAGCTCCAATCGCCGGCAACAGAGCCTACCCTAGCCGTCAACAAAAGCTCCCATCGCCGCCAAAAGACCTCTCTTTTCGTCTTCACGTAGATCTTCACAATTTCCTCATGACTGCGTGTCAGTGTATTGGAGAGGGGGTTTCCATCATGAGAATCGAGAAATACAAAATGCTTCTTTGGGCGGCGCAGAATGCGACGCCGGAGTTGCAGCAGATCATTTACCATCGAGCGTACAACTCTGCCAGGGAGTTGTACGGCTCGAACAGTCCTGAGGTTTTTGCGGTCGTCTGCGCGTTGAGCAGCCACCTGGAAAATCAGGGAGTTGGCGATGCTTCTCTGTGCCGGGAGCAAGCAATGAGTATATTTCGCGCTACCTAGGTTGTTAAGTTGCGTATACTAGTGCTCCCTGTACGCGGAGCACTCGCAATGTCAAAACGCTGGACACTCGAAAACAAGATTGCCTTGATCACGGGTGCGTCTAAAGGAATCGGATTGGCGTGCGCGAAGGAGTTTCTTGATCTGGGCGCGGAAGTAATAATGGTTGCCCGCAACCCGGAGACGCTTAAAGCCGCTGCCGACAGCTGCAGTGAAAAAACAGGCAAAATTTATGCAGTAGCTGCGGATGTAACGACCGATGAGGGGCGCAAGGAAATATTCAAGGTCGTAGAACAGATCGGGCGACTTGATATTTTGGTAAACAATGTCGGCACGAACATACGCAAGAAATTCATGGAAGTGTCAGAAGATGACTTGAGTCTTTTGCTTGACACCAACTTGAATTCCGCGCTGGCGATGTGCCGCGATGCACATCCCTGGCTGCTGAAAGGAAGCAACGCCAATGTGGTTTTCATCACCTCAATTGCCGGATTGGGCACGGTCGGATCGGGTTTGATGTATGGCGTAACAAAGGCCGCGCTCAATCAGGCTACGAAAGCGTTGGCACAAGAATGGGCGCCTGAAAAAATTCGAGTCAATGCCATTGCGCCGGGCTATATCGAAACGCCATTGACTGAGGGCATCTTAAAGAATCCGGAATTTCGCAAGGCAGTTGAAAAAGTTGCGATGCTTAAGAGAATTGGACAGCCGGAGGAAGTTTCTGCTGCAGTGGCGTTTCTCTCAATGGAGTTGTCCTCCTTCATCACAGGACAAGTCCTCGTGGTTGATGGTGGCACCACGGCTCAATTCTTCAATGCTCAGGAGTTGCTCTCGCGCAGCTAAAATTTGAGATGATTTTGCTGTGACCATCGACACCCGCTACGAACTAAAACCTCTTTCTTCCCCTGTTGGCTTTGTGGATCGTTTTCCATCTGGCTTTTTCTGCCTCTGCGGCAACGCGATCGGTCTTGCGAGTTTCATAAGCTGCCTCGCGTTCGAGCTTGCGCCAGATTGAGTACTTTTCAGACTCGAGACCTTCTTTCACCGCACATCCTGGTTCGCTCTGATGTTTGCAATCGCGAAAGCGGCATTCGTCCGCCAGTTGCGTGACCTCGCCGAAGACGCTGCTCACGCCCTCCTCCGCATCTGCCAACGCGAACTCCCGCATGCCGGGCGTGTCGATGATTGATGTTCCGTCGGGTAGTTGCAGCAGCAGCCTTCTCGTTGTCGTGTGGCGCCCCTTTTGGATCTGCGAACTTATGTCATTTACCGGCAGCCTTTCTTCTTTGAGCAATGCATTGATCAAAGTAGATTTTCCAACTCCGCTCGATCCCACAAAAGCGATTGTTTTGTCAGTTCCTAGAAATGGCAAAAGCTCTTCCAGCCCGCTGCCTTCTATTGCCGACATCGCAACTACAGGTGCTTCACCTGCAATTGATTTTGTAGCGAGAATGAACTCGGCTGGATCTTCTACCAGATCTGTTTTTGTCAGAGCGATCGCGCAAGGCACATCGAACCCTGCTGCTGCGATTAGATAGCGTTCCACTCGCCGCAAATTGAAATCCCTGTTCAGCGCAGCTGTTATGAATAGCGTATCGAGGTTTGCAGCGATTGGTTGAAAATCTACACTGCCGTCAATTGCACGGCGCGCGAATAGGTTTTTGCGCGGCAACAAGCGATGAATCATGGCGATTCCTGATTCACAGCCGTTTGAACTACACTGATTTTGAACTGCTACATAGTCACCCACGGTTGGAAAATCCGTGGCGACGTGGCAGGCATATCGAAATGCGCCGGTGATTTCAGCGCGCACCTCATCAATATTCGTGGCTACTAGATAGGATCCACGATCTTGCGAGACAATACGCCCGCATTCGAACGGCGGCTCAACGAGAGCCGCAATATGTTTTGGCAACATTGACCTGTCCCTTACATTTGTGTGACATTAGCCGTGGCGTTCCACGGCAGTGCAAACAAAGGACACGTGCGTCAATTCACAATGCGCGAAATATTGCTTTAGCGATTCCCAATAGAAGCGCAACGGAAGACGGCATCGTATCCGTGTGTAGCAATGACATTCTCCATGTAGCGCCTCCTTTCGCGGTCAGCGATAGATAACTAATACGCCAATATATACCGCCCGCCGCGCTCATGTCAAGTTCGCGTTTGGATCATTTTGAGTAGACGCTGTAAAATCTATAGAATCGCTAAAATGAATTACGGTTACACAATGCGAGATTCGACTGAATTGAAATTTGTCATTGAACGTTTTCTTACGGGTGTTTCAAGCTGCTTACTGCTGAGTGCCGCAGCTGGCATTTTCTTTTGCTCTCCTCCGTGCCTGGCGATCTCGGATAGCGATCGCAAAGAAGATCTCCCTGTGCCGAACAAGCCAAAACCCAAAAAAGTTAGCGTTTATGGTGACAAACATTTAAAAGCGATAGAGGCTCAGATTGTTGCCCTGGCGAAGGAAAACAATTTGGAATGGTCGGAAAAGAAAGAAGATCGCATCACACAAGAGTTGAAAAGGCTTTTCGAGAAAGAAACACAGCCGCATGCTCTGGCGACCATTTCAATATGGGCGTGGATGAATCGGGAGGACAACCCTCTCGTTCGCAAGCTCTATCATTACGACAAGATAATTGAGACTGCGTTTTATCAATCGATGTTTCGAATTTCGGATATCGGTGGCGACGATGCAGCACCTGCTCTGCATCGAATTATGCATCAGGTCAATATGAACAAGGACGCCATGGACAAGATCCGTGATTGTTTGAACACCGTAACCCCAGATGGTTTTACGAGTGAATCTCGTGTCATCGTTCATTTCAGCGACAAGAGTCTCAACGAATTGCCGGCACCCGAAGATGTTGCACAATTTGTGGTGCCATTGCGAGAGAGTCTCTGGAGAATTTGGAAATCACCTACCTTGATTGCCTCAGAGATTCATGCAAAGGCGAAATTCACCGTCGACGAGACTTTGACTATTTCAAATATGTCGGTGGAAACTGTCGTTAAGAATTCTCCGAAATCTGTTTGGACCATGAGAAATGAGTATAAAAAAAATGCGCAAAAGGGCTTATTGCGTTTGAAGATTACTCAACCTCTGCCGATGTTCACAAAACAGACTGATGTGACAGTTGAATTCTATGGTCCATAAGAAAGATCACTTTTGTTCGAGGCCAAATCGACTTGCATGGTTTTACCAGCTCTATCGACATTGATCCCAATATCGTGCCTTGTTTTCAACTGTCGTAAAAGTTGTCGAATTCATTCGGTCGATGTAGAGAATTCCATTTAAGTGGTCGATTTCATGTTGCAAAATACGCGCATACCATCCGGTTGCATTTATGGAGACTTCCTCACCATGCTCGTTCAGCGCGGCTACGTTCACGCTGCGATAGCGAGCTACACTCGCAGCGTATCCACTAACACTGAGGCAGCCTTCAAAGAAATCTACTTTTTCTTCTGTGGCGGGTTGAAGTATTGGATTGATCAATACGTGAAATGGAACAGGATATCGTTCCCGATCTTCCAGTTCCTGCTGATTCAATTTTGTCTTTTCGCCCGCTTCGTCTTCAATCACGGTCAGTTTAATCGAATGCCCGATTTGTGGCGCAGCCAATCCGACTCCGGGTGCCGCGCGCATTGTTTCGCGCATGATCTCGATCAATTCTTGAATTTCCGCTGATTTGATTTCCGCGCTCGACAATTCTCGTGCGTCTGCACGCAGCGCCGGATGTCCTGTTTGAACTATGGGTAATGGAAATGCCATGCGAAAATTTTACAGCCCCACGGTATGGCTTGACAATGTTTTGCAAACCCGGATAATAGATGGTATGGACATATTATTTACAGCCAGTCGCGAACAAAGAATGAACGGCACCGTATCGACGGGGCTCGGAGTGACACAGGCGTAGATAATAGATCAAAAGCATCTGTAGTCATTAAGCGAGCCCTTTCAGAAACGAAAGGGCTTTTAGTTTATCTATAGGAGTTTAAGATGGAGAGATGGCTGAGTGGTTTAAAGCAACGGCTTGCTAAGGCGTAGGCGGGTTATGCCCGTCCGTGGGTTCGAATCCCACTCTCTCCTAAAGATAATCCGGTAACTGAATCGGATAAATATAACAACCAGAGGATACGGACATGGAGATTTTCACCCCAAAAGACAAAACATACGACGTCATGCGAACTGAAGGTGGGGTTCCCGTCAAGATGTGGACCCGCGGCGTGCAATTAGAAGACGAGGCACGCAAGCAGCTCAGCAATATAACGAAGATGCCGTTTGTCTTTAGATGGGTCGCAGCCATGCCCGATTGTCACTGGGGTATGGGCGCCACCGTCGGCAGTGTCATTCCTACCAAAAAGGCGATTATTCCGGCAGGAGTCGGTGTCGACATTGGTTGCGGTATGGTCGCTGCGCGTACGAGTCTGCGCGCCTCCGATCTGCCGGACGACCTTGCTTCAATCAGGCGCGCAATCGAAGCTGCAATTCCTCACGGTAGAACCGACAATGGCGGTCCTAACGACAGGGGCGCGTGGAAAAACACGCCGAAAGCGGTGGAGGATGCCTGGTCCGGGCTTGCTGAGGGACACAAGAAAATTGTGGATAAACATCCCAAGCTTGCGCGAGCAAACACGATCACGCATCTTGGCTCGCTCGGCACTGGAAACCACTTCATCGAAATCTGCGTAGACGAAGATGACGCCGTTTGGATAATGCTTCACTCTGGCTCCAGGGGGATTGGAAATTCCATCGGAAAGTACTTCATCGAACTTGCGAAGAAGGACATGGAGAAATGGTGCATCAGTGTGCCAGATCAGGATCTCTCATACTTGCCCGAAGGTACGGACAATTTCAATGAGTATTGGAAGGCGTTGATGTGGGCGCAAAAATTTGCCCAAACAAACAGAGACGTCATGCTCAGCGCTGTGATTGCCGCGCTTAAAAAGTGCAAGTTGCCCGAATTCGAGATCACCTCGGAAGTCGTCAACTGCCACCACAACTACGCCGCACTCGAGAATCACTATGGTGAAAACATCTACGTGACGAGAAAGGGCGCTGTCAGGGCGCAGGAAGGCGATCTGGGTATCATCCCGGGATCCATGGGCACCAGGTCATACATCGTGAGAGGAAAGGGAAATCCGGAAAGCTTCAACAGCTGCTCCCACGGAGCAGGCCGAGCGATGTCTCGAGGCGAAGCTAAGAAGAAATTCTCAATTGCAGATCACGAAAAGGCTACAGCCGGTGTCGAGTGCCGAAAAGATGAGGATGTCATCGACGAAACTCCAATGGCATACAAGTCAATCGACGCTGTGATGGAAGCTCAAAAGGATCTGGTGGATATCGTCCACACCTTGAAGCAGGTAATCTGCGTTAAAGGCTAAGCATCGTCAAAGAACAGCAAAGATCGTTGAGGCACTATATATAGTGCCTCGCGATCGACGCTGGAAAAAAACTAAAAGGACTCTGCAATGTTTTTTGCAGAGGTAAGATTTCGACGACCAAAATTTGACCGTCTAAAAGCTGCTCACAATTGGAGGTGTGTTATGAAAGTATATGTTCTTCTGCGTGATGGTGTTCCACTGGGCTTTGCGCTAGCCGCAGCCTCGCACTGCTCTCTTTGGGCAGCCGAAGGGGCCTCTTCGAAATGCGCTGGACTACCGGACATTGAATGGACCAGTATCTCTTTCTTTGGTTCTTATTCTGGGCAATGGATGTGTATTGATGAGCCCCACACTATTGCCGCTATTGGGAGGCAGATCAACAACGGCAGGTTGAGTGAATGACTTAGGGCTGGCATTGAGTTTTGCGCCAACGCCTTTTGCCAGGTTTTCTGCCTCCCCGAAGATGTTTATGCCATTCTTAGACAGGTGTTTTAAACCGAGCCGAATCAGAACAACCGCTGCTGCACCTTCAATTGCATAGACCAGGAAGTCTGATGAGCTGTCTTTCTTTGCGGATTCGGAATTCCATGATGCTCTAACATATGTATACGTTTGCGCCATGCTGCTTTGTAAAGCGTGATCCATGCTTGAAGGAGCACCCTGGGCATGACGGGCTCTAATCGCCTCTGCGTCAGCGGCATACGGTTGCAGGTTGCCTCTCAATTCCTGTCCGACACTGGCGATTCTGTAGCGCTCGAACGCATCTGTGTCGGGAAGTGCGGCCCTTGCATCTCTGTCAAAGAGATCTTGTCCCAGACTGCTGGTATCTGGAGGACGGCCAGTTCTGTTGGAAAAACTTTCGATCATATGCCAATCCCTACTTTGGAATTTGATTCTGGCACATGGGTGCCATTGGTGCAGGTACGACGTTGATTCCAGATTAACCGTATGATCCAACCGAATTGTGACTAATTGTGGTCATGGATTCGTAGGATTCCCATGGCTGAGCGCAAAGACGCCCTGAAATCCCGCAATCCTCAAAATTAATCTTTATCTTGGGACGATAGTTGGAGCTTCGCGCGTTCGAATGTACGCTCTCATTACTGGATGAGTTCTTGCCTGTGCACCTGTCAATGTTTGCGAAAGAATCGAGTCATCAATTTCCGAGGACACCGGTGACTTAGGCAGTGTTTTCATTGGCCAAAACTTTTTCACGCCAAAGCGAAGTGCAGCAATAGCAGCACCGGCTTCAATCGCAAATTCAAGATATTCTAGCTTCGTAGCGTTGCCATTCAAAACGTGCCTCCATGTTTGTACAACATGGCCCAACGACTCGTCTTCGGTGTGACCAAGGCGGTAGTATTTTTGAGTTTGCACTTCATCACTTTGTTTTGCCATGCTCTGGCTCAGTTGTGCCTCGGGGTGTACGTTGTTTTGGGCATCGTACTGCTTGCTTACATTGGATTGAAGCCTGGGAGTCTTCTGATTTGAGTGATCGTATACTTCCGTCGCAAGTAGGTGCGACGCGGAAATCTCAATGTCTGATACTGTCGGGTTGGTAGTGATGCGGGATATTTCGTTCATTGGTTAAGGTCTGCAACGCCATATAGGTGCCTCGTTTGGATGATACTGGCGCCGGCGTGCAATTGGAGTGCAAAATTTGATTTATACTGTGAAAGTCTTAAAATCCAGCGTTGAGGATACATGCCATACAACTCGGATCTCGCACAGTTGCTCAGCAAGCTCATGATGGGGCGCTCGGACTTAGAGCCAAGGAAAATGTTCGGTGGGATCGTTTTCATGCTCAATGGCAATATGTGTTTTGGAATCTGGAGGGATTTCTTGATTTTGCGTGTGGGTGATGCAACCGCAGCGGAACTCTGCAAGAAGAGTTTTGCCAAGATCATGGATATGACAGGCAAACCGATGCGCGGTTGGGTCATGATTTCCAAGGACGGCTGGAGCGACGAAGGTGAGCTTAAAAAGTTGATTCCCAAAGCAATCGCTTTCGTGCGAACATTGCCTGCGAAAAATTAGCCTTTTGGCACAACCTGGCATCCTGCCGATTTGCGCACCGCTAAAATTGCATGGTTGCAGCTTGGGATTTCTCACCGGCAGCTAGCTTGCTGTTTAGCATCAGTTTGATCTGCGGCAGGGCATTTTCTGCGGCTTCTTCGCCTGCTCTGATCGCTCGCTCGGCATCACGAACGCTGCGAGAGTAAATTGGCATAGGTGACAATGCCGGACGAATTTCTATATCAGCAATATCAGAGTGGTGCCCGTCAACTTCCGCCAGAATGATGCTCAGAATCCGATTGCCGTATGGTGTCACACGTCTGAGTGTTGCGGGTTTGATGTCTTGCAGATCCTCATCAACATTGACTGCTATCACAATGTCAGCACGACTCTGCCGCGCTTGGATTGCAGGAACGTTAGAGCGCAGCGCGCCATCAACGAGGAATTTTCCATCGATCTCGACAGGTTTTACATAAAATGGAATTGCAGAACTAGCCTGCACCGCTCTGCCAAGATCGCCGTACTCCAGTGAATAGGGCTTGCCATCGAGAAGATTTGTCGCAACCGCAACGAAGGGGATTTCAGCGTGTTCTATGTTGCGCCGATAGGGTGAAACATGACGATCTACAAAGGAAGCGATTTTGTTGCTTGAGTGCAGTCCGATCGTGTTTGTCCTTAAACCGATGGCAAGTTTTGCTGAGCGCATCAGCATCGAGCTCGGTATCGTCATCAATTTCAATGTATCGGAGACAGGGGTATATGCCTTGAATAAAGAACGATCGCGAAACAGTTCTTCCAGAGTTTCCAGTGACACTCCTGCCGCATACATGCCGCCCACAATGGCTCCCATGCTGCTTCCCACAATAAGGTCTACGGGTAGATTCTCTCTTTGGAAAACCCTGAGTACTCCGATGTGCGCCGCGCCTCTCACGCCACCGCCACCAAGTGCCAGCGCAATGGTTGGTCGCGTTTTTCTTACCTGCACCGCCTGTGGTGAGACAAAATCAGCATATGTGGCCGACGGCGTCGGCAAGTATGCTAGCTCTTCGGCTGCCCATGCCGGGGTGGTAAAACTCAAAAGTGCAATTAAAAAGGGATATAGATTTTTGAACATAGTCCCATCCTCACTTCCTCTGGTCGAGGGCGCAATCGGTCCAGTCCAGAGAGAGCCGGGGTGCTCTCTCTGCTGGATACCGACGGGGAGAACTGGAAGAACTGCAACAACGCTCCAATTGCTCCACGTAGAAACTACTTGGATAGCGACAAGAGAGCTTCTTTAACTTGGTCCCTAAACTGATCGCACTTTTGTTTGCCTTCAATTAAATGCGTCCATTTTTTGTGGTTGGTTTCCGCAACTAATTTGGCGAGCGCATCAAGTTTTGCACCTGCGGTCTTCTCAATTTCCTGCTTGATCTTGTCTTTGACGACTTCTTTCCAGGCTTCATCGGCCAGGCAAAGCAGCTTTTCCGGCATGTTGCAACATTCGCTGTCGCCACCATGTTGCGTTGCTGTCTCTGCGCAAGCGCCAGATCCTTGTGTTTGGTCGCATGAACTGCTCATTGATTTCTCTCCATTCATTGTTGGTGGACATAGTAGATAGGACCGGTCTGTACTAGTGATTGAATCATACCGGTCGGTCCTAATCAAGGCCCAAATTGGATACCATTAGAGGATGGGGAAATCTGACGTCAAACCTGAAACTTTACACAGGCTGAGCTTTTCCAGGCTTGACCTCTTGATCGATGCGAGAATTAAGATATACTTAGGACAGAACGGTTCTAGAGTTAATGAATGCCCACATCCACGGATACCACTAGCGGCAGCCGGCAAAAGCTCATTGAGGCAACGATTGAGCTGATGTCTTCGCGTGGCTTTGAGGCCATGGGTATCAATAGCATTCTCGACACCGCCGGTGTTAGCAAAAGCAATTTTTACTATCACTTCAAATCCAAAGAAGACCTCTGTCTCGCCGCGCTTGATTCGATGTCGGACATGTTCTTTGCGCAGATGCTAGATCCGGTGCTCTCAAATAAAGCGCTTTCTCCACGTAAGCGTCTGGAGAAATTATTGAAGGGCATGGCCGACATGATGGAGTCCGAGTGTTGCAACAAGGGCTGCCCATTTGTAAATTTGGCGACTGAGACCAGCGATTTTATTCCGGCTTTTCGCGAGCGCATTTCACAGTATTTTGACCGCTATCAGCAGAAACTGGCTGAGTGCATTGATGAGGGAATTCGCCTGGGCGAGTTTCGCTCGGATGTTTCTGCAAAACTTGCTGCACAAGTTCTTTTGGCTAGCATGAATGGAACTATTGTTTTGACCAAAGTGCACAAACGACCGCAAGTGATGAAGGAAAACATCAAGTCGTTTTTGGCGATGTTGGTAGTGCCTCAAATCAAATAGGTTATCGCTTGGAGATCTGTGAGAAAGGGTTTTCTTTCCTCCTGTTCTTGCTCTTTGTGTGCTTGACAAGCCTGGTTTTCTTTTCGGCATTTGGGCACTCGGGTATATCTATATATAGGAATTCGGGGATTCTGGGTGAAAGCTGTGCTTTGAGGCTGAAAGTCTTGATGGGACAAAGCATTTGCGGTTTTAGACGAGGAATATGCCATGGCTCCTGAGCCTGGAGCGGCGGACGGCGCCGAACGCGAAGCGCTTGCCAAGATCGGGCGATACGAAGTGGTCGTTGAGCTTGGTCGCGGCGGCATGGGCGTGGTCGTTAAGGCGAGAAACCCCGATCTCAACAAGATGGTTGCCATTAAGGTCTTGAATTCCAGCCTCCTTATCGACGGCACCAGTCTCGAGCGCTTCAAAATCGAAGCCATGGCTGGCGGCCAGTTCTCCCACCCTAATCTGGTGTCAATTTTTGATATAGGTGTGACCACAGACGGAAGCCCGTACATGGTCATGGAGTACATTTCCGGACAGAGCCTTCAGGACAAATTGTCCGCCGAAGGGAAGATTGACATCGATTTTTTCTTGAAGATCTTCGAGCAAGTAGCGAAGGGGCTTCAATACATTCACAAGCAAAACATCGTGCACCGCGATATCAAAGCAAGCAACATAATGTTGCAGAGTATCGACGGTGATTTGTATGCGAAGTTGGTCGACTTTGGAATCGCAAAAGTCTTGACCGACGGAGAAGCTGATCCGCAGAAGCTTACAAAGACTGGCTCTGTGTTTGGCAGCCCGCCTTACATGAGTCCCGAACAGTGCCAGGGAAAAATGGTCGATGCAAGATCTGACATTTATTCTTTAGGCTGTGTGATGTATGAGTGCCTGAGCGGTGTTCCTCCCATCATGGGTGACAATGCTCTTCAGACAATTTTTGGACACGTCTCTACAGTTCCAAAGCCACTTGCAGAAATGACGAGCAACGATCCGACCGCATCTGCAATAGCCAAGATGATCCATAAGTGTTTGGAAAAAGATCCGGCATTGCGTTTTCAAACATCTGCAGAACTAATCTCTGAAATCAGCAACATCAAAGGAAAGCTGGACGCTAAGCAGTTTCAAACTCAAGCAACAGGCAAGGACGGACCCCCTGCAGCACCAGTCAACCGGTGGAAAACAAACGTAGCATCTGGTGATTCGAGCGAATTCGAGAAGGTTGTTATTAAAAGAACTGCTGATATCATCCGCGGTGACACTGTACCTTCAATCAGCCCGGAACAGCAAAAGCAAAATGAGTCCGCTGCAAAAGAAAAAGTTGCTGCAGAACTTGAAAAGTTTCAATCAGAAAGGTTGACTGCTCCACCCGCTGCAAATGCAGACGATTTACGCAATATTACTCAGTCGCAACTTAATCTCAAGCAGCAGTCGGTTTCCAGCCTGAGGAACGAAGGCGCTGTATCTGCTCCCTCGTCGAAAGCGTATCCTTTATTGCTTGGAATTCCATTGATAGTGATTGTTGTTTTGATTGGCGCTTATAGCGCAGGCCTTTTCAAAGGTTTGACGCCGGTCGATCATTTCCAAAACGCTAAGAAAGAATTCGCGCTCGGTAAAACGCATTGGGAAGCTGCGAGGCAAGAATTCTTGACTGCGCTTGATTCCACTGCGAAGAAAAACGATGCGATAACGACTGGACAGATTCGACTATACCTCGGGCGAATTTCACTCGGAAAATCCGATGGAAGAGCATTGATCAATTTTACCGCGGCGCTGAAAGAACTTGAGGGAAGCAAAGAGCAAAATAGAGATGATTATCTATCTGCCCTGACAGGTCTCGCCGAGGCGCAGATTCAAGATTCTGATTTCAAGGCAGCCGAAAAATCTATTAAGGATGCAAAAGCTTTAGCGGAAAAGTGGAAGCCATCATCCGAGGTGCGAGGAGATCTTGCTTTCTTGGAAGCAAAACTGTGTGCTAAGGACGAAAAGAATTTGCATGCCGCAGCTAACCTGTATGATAAAGCACTGCTGGAATATGAAAAGTCCTCGACTGCAAGCGCAGAAAGGAAAACTACAGTGTGGCTGGAGAGCGCCAAGTTGCATACTGAACTTCAGCAAAAGCCGTGGGCCTTGCGACAAGCGCAGAATGCGATTACGGCTGCAGCTGGTATCAAAGATGAGGCTGTTCGCACAGAGCTGATCAGGGAGGCCAGGGATCTTTTGGCGGCGAATAAGCCCGCACCAGGTACTCAGGCTAGTGCAGAACCTGCACCATTGCTGCCGGGATTTAGTTTGCCGGGCACCGCCATCCCACAAGGTGCTGTGCTGCCTCAACTACCCCAGGGTGTTTCGCTGCCTCAGGGCGTGCCCATGCCGCAGGGTTTCACAACGCCGATACTCACACCACAGACAGTCACTACTACAAGTGTGGAAATAACCAAAGGTCAAGCTGATTTGATGGAACAACAGTTAGAAGAGATCAAACGTGCAAAAAGGGCCAACGAAGAAAGGTCCCGAGTAATTGAGGAGAATAACAGGAGAGTAATTCAAGAGTTGAGTAAGTACAACCAACGCCCTTAGGATGCCCGGTTTAATTTTGACGAGTTCTTGCTATCGAACAAAAGACGAAAACGAGACCTTCCTCAGGGAAGGACTTGAGAAACTTCGTAATGAGAGCCTGCAAGAGAGCAGCGGGAAGCTGATCATGGATTTGATGGAGATTCATGATGACAAAATTCTGGTGACTTATGCTCGACAGTGGATAAAGCAATTTCCCAATCAAGAGAGTGCTCCGAGGTTGGTTGGGAAGTGGCTGTTGAAGTATGAAAGTAACGATGCCATGTATCTGGCAACAAATTACGTGAAGACATATCCTGATGTTAATGCGTTGATATTGATTATCAGAGCTGTATCTCAACTGCCTCGTGTTCCAAGTCGCCTTTTGGCCGCAATTGAGAGAAGATTTGAAGCTGAGCCAAGCAGTCATGTTTGGGCTGGTCTGCACGGCTACGAAAATCAGAGTGTGGAAAGAAACAAGCTAATAGTGAGGTGGATTCAGAAAAACTTTACTAATATCCCTATTGATATTGATCTGTCCGGCGTTGCAGCTTTTACTGAATCACCAGAAGTGCTTGAGGAGATCTTCATTTGGACTAAGCACAATCAAGAGCGAGCGGAAAATGTCTGGATGCTCTTCAGCCATATGATGCGAGGGAAATCGAAAGCTCACAAAAACATATTGCCACGCGTCGTTGAGCTGGCAAGAGCGTGGCTTGCAAAAAACCCTGACTACGATCACAACGGCAGAATTTACAGTGATTTGCTGATCGTGATGCGTTCTGCTGACGACATTCTGAATGCGAAAGAGTGGTATCGAAACCATACTAATTCCCAAAGTGCTGACATGGCGTTGAGCGGTATTTTGAGTAGCATGCACCGGAGAGGAGAGCCGGCGGAGCAAGAATTCGTCATGCAAGCGAAGCAGATACTTAGCAAGCAATCTCCAGTAGACCGCGTACCTGTCCTGGCGGGCGCGTTACTGAGAGCGAATCCCGACGCGGAATCAATCAGGCTTGCCAGGGAAACCTGGGAGCACTATCGGCATATAACATGGTTGCACGGAGATCTCTTGCGATTGGCTCCAGATGCCGAGCTGATAACTGAGGCAAATGAGAGGCTTTCAACGTTCAGCAAAGGATTGCCGGATGTGATTATCGAGATGTTGAAAATTGATTCGGCCAGCGATGTGGCGCGGCGTGCTGCAGAAAGATGGATGCAGCTGAATGAAGGTGACGACCAGGTTAAAACAGTAAAAGCCCTCCTTTAGAAGGTTGCTGTCTATCTGTGCACGACTTTGCCAGGCATGAGAAAATAGACCTTCGCTCCCCGTCCAAGCAAGGTGCCAATGAATCGAAGAACATTCCTGAAGGGCAGTGCCGCCGTTGTCATGCTGAGTGGAGGATTTGCTATGAGTTTGCAGCAGTCGTTAGCCGAAACCGTCACCCTCGGACCGCTCCTTGATACTTGGACGGGCGCTCACAACGGCTTTCCGCGTTTTGACCTCGTCAAGATATCCGAGTTCAAGCCCTCTATTTTGAAAGGTATGGATCTCAAGCGTGCGCAGATTAAGGAGCTGACCAGCCAGAAGGATAAGCCCACTTTCGAGAACACAATTGTCGTTTTAGAAGACGCCGGTCGTCCGCTTAGCAACGCATATCGCTATTTCAGCATTTACACGTCGACGATGAATGATAAGACGATGCAAGCGATCGAGACTGAAATGACCCCCCTGATCGCGAAGTTCGATGACGAAATCATTCAGAACGATGAATTGTTCCAGCGCATCAAGGCAGTGTACGAGGCGCGCGAAAATTCCGGGCTGACCGACGAGCAAAAACGTCTCGTAGAGGTCTACTACAAGTTGTTCACTCGCGCCGGCGCCGGGCTAGACGCCGACAAGAAAAAACGCATCCGCGAGATTAACGAAAAGCTGGCGACGTTGTTCACCAATTTCCGTCACAATCAACTTGCTGACGAGGAGAAGTACACGCTGGTTCTGGAGAAGGAAGCAGACCTTGACGGGCTTTCTGACAGCTTGCGCGAAGCTGCGGCACAGCAGGCTGAAGCGCACAAAATGAAGGGCAAGTGGGTTATCACCAACACGCGCTCATCGATGGAGCCTTTCCTCACATTCTCGACTCGCAGAGATTTGCGTGAAAAAGGTTGGCGTATGTGGACGCGCCGTGGCGACAACAATGACGCCAACGACAACAAAAAGAACATCGGCGAGATTTTGAAATTGCGCACAGAGCGTGCCCGCATATTAGGATTTCCCACGCATGCGCACTGGAGTCTCGATGATTGCATGGCAAAGACTCCCGATGCGGCGATGAGTTTGATGTTGCGGGTTTGGAAGGCTTCAATCAACCGAGTGCATCAGGAAGTCGCCGATATGCAGAAAATTGCAGATGCAGAAGGCGCCAAGATCAAGATTGAGCCATGGGACTATCGCTTCTATGCGGAGAAAGTGCGCAAAGCAAAATATGATATCGATCAAAATGAAGTGAAACAATATTTGCAGCTCGATAAGATTCGCGAGGGCATGTTTTGGGCGGCCAAACAAGTCTACGGACTCGACATGGTCAAAATTGAAGGTGTCCCCATCGTCCAGCCCGATGTCACTGTGTATGAAGTGCATCGCGATGGAAAGCAGATCGGTCTGTGGTATTTCGATCCGTATGCACGCGATGGAAAGCACTCAGGCGCGTGGATGAGCGAATACCGCACGCAAGAAAGGTTCAAGGAGCCAATCACTCCGATTGTTTCCAACAACTGCAATTACATGAAAGGAAAACCAGGCGAGCCGGTACTTATTTCGTGGGACGATGCCAACACGCTTTTCCATGAATTCGGTCATGCGCTGCATGGACTACAGTCGAACGTCACGTACCCTTCCTTGGCAGGCACCAGCGTGAAACGCGATTTCGTCGAGTTTCCCAGCCAGGTCAACGAACGCTGGTTGCTGACGCGCGAAGTGTTGAGCAAATTCGCACTGCACTACAAAACCGGCCAGCCAATTCCTGAAGCTCTTGTTGCGAAGATTGAAAAGGCTAAAACATTCAATCAGGGTTTTAGCACCACTGAGTATTTGGCGTCAGCAATTTACGATATGAAGATCCATCTTGCCGCCACTCCGGATAAAACCATCGATCCGGATGAATTCGAAAAGGTGACGATGGCTGAGATCGAATGTCCGAAAGAGATTATCATGCGCCATCGCCCGACTGCATTCGGGCACATCTTCTCAGATGACGGCTATGCGTCCGGATATTATTCATACATCTGGGCGGATACGATGTCGGCTGATGCCTCTGAGGCATTCGTGGAGGCGGGCGGCTTCTACGATCGCAAAACTTGCGACCGCTTCAGAGAAACCATCTTCATGGTCGGCAACTCCGTAGCGCCTGATGTCGCCTTCCGCAATTTCCGCGGGCGGGATGTCGATACGAATGCACTGATGAGAGACCGGGGATTTCCTGTCTCCTAGAATGCCAATTCGTCGCAGCGTCAAAAGTTGTTCGCGCAGGCCGGTTACAAAAAGTGCTTTATGCGCTTTGCTGTTTTCCCTTTGTCTCTCAGTCTGCGCGCTATGTCCGGCGTTTGCTGCCGATGAATTTTGCGATGTCTACGTAGGGCAGGAAAAAGTATTCGCAGTTTCGAATACGAAATTGATGTCGGCGATAGAACGTGCGCAACTGATTAATGACACTATCCAGGGTGTCGTTGATGATCCGGAAGCTGATCCTGCAGCTATTTGTGTGCGCACCGGTTTTGACGGAGTGCCTGTAATTTATCTCAAGGATAAAGTGCTTTGCAGTGTAACTAAGGCTGATGCGGACGAGGCTGGCACAACGCCACAAAATCTTGCGCAACAGTGGTGCGACAAGCTGATAAAGCGGATTGTGAAAATGCGTTCGGCAAACGCCGGTGCGTCAGGCGCTAGCACCAGCAGCAGTACCAGTTCAAGTACCGGTGCGTCCAGCGAAAAATCGAGTTTGCCAGCTGAAGGCAAGACACATAGTGGAAGTTCCGGGCTTAGTGAGCATTCTGTCCTTCTCTTGTTTGTCGAGATTGCACTCTTATTGTTTGCCTCTCTGGTTTGTGGCGAGGCCATGGTCCGTTTGGGTCAACCGGCTATCATCGGACAAATTCTTGCTGGTCTGCTTCTCGGTCCTACTGTTTTTGGTGCGCTCTTCCCTGATCTTTCATCGCAGCTTTTTCCCCGCGACGGCTCACAGTCAAGACTGATTGAAGTAATTTCCTGGATCGGAGTTTCCTTCCTGCTCATGCTTACAGGTATGGAAACGGACATCGCCATGCTTAGAAGGCTTGGAAAGCCACTCCTTTGCTTTGGGCTGATTGGGTTGGGCGCACCGCTTCTTGTGGGTGGTGTCTTGTCCCTGCTTATGCCGCAGCTCATGGGTGATCTTCAGAACAAACTGGCGTTTGCTGTTTTTCTGGGCACTGTTTTTGCCGCTTCTTCAGTTCCTGTTGTGGCAAAAATATTGATGGACATGAAGATGCTAAAGCTCGGTGCTGGACAACTAATTGTCGCTACATCGCTGGCTCACGATCTTTTGTGCTGTCTTTTGCTTGCGGTCATTGTTGTTCTTTCCGGCTCGGACAGCCAGGCAGGCAACCCTGTTCTTGTAGCGATATTTGGAACCATTGGTTTTCTTGCGGTCATGTATTTCGGCCGACCGGTGTTTTTTGCAATGCTCCGCTGGATAAGCGATCATGTTTCAACCCGCGATGGATTGATCACAGCGATGGTGGTGCTGCTTCTGACTTGCGCTGCCGCAACCGAAGCGCTCGGCGTCCACATAGTGTTGGGGGCATTTGCGGCCGGTGTAATTCTTTCGCAAACTCCTGTCATCAACCACAAAGTGGTGCGCCCGCTCGAGATTGTGACGATGGCATTTTTTGCGCCGATTTTCTTTGCTTCGAGCGGGCTCGGCGTCAATCTGAGTTCTTTACTGCAACCGAGGCTGGCGGCAATAACGATGCTGCTGACGGTGGCGACCTTGGCTGCCAAACTGGCATCTTGCTATGCCGGCGGCAAATTGGCCGGGTTTGGCAAGTGGGAGTCTCTTTCGGTCGGAGTCGGTGCCAACACTAAAGGTTCTCTGGGTTTGATCCTTGCCATGCTCGGTTTTTCTCTCGGCATTATCAACCAGGACATGTTTGCCATAGTCATCTTCATTTCAATATTTTCCACCGCGACCGCAGCACCGCTCATGAAGTTTACTATGAGCAAGGTGAAAGTTTCCGACGAAGAAATTGAAAAAATGCAACGAGAGGAGCGCTGCTCACGCACCATACTCAGTAGCATCAGAAGAGTTCTCTGGCCGACTTCAGGCAGAGGGCGAAACAGTTTTATCGCCAAGTTATTGAACAGCATTGGTCAGACGCAAGTCGTTGAAACGACTGCGCTCTGGGTCAAACATGGCAGTCATCCGTCGGAAAAGCCGTTTGCCAGCATTAATGCTGCGGTTGATAAGAAACATGTCAGCGTATATGAAAGCACTGTTCACTCGAACGATCCTCTCAAGGAGATATCAGAGGAGGGCAATCGTGGTTACGATTTGATTGTCATGGCTACTGACGAACCTCCCGGCGATGCCGACTTTGTTTTCGGTCAGCTCGTCGATGGTGTCATCCTCAACACGTCCACCCGCGTATTGGTCGTATATGAGCCTGACCTTTCCAAAGAGCGTCAGATCAAGAGAGTACTCGTGCCAGTGAGCGGCAACGAGCGATCGATAACTGCCGCAGAATTTGGAATCTCACTGGCCAAATCACTGAATGCGAAAGTCACATGTCTTTCGATTTCGGAGTCTGAAGCCGATGAGCTTTACGGCGAGACTACCCAGAGCGGCATCGAGATTCAACGCAATGTCAGCAGCGAGATTGAAAACACCCTTGGCGAACTGGCATCGGCGCTTGATGTCGAATTCGAATCCAGGCACATGCGTACCAGCGCCCATCCCGCTCAGGCGGCAATTCTGGCCGCACAGCAAAACGACATCGACTTAATTGTTCTGGGCGCTGAGCCAAAGATTGGGAAAGGATTGTTCGTAGGACACACTATCAATTTCATACTGCGCCATGCGCCCTGTGCAGTGGCTGTTCTGAAATTGCATGGTTGAGGATATATCGCTTAACCTCGCAGCATCCCCTGATTGGTTGGCTTTTCGAGAGCCGGAACCGGAGTGGTTCCGGCAAAACTCTAAAAGGCATGTTTTGCGGGTCAATGTACGAGATGGAACATAGATTCTTTCATAGCGTCTTCAGAACGCATGGGGCATCCCTTGGACCCTCAAATACCACCGGGGTGAGCTCAAACAGTAATTCTATTGCCCGATAATGATCGCTCAACTGGTCTAAAATTGGGACAGCGAGTCTTTTGATGTCAGTAGCAGTAACTATTGGCGCACTTTCACGTCCATGCTAATGGCGAAAAAGGAGAAATCTATATATGTGGACCAAACTCATTGCTTTGGCCGTGACTATTCCGTTGACCATCACCATAGCCAGCGCGCAGGCATCAAAGGACGCCGACATAGCAGCGTATTCGCAGGACCTGGCAATGCGCATTGCACGCGGTCGCCAGTCAGGTCAGCTCACGCAGGCAAATTATAATTCCCTACAAGCTCTCTATAACAACGTTGAAATGATTCGACGCGGACTCGGCAACAGAGCTATGAATCCAATGGTACGAATGAATATGATGAGTTCGCTTACCAATCTGGATAAGCAGTTGACTGGCTATCTGCACGATGATGTTAACTCTCGCTATCAAATGTGGGATCCGACGAAGAGATCTTGGCGCAACAACTGGTGGCAGGCCGACACTTCGGGAGCAAACAACTTCAATTCTGAAATAGATGCATATCAGAACAGTCTCAAAGAGAGAATCGACAGAGGTCGCCAATCTGGTCGAATTACGCGGGCAGAAATGGCTCAACTCACCACTTCTTACGACAATGTCGACAGAGCGCAGCAGCAGTATAGGATCGGCGGCTTCAGTAGTTGGGAACGCAATTCCCTTATGAGTATGCTGACTCAGCTCGACAAAGACATCACTGCTCAAATGCACGATGACGAAAATTCTCACTATCGCAATTGGAATGCAAACAGCCGCGGCTGGAACAACAGTTGGTGGAAAAACGCCAACACCAGTGCCAGTCCGCGCGATGGACGCCCTGGCGATTGGAACAATCGAGGCGATTCAAACAATCGTGATTGGAATCGAGGGGATTCATACCACGGAGATGCAAACAATCGTGACTGGAATCGAGGGGATTCATACCGCGGTGATTCAAACAATCGTGACTGGAATCGTGGGGATGGAATTCGAAGCAATTCAAACACCAGGGAATGGAATGGCGGAGGTTCTATTCGTGGCGGTTGGAATAACCGCGCTGGTTTTAGAGAGAGCAATGAATCCATAAAGCGCTCCAGCGAGCCTTCCAGTGGCACCGCTTCTGGTGGCGCTTCCTCGACAAGCGGCAGCACCACGAAGACATACACTCCGCCGTCTAACACTGGCAACTCTGCGACGACCAGCAACCCACCACCGGTCAGCCCGCCACCAACCACTCCACCTCCGAGTTCAACACCGCCGGCTGCTACAAACAGTCCTCCAGCAGCAACAGGATCGCCAAGCACTGGCGCCTCATCCGGTGAAGGTCGCCGGGGTAACTGGAGCGGAGAAGGACGAGGCGAGAGAACAGGTGAAGGACGCGGCGAGCGCGGCGGTGCAGGGTCCGGCGAAAGAAGCGGCGGAACCTGGGAGAGGAGACAGCAAAACTAGCTCCATAGCAAGCACTTGGTATGTGTTTTCTAAGTCGAGGAAGCTCTGATTGCCCGATAACCATTATGAAAATCCGAGGCTTGCCGCGATCTACGATCTTGATAGTGGATGGTCGGCAGATCGCGACTTCTACTTGAATTTGGCTGGTTCGCCGTGTCAAAGCATATTGGATCTCGGCTGCGGTACAGGACTTCTGTGTGATGCTTATGCTGCCAAAAAACACGATGTTACCGGTGTAGACCCGTCGGCTGCAATGCTAGACGTTGCGCGTCGAAAAACTTTTGGCAATCATGTCGAATGGGTTCAATCATTCGCGCAGACTTATCGATCGGACAAATTGTTCGATCTGATCATAATGACAGGGCACGCGTTTCAAGTATTGCTTGAAGATGCTGACGTTTGCGCAACGCTTTCAGTAATGAGGGAACATTTGAAGCCTGATGGCATCGCCGTTTTTGAGTCACGGAATCCTGCCATTGATTGGGAGAAACAGTGGAACTATGAATTTGATCTCAAATTGCCAGGGCAGATTGTGCGCGAATCGAGACGGTTTTTAGCAATGGATAACAGTCGGATGACATTTGAATTGCGATATCAATTCCCGGACGAAACGCTTATTTCTTCAAGCGAACTTCGCTTTCAATCTCGAAGTGAGATTGAAGAAAAGCTTTCGGTTTCTGGACTTCGTGTTGAGAACTTGTTGGGAGATTGGGATGGCAGTTCGTTTGATGAGAATACGTCGGAAGAAATGATATTTCTGGTCAAGATTGCACCATAAAATTGTTCCCTTCTGTCAGAGTGAAACCGATTCCCGCGCGCATTTTTCCAGATCGACTTTGATTGCACCAGCGCTCTGATATCTATCTGCAGCATCAAGAGCCGTGCATTTGTTGACGATTTCGTCAAGCTCTACACTGACGTGGTTGTTGAACATAGACGGGCGAGACTGACTGATCGCTTCAGGGTATTGCCCTGTGAGCATGTAGAAGATGGTGCCCCCTAACGCATAGAGGTCACTGCATATGGTGGCTTTGCCGCGCAGTTGCTCTGGCGGCATGAAAGCTTGTTTTCCCATCGCGGTGCCGGCGATGTTGTCCGTGGAATCTTGAGCGACCATGAAATCGATTAGCTTGAGTTCGCCGGTCGAGGTGAGTATCAGATTGTCGGGCGTGAAGTCTCTATGAATTACCGATGGGGTCAATGAATGCAAGTGTGCCAGCATGTCGCACATCTTCAGAGCATGCCTGACCGCTTCTTTCTCATCCATGACACCATTGGTTGCTACAGCTGTCTTTAGTGATGGGCCGTCTACATATTCCAAAACCAAATACGCGCGATTGTCTTCAATGAATGCCTCTTCAAGGGAGACAATCAACGGAGATTGAACACGCTTGAGCACTTCGGTTTCATGATTGAACGTGTCGATGGCTTCGCGTCTCACTTTTGCATCTACGAAGACCGGGAGTATGTATTCTTTTAGAACAACCTGCTCTCCGTCTTTCAGTTTCGCCAGATATGCCGTGCCCTGCCCACCGGCACCAATTACCTTTGCTACCTCGTACTTGCTGTTTTGAAGAACCGCACCTTCAATTAGCGGCTGCAAGCGCTCGCGCTTGGGCGGTGAAGAAAGTGCCTGCAACCATAGAGTCGTATAAGTTGGGTCCTGTCTACTCAACGAAAGCGAGTCAAATATATCTCGGTCGAGACCCCGGCACTGAATAGGACACCATTTGTTGAGCGCGTCAGTTATATTGTGCCATTGTTCACGCGTGGCAATTTTGGAAAGCCTTATCGTGTGTGTAATCCCGTTTCTTTGTTTCAATTTCAGCTTCCAGTCAAGGAGAGTTCCGCGCGCAGGCTGTTCCATATAGACATCAGCCAGATCATCCCAGCCTATACTCCATCTAGGACTGACGCTGCCTGCCAGGCGGCTCTGAAAACTAATGCCTCTTGGAGTAAACAGGATGTGAGTGGTGCCCTGCGTGAATGCGTAAAGCGGAACCAGACCGAGAACGACAACTTTGAGAAAGTAATAGGTGCCGGAGTTAAGCAGGTGCACGAAATGCCAGAGCGCTGCCCCCACCCAGACGATTAGAAATACAACGACAATTTTCTTGGCGTTTTCGGCGTGTTTATCATCAAAGTTATTTGTGTGCGGCCACAGCGGTATCAGCACTTCGTCGATTTTTCGAGGAGTTGGCGGAGGCGGTGTAGTCAATTTGGCCATGTAAGCTTCGTAATCGAAGTCGTCTACATCTTTAAACTCTACTTTCGGAGGAACGTCATCACATTTTTCATTGGCGGTTTCTTCTTCGGGATTTGCAGCGACGAGCTTGAGCCCAGCATCTTCAGCTTCCTGCAAGGAATGCAGAAAGTCCGGATCTTGTTTCCAATTGTCTGGAAGGTAGGTCGGATCGCCCGTACTTTGATAGCGCCGATATGACTCGAGCATCGAATCGGTGCAGTCAAGAATTAGTTCGGGCTCCGTGCTCATTATGCGTCTGTTTCCGATTATGCTCTCTGCGTGGAATCTTTCAGCAAGTGAAGTGGCGCGGATATTTCTACCAACTTGTTGCCGACTTCACCGGCGGTGCGTGGGCGGGCGTCTTTAGATAACTCGGTCAACTGTTTCACGAGTTGCACGAGTTCGGGAGAGACATTTTGTGAAGTCAGATGGCACGAGGAAAGTGCTTCAGGATCCTGTCCCGTAAGGAGAAAGTAAATGGTTCCACCCATCGAATATAAATCGCTGGATGGTTCTGCTTTTCCCCGGATTTGCTCAGGCGGCATGTAGCCCTGCTTGCCGATCAGTGTGCCTGTGGCTTCAGCGAGAAATTCATTTGCTGCGCCGAAATCAATCAGCACGATTGTTCCGTCATTGTGCAGAACAATATTGTCTGGTGTGAAATCACGATGGACTAAGGGTGGATTGCGTCCATGCAAATAAGTGAGAATGCCTGCCATTTGCAGCGCGATCTTAAGGACGACATCTTCCTTCAAGGCCCCACTGCTACGCACCACTTCTCGCAAGGTGCGTCCGGAAATATGTTCGAGCACCATGTATTTGCGGCCGTCTTCAGTGAAGTGATCTTTCAGTTTTACAATTTGGGGATGATCGAGTTGTGCGAGCAACTCGGCTTCTCTTGAGAAAAGTGTGTTTACCTTTTGCTTTGCCTCTTCGTTGTCGAATTTGGCAACTACAAGTTCTTTCATAACAACTGTTTCGCCTGGAGCGTCTTCTGCTTCATAGACCGCGGAAAATCCACCGAATGCGATCTGGCGTTTGATCTTTATTGTGCCGTTGCGAAGTTTTGCCCCTGGCTCAAGCGGTATGAAATTGGTGGCAGAAAAACGGCGAGCCAGCTCATCATTGAATTCCAGCGTATTTGAACTGCCTTCAATGCCTCGAATACTGTTTTGCAAATTGTCGTGAAAGCTGGTCAAAGCGTCAGTCCAAACCGCATTGATTCCCCAGGCTTCCAGTGCGAGCAAAATCTGTTCGATATCCTGATCCGTTAAGTCGGTAAGTCTCAATCGAAAATACCAGCCGCTTGCAACCCTTAATGCGATCCAATGTGGTTTTCCCTTCTTATTGATTACATCCGCCACCCTTATATCTGACCACGACAGCCAGGGTAAGGTGACAAGACCGCCCATAATAGGAGGGAGACCGAGTCCATCCTGATTGGCGATGATGTATCTGCCCTGTTCGTGCATGATTGCGAGCCGAAACGGCACGTATACATATAGAAGACCGGCCAGG
>JBGAVL010000180.1:0-12366 GCA_044228145.1 Obscuribacteraceae bacterium (SeqCode)
GGCATCGGCTGCACTATTCTCTACGCTTGCTCCGCCTTCCGCCGCATCGCAGAAATAACGCGTGGCGCGAAGGAGAGCTTCGTGTTTGACTACTCCTTTGGGCGTCTTGTAGCTGCAAAGATCCTCCCACGCTTTACCAAGAGCCGATTTCCATGCCTTTAAATTTCCCTTTTCTACGCACTCCGTAAAGCGGTCGAGCGCGTCAATTCTCCTGGCGTCGTCAGACTCGGCCTCGTAAACACTTCTGAAATGGCCGGCAGCAGCTTCATAACTTCCTGCAGAGAAGCTCGCATTCGCAAGCTTCTTCTCAAGATTTTTCACGGAGTCTTCATGCGAGTAGTACTGCCTGCGGTACTGCTTTAGCACTCGCTTGTAATACGCGATGGATTTCTCTGGCTTGCCCAGCCCGACATACATATCTGCCAGACCAACCGCAAGCTCGCTGCTGCTTTCATTGTATGGTCCAAGCAGCTTGTCATTTTCGGCTATAAGATCATCTGCGATCTTTTTGGCGGAGTCACCATCAACTTTCTCCTGAAGAATTGATATCAATTCCATGCCAATTAACGCTCGATCTCTCAAATTCTTGCTTCCATGTGCAGGAATTTTCGCGAGCCATGTTTTGCAGAGCTGCTCCGCAGCTTCCAGATCTCCTGTTAGCCTTAGCGCTCCACCCAGCCAGTTTACGCAACCACCAATATAAAAATCCACAGGTCGCTGCTGCTCGTAATTTGCCAGGCATGTCTGAAACAGCGCAATTGCCAGCTCATAATCACCTCTCCTGAAAGCAACTCGTCCGTCGCTCATGAGTTGAAACGGAGGCTCATTCGGAACAATACGCCCCTCGTACTTCTTGTAGACATCAAACTCTTTCGGCAATTTCGCCAGGTCGGAGACCGTGCGCAGATACTCCGGATGAGACTTCGACAATTGCTCGCAGCATATTTGCCTCGCTCTTAGAAGTCGTGCCTGCGGCTCATAATACCTGTCTTTTGCCAGTAACACTTCGGCAAGCGTATTCAAACTCTGTGTGAGATCCGGATGATTTCGCCCCAGTAACTTAATCCGCAAGTTGATTGCCCGGCGAGCAAAATTTTCTGCATCATCTAGACTCTTCTTCTTCAACTCCAGCATCGCCTTGGTGTTAAGGCTGATGGCATAGTCAACTGAGTTTTCCCCCGGGTCTTTCGACCGGCACCTCAAGGCATGCTCAACAAGCGACTCTGCTGCAGAAGTTTTTCCGCTCAACAAATACATCATAGCCAGGTTGTCCTCAAGCCATGTTGTAGGTGAGCTATCCGGACCTGCAAGGTGTGCCTGCATTGCAATTGCATCCTTGTAGATTTTTTCCGACTCTTCAAAACGGCCTTTCAGAGCATAGGCTTTGGCAAGGTTGTTCAGAAGCGATGCTCGTTCGTATGTCTCCTTTTTGGCGTACTTTGCGTCACCGGCAATGGCGATTCGATACATCGCAATAGCAGCGTCGAGGCGTCCGTACTTGAAATACGCCAGGCCCAGACTTGCCGCAGTATTGGCGCCGAACTCCGAATCTCGATCAGACTTAGACAATGCATGCCAGGCCTTTTCAGAAGCCATCATACTTGGTTCAAACTTGCCGGAAAGCCGATAGAGGTCAGACACCCTGCTCCAGATCTCACTCAGTCGCTTACCAGTTTTTGAAATACGCTTTTCATACATCCGCGCTTGCATCTCAGCTGACTGCAAAGCCCTCGGTTTGTCATTCTGCACGACATACCAGAGAGAAATATCGCCAAGTAGCTCAATGTCTATTGACGGATTGGTTCTTCGCAGATGAGCAACAACAGTGTCACACTCAGGAACTGAAATGACGACATTCTCGAGCCCGTGCTTTTTGTCTTTTGCGTGCTCTCCGTCCCTTTGATTTCTCGATTCCTCCGGGCTCCTTTGCGCAAGCAACTTAATGGCCTCATCAATCGCTTCTTTTGCATCCATTGCCTTTCCGAGCTTAAATTTACATTGCGCGATTCCGTGATAAATAGCTACAAGTTCTTCCCTCCCAGTAACTGTTTTGCTGAGAGTTTTATACATCTGAGCCGCCTCTGCGTATTTGCCTCTGGAAAAGAGAGCATCGGCAATCGGCGTTGAAATGTCGGGCGATACTTCGGTCTTTCCGCAGTCAGATTTCTGGCTATCTATAGAAGTCGTATTGCCGGCCTGGACCGCAATGTTAAGCGAGAGTGCCAGTACAGAACTGAGGGCAAGCTTAAGGCGAAGTGACCTTAATTTGTCTTCACCCTCTCTATGGAAAAGCTTCCGTTTGTCGAAACGATTGCTGCCAGCTACAACTCTGCGCGAATGAAGGTAACTCATAGTTGACTCATTGCCGGTGCTATCGAAGTTTTCTGGACAACCCAGTTGTCCAACCTATCCGGAGTTGCCGGCCGACTCGCGAGCCAGAGAAAACATCACTGCTTTGAGGAAGCAAGCACGCGAGCAAGCATTGGGTCTCTCCTTCCAGTCCTTAGTTTTATCCACAGCAGCTTTCCATTTCTTCGCCGCATCTGCTCGCTGTTTCTCATCAACCAGAAAAATCCAGCACTTCTGAAGCACAGCATCTTCTTTTCCCGGGCGTCTTTCAATTGTTGCTAATTCGAATAATCCAGATTTGGTTTCTGCCAGTGCAACCACAGTCTTTTCCTTGGCTTTTACATTTGCAGTGAATGGTCCAATTCTCTCTGCATCACTCTTGCCATTGACAGGTCGCAGCCTGAAAAGATATTTTCCGGGGCTCATTGCCTGAAACACTTCCGAAAGATCTGTTGCATCTCGATCGCAAAGAACAATTGCATCTGTAAGGCTAGAGCTGCCTTTGGCCATTGTCGAGATGAAGTCCTGTGGATGCTCACTAAAGAGCTTCATTGCTCTAGCAAACAAGTCATAAGATTCCTTCTTTAGCTGCACGGGCTTTTCGGACAGCTTGTTGCCGCGACGGGAGACAGTCTGCCTATCGCATAATTTAATCTCGATTTCGTCCGATTCGGAAGCAGCTTTCAGCAGCGTTCCGTCGCAAACCGCCGAGTATTTTTTCAACGGAGCGCTTGTGCCATCAGGTTTTATCTGTGTCCAACGTCCACTTGCGTATGTGACAAAGCCGATGCAGCTTTCCTCCGCCGATGCTGGCAAGAGTGGCAGGTGGAAGACACTGAAGAGAAGCAGGGCACTGGCGGCAACCCCGGCGCGCCTGCAATTTTGGACGAAACTGAGAGTCAATCGAAGCTACCTCCAATTCTACTTGTCATTGCTTACGCGTTTGATACAGTGCCTTACAATATACCCATCTACTCTGTAAGCACAGGGTTCGATTGAAATTAAATGTGCGCGATAGACATAAGGATAAAATGGACGGGTTGGTAGTCACGATCGATGTAAAGGTTCAGCCATGCTGCAAGGGGTGTGAGGCGTGCTTTTTCCCCTGCACTAAATTAGTGGTTGCTTTCAGAAATTGCGATTCTCTGCGGCTTTATTTTGGCAGTTTTAAACTACCAGCGTAAGAACAGCTCTCCTGTTTGCGCGGGATTTTTGTTGATCTTCGCGACTTGCTCGCGTTGCAGGCAAGTCGTGCCAAAGAGGCGTAATTCGACCTTGATTCGCTCGGCAATTTCGCATGGAATAGCGCTCTTAAGTGTGATACTTTCATGCGCGGCGACTGGGGCTTGGTTTTTTGGAATAACCTGGACCAAATGAAAAAGCAAATTGTTGCATTTAGCCTGACCGCGCTTCTTTGCGCTCAGAATTGCCTTGCGGCCGAGAACGGCTGGAAGGCTTATTTGGATGCCGGCATCAAGTTTCACAATGCTTTTAAATACGCAGACGCTGCGGACGCCTTCCTTCGAGCGCTCAACAATGCAGAAAGCAACATGGCAGCCGAGTCAGACATTGCGCTTTGCTGCTCTTGGCTTGGTGGCGTGCGCCTAAAACAGGGTCAGTATCGGGATGCCGAGGCGCTATATATGCGATGCCTCGACATAGATTTGAAACTGCACGGCAAGAGCAGTCTGGAAGTGGCTGAAGACCTCGACAATCTAGGCTCGGTGTACGAACCTACTGGCCGGCTTTTTGAGGCCGAAAGACTTTACGTGACCAGCATCAAGATGAAAGCAGAAGCTCTTGGTGGAAAACACCCGGATGTAGCAGAGTCCGTAAATAACTTGGCCGAATTGGTGAAAATTCAGGGAAAATACTCGGAAGCGGAACCGCTATACAGAGTCAGCATTGAGTCACTGTCAAGCCACTACGGAAAGGAACATCCGAAAGTCGCCTCAGTGATAAACAATCTTGCGGGGATGTACAGAATTCAAGCGCGGTACGCGGAAGCCGAGCAGCTATTTAAGGTTGCTTTGCAGATTAGAAGCGCTTCCTTGGGAAATAACCATCCGGATGTTGCGAACTCTCTGAATAGTCTTGCCGTTCTATACGATTCGCTCGGCCGATATTCCGAGGCTGAGCCACTCTATAAGCGCAGTCTCGGTATTGTAGAAGGCGCACTCGGGAAAACTCATCCTCTGGTTGCTACAATGCTAGCCAATCTTGCTGCTTCATACGAATCTCAGAGTCGTTATTCCGAAGCAGAGCCTTTGTATAAGCGCAGCATTGAAATTATCAGCGATGGTGAATGCCCGGACAATCAGGCGCTAGCAATCAGTTTGAGCAACCTGGCTGGTCTATATGAATCCATGGGTCTTTATGCTGAAGCCGAGCCCATTTTCACGCGCAGTCTCAGTATTCTAGAGACCAGATTTGGCACTGATCATCCTTATGTTGCGACCCTGCTGAACAATCTGGGTGGACTGTTCCGCCTGCAAGGACGTTACCCCGAAGCCGAAGCGAGCTTCAGGCGTAGTTTGGCGCTTTCAATCAAGTGTCAAGGAAATACTCACCCTAGTGTTGCTGTTTCACTTAACAATATTGCTGGCTTGTATGAATCGAGGGGATGGTACGAACAAGCAGAAACATTCTACAAACATGCAATTGAGATTTTGGAGAAATCCTACAAAGATAAACACCCAGAACTAGCGACGATAAGACATAATCTGGCAGGGTTACTGGCAGCGCAAGGAAAGCTGGATGAAGCGAATAAGTTGTATGAGAGCAACCTTTCCCTTGCCCATCATGAAGACGATCAAAACGTCCCCTTCATTGCGACTACTCTAAGCAGCCTTGCACAAATTTCTCAATACGCTGGCGATTTTGACAGAGCTGAATCCCTCTTTCGACAGACATTGATGATGAGGGAAAAAAAACTGGGTGGTCAGCACCCGCATGTGGCGACTTCGCTCAACTATCTGGCCTCGCTGCTCCAGATTATGGGTCGATACACAGAAGCTGAAATCCTGTATCGGCGAAGCACGGACATTGCCGGAAAGTCAAAGAGGAGAAGCACTTTTGACTCCCTGGCAGAGTCACAGCGATTTCTTAGACTCCAGCATTCATTTGAAAGGGCGAGTGCTCAATTCACATCTAAAGTAGATTTAGCTCGGCAAGCAGATGTGCTAGAGATATCAGTTCTCAACGATTTAAATTGCCACAAGGACCGGAACATGATGGAAGACTTTGAGAAAGTTCTTTCACTGCGCCGAGATGCGTTTGGCTCGCAGAGCCCTCTGGTAGCCGAGGCACTCATGCAAATTGGCATTGCATTTGGAACCCTGGGTGGTAGCACCAGAGAAGAGGCCGAAAAGGCAATGCTACCCCTTGCTCAGTTTGCTACTTATTTGCTTGGCACCGATGTTGACAAAAATAAGATCGCTCAGAATGATCAACTCCAAGAAACAATGAAACGTACTGAAGATTATCTGGGCGGAAAGGTTCGGTCTCTCCAGTTCGCTTCGGACAGTCTCCTTTGCCTCAGCAACGTCTTAGCATCTGTCTCCGATGACGCTAGAGCTAAGGAAGCCCTTGAGTTATCTGAAAAGTGCTGGTTCGCCAAGCCTTGCGTATTGGAAGAGTCAGTGGCATCGCCGGCAATGTTTGAACCCGCAACTAACTCGACTGTCGACCGATTGCTTGCGCTTTCTACTTCTTGGCGTCTCCTAAGTCAGTTTGGGAAAGCAACACAGCTTATTGAGCATGCCGCCGATATAGCAAATTCCGCGAACAACGACAGAGCAAGATTTAAATGCGAGTTAGCTCTTGCTCGATTGAACATCGAACAAGGCGATTACCATCCGGCGGAAACCTTTGCCGCCAGTGCATTGGGTTTAGGTGAAAAGGCTTTCGGTGCTGAACGCACAGAGCTAATCGCTTGCTGTCAAGCTCTGGCTGAATGCGCCACCGAGTTGGGCCGGCCAGATGATGCCATCAAGTATTCCAAGAAAGTTCTCTCTTTTCCAACTATCGGCAAGAACGAGCGCGCCTCCGGCCTTGTACTTTTGGGGAATGCTCTGCTAAACGCAAACAATCCTGTCGAAGCGAAAGCCAAGTTAAACGAAGCACTAGCAATAAGTCATCAGAGTGATGAAGACATTGATCCGAACGTCTTCACAACAGCCTCGGCTTTGCTCGGATATGCATTGTTGGAGCAAGGCGACGTGAGTGAAGCGCGTCGTTGCTTTGGGGCGGCGCTTAGCAGAAATGTGCTCGATCCGACCGCAGATGGCGCGCTAGCTTCAGCCCGCGATCTTAGTGGACTGGCTCAGGTTGAGAAAGATGCTGGCGATGATGGTTTATCGCTTCGATACTCTCTCGAGGCTGCTGCAAAGATTGCTAAATATGTTGCTGATGTCTTCCCACAGCTGTCCTTCGGAGAGCAGTGCGCATTTCTTGCCATTGCAAAACAGCAGCGCGACATGCTGCTAAGTGTTTGCCAAAACGGCGATTCTCTCAGTTCTGCCTATGGCTACAGTATGAAGTGGAAGGGACTTCTCCTCGAGTCACTCAGGCGAAAGGGAGCCATTAATTCAGTTGCAAATAATAACCCCGAGCTGAAACCCCTTGTCGAGGAGCTTTTTTCAATAAGGCGCCAGCTATCTGGACTGACCAACAAGGCTCAATCTGTCCGCGAGAAAGACCCGGAAGCTTTTCAAAGGAGCAATAGTCTTACTGCTCGAAAGGAGCACCTAGAGGTAGAGCTTGCGACAAAGTCGGGCGTGTCTCTAAAAGACCCAATTCAGGGCGGCGCTGACTGGCTGCGCGAGCAATTGCAGGAAGATGAAGCATTTATCGATATTCTTCCTTATAAGCCATTCAAGGCGAATAACGAGCGCTACGCGGCCGTCGCAATGAAGAAAGGCAAAGGCGGTGAGCCGCGTTTTTTCGATCTCGGAGACACGCCGGAGATGGACAAGCCCGCGATAGAAAAGCTTGTAAGCGAGTGGCGCTTTGCCGTGACTGGGGACAAATTCGAGAAAGCCCGCGACTCCGAGAGCGATGAGGACGATGCAGAGAAGGAGGCAGCACGTGTCAGCAGTAAACAGCGCGAAGTGTTGACGAACCGTGTTGCAGCGCTATTGGTCAACAATCCGAAGATTCTGGACTTTCTCAATGGCTCTGTAGCTCCCATAAGAAAAGTCTGGCTTTGCCCCGAAGCTGCTTTCGCGAGAGTACCGTGGAATGCGCTTGCCACTATATCCAGTGCAGCGCCTCTAAGCATTTGCGAAGTCGACAGCCCTCGCGAGTTCGTTGCGCTTCGTTCAGAGAAAGCGAAGGTGGCAAGCGGTAAACGTTCGATCATGCTCGCTGGCTTGAAGGACTTCAAAAAGGCTAATCTGAAGGATCTGGGTGGCGCTCTTGCTGAAATCAACGCCCTCAACGATGCAGCAAAGGGAAGGGGCATAGATAGAAAGTATCTTCCTGAGGAGCGTGCCACCAAAGACGCCGTCAAGGAAAATCTCGAGCTTGTCACTCTCGCCCACATAGCGACGCATGGATTTGCAGCCGGCGGCGCTGCCGGAAGCGACAGTGATCGAGGCAGCCGGTCGGCGACGAGGGGACTGAGAGCAGGTGGCATTCGCGTCGTAGAGGGAGCAAGTCTTCTTTCCACTGCGCGCAGCCCGTTAGTCGAGTGCGGACTGTATTTTGCTTTTCCCGAGGTAGCAACCTCAGGTAAAGACGAATTGCCCAATGTGATGACAGCAGAAGAGATGATTGGCCTGGATCTCAAGAATTGCGACCTGGTCACACTTTCCGCCTGCCAGACGGGACTCGGGCGGCGCATGAACGGGCAGGGCATCATCGGTCTGCGCTCAGCGATAATGGGTGCCGGCGCGAAGACCATACTCATGTCACTATGGAGTGTCGACGACGACGCCACACGAGAGCTGATGAAGCGCTTTTATGGCTACATATGGGACGAGGAAAAGCCGTTGTCGAAAGTACAGGCGCTGAAGAAAGCGCAAGACGAGATACGCGAGGTGCCGAAGTGGAAAGACCCTAAATTCTGGGCCGGCTGGGTGCTGTCCGGTGACGGCTGGCGGTGAGTTGATCTAGTGAAATGAAGAACTAGCCCTTGTAGCGATAGGTCGCTATACTCAAATCAGACTCAGTGCTCTGATGGCAGGGGAGGGCAACAGCAAGAGACAAAAGTGTGAGAATTTCGAGGTGCCCCCGACCAGGAGACCGAGATCGAGTTACGATATTCGAGTTGCGAGGCTTCTCAGAGCTATCGCTGACATTGCTCGATAATTCCTTTTACGATAGTTTGCAACGTTGTCTGATCGTCGTCGAAATCACCATGGTGCTTTGCATGAGAGCGAGATTCAACCTGGTCGGCATCGGTGATGATTACTTCGGCGCGGCAGTCAGAGCCGCAGAGAGTAATTTCTTGACTTCTATCCTGTAAATTCTTGAGCAGGAATTTACTCATGCCCAATAATGGTACTTCACTTCCCTCGTCTGCCTTTCCCTCAAGAGATCTCGATACCAGATAGAGAAGAGAGCCCTTGTACGCTACGCCTTTGACCGCCGCCAGATCTTTTCTTTCCAGCTCATCGTTAAGGTCGAAGATCGTCAGATGCTTTACTTTTCCCTGACTCAGCTTCGGCAAGACCAGTGTGTTGAAATCATCCATCCTTATGGCCGGTGCCATTAATGTCATGGTCTCAACGCCGAGCCCTTGCTCAGACAATTTTTCTAAAAGTCCCGCTAGCACAATAGAGCCGGCGCTATGTCCGACAAGATGTATGCGAAGTGAGCCAGGGAAGTTTTTGTTGTATTCTCTCAGATGTTTTACCAGCAAAATTCCGCCGGTATTGCCGTCTGTCCGATTGCCAGAATTGTCCACCATTCCGGAGATTGCAAGGGCGTTGCGCTTCATCTCCTCCCAAATCGGGCGGATCGATTTCTTTGCGGCTGCCTCAACCAGTTTGGTGGAGAGTATGATTTTTTGCTTCGTCAGGCTGAAGCTTACAAATCCTGAGCCTGCCTGCGTACCGGCGGATTTCCTGTCCTCTTTCATGTAGGATAGAGACTCTGCGGCTCCCGATTGCCAGACGATGCTTATCGGATAGATATGGTTATTCAGCCACAGAGGTAGCAATCTCAGTGCGGTTTTCAGTCCTTTCTTTTCACTGATGAGCCCGCCGTGCGAGTAAATGACGATGTCTCGTGTCTTCGTCTTGCCTTCTTTTATCCAATCGGATTGAATCGTATCCGCGTTTTCGAGTATCTTCTTGATTTGGCCTTCTGAAGAAGTAAATGCTCCATCTGCTGAGAGGGCTCCGTTGTTGCCTGTGTTTAACACATGAGGTATCAATTGCTCGAGTGTGCTTTTGCTAAAACTTCCAAGCACCGTGGCTCCCTGTACAGTCCGTGAGTTTTCATTCCAGGCTCGCAGAAGTAAATCCTCGGCCTTTGACGTGAGTGCCGAGCGATCGCTCTCGGTAATTTCATTGCAGTCGGTGTTGCTAAGCCGATCGCACAAATCCGCCAGTTTTATCAATTCAGAACTTTGGGCATTCAATAGAAGAGCGTCTTCCAGTTTTTTTGCCGAATTAGCAGCGTCAACGAATCTTCTCTCTGCAATTGCCTGGTCGATGTTTGATATTCTTGCACCGAGATCCGACGGAGGCGCATCACCGGAATTCTGAGTTGCGCCACTGAAAGGCGGAGCGATTAAATTAAGCAGCAGGGTTAACGCAATTGCTACAGAAAAGCGTGTTTTCATTAGTCACAATCCTGGTTTTTGTTGGACTGTCGGCAAAAACTGTATCGGGCAGTGACTCGGCACATCACATTAAACCATTCTTGCTGGAGAGAACACCACCGCATTTAACGTCATACCACCCGGAGCGGACAAGGTATGCTCTCGACAATGAAAAAATTTGGCCGGCCGGCTCCAGTTTGAATGTGGCTTTTTACGGTGGGTCCGACGATGAGCGCGCTTTAGTTGAGAAACTGGCGAATGAGTGGACTCGATATGGAAATGTCGAGTTCAAGTTTCGCCAGATGCCCGGCGGAGCTTTTCGAGAATGGTCACCGGCAGAGCCGACTAAGGTCGCCCATATTCGTGTCTCTTTTGAAGAGGCTGGCTGCTGGTCGGCGGTAGGAAAGGACAGTATTGACCGCAAGCTTTTTCCACTTAACAAGGCATCGATGAATCTGGACCTTGAGAATTGCCCGGAAGATGAAATGGACACGACTGTGCTCCATGAATTCGGCCATGCTTTAGGCTTTCTGCATGAGCATCAGCGGCCTGACGGGGCTTGCAATCGAGAATTTCGCTGGCATGATGATGATGGATATGAGCCGACGAAAGATCTTGCCGGCGTGTATACGGAAGATTTTCGAGGCAGGCGCCCCGGTGTTTTTACTTGGTGTTCCGGACCACCAAATCGTATGACCCGGGATTGGATCGAGAGGAATTTACGTGCTTTGCCATCTTCTTCGGCGTTTGTTTTGGGCCCCAGGGACAAAAATTCGATAATGCACTATCACTTCCCTGATTTCTTCTTTTACAAGGGGCAAAAGAGCCCGTGTTATTGTGCCTTGTCTGGCAGACTCTCAAAGCTCGACATTCAAGGAGTGAAAAGGGCATATCCGGGCAAGCAAGATAGATAAAAATTCGATTTCATGAAAGCATCGTCCCGTCTTTTGAGGGATTTTCTTGAGAAATCCTCAATTTCTGGATGAGCGATGCCGCAGACGACTGTTTAACATTCTTACGTTGGAAATTTGCGCAAGCGGCGGAGGATGGAGTTTGTTATATTTGAATCTGTCGGTCTGTCGGTCTGTCGGTCTGTCGGTTGTTCGTTGCGCGGGGCAATAATATGCCTGATTTTCCGTCTGTCCACGCTTTGCCGTTTTCCAGTTCGCATATTGCGGACATTTTTGGGCAGCGCACTTTTGCGCGCGGATTGGAATACAAGAGCAAGGGCGCCGTCGTAAAACTCGATGTGGATTTCGAGCAGAGGACGCTGCGAGGTGCGGTGCAAGGCACTCGCGATCTGCCTTATCAAGTGCGCGTCTCGACTAACGAAAAAGGTTTTATCAACAACACATCGTGCAGTTGCCCGGTCGGCAGTTACTGCAAGCATGCTGTTGCGCTGATTTTAGAAGCGGGTTCAATATATGGATTTACTGAGTTCGTCTCCAGTGGTCCGACGGAATTGCCGCGCAGCGTGCAGCATTGGGTTGATGAGATTAAGGGAAGCATCTCGGCTCATGCTGAGAAGGCGGAGAAAATCTCGGCTGAATCGGTGATTTACATCATCGACAGATCACGCTTCGGCAACATTCCTTCTATTGTGCTGACTCCGTATCTTGTCGGAAAAAAGAATTCTGCCGGATTGCAGAAGGTAGTGGAAACGTCATTTGAAGATCTCGCGCCCGAACTTGGAGCGACAAAAGACGACGAATCTATTGCGCAGTTCGCTCTGGCAGCGCTCAGCTCTTCGTACCTCGGCGATGTTCTGAGCGGAGACCCCGAACTCGTGAAGATGCTTCTCGATAAGTTGGTCGCCACTGGTCGAACTTATTTCAGAAGTGCTTCTAATGCTCCCTTGACTAAAGGTCCGAGAGAGGAAGGAAAAGTAAAGTGGGTTTTTCGAAGAGACCGTTCGCAAGTGCCTGCAATTGTGGCAGATAGAGACACGATTGTACCCTTGATGAGCGCTTGTCCGGCTTATGTAGATACTTACATGAATCATCTCGGATTTATGGATTTGCCGGCTGATGTCGAAACAATCGCCAAGCTTTTGATTGCACCGCCGGTGATGCCCGGCTTTGCCGACAAGGTTTACGATCAACTTAAGGACTTGGCCCTTCCTCCGGAAATTGAATTGCCCTGTCCGATGCTTGACGAGGAGATCGTTAGGAATGAGCCTACGCCTCAGATTTCATTCAAGTCAATCACTCCCATCGGCAATGAAGCATTGCTTTATTGGCGGCGCG